>NZ_JBICJR010000068.1:0-361180 GCF_043103245.1 Pseudomonas sp. YQ_6
GTCGCCCAATCTCCAGACTCAACTGTCATTCTCGCCCGAGTACTCGATGCTGATCTCTACCCTTATCGACGGCCGATTGATAACGCCACCCCTGCAGGACGAACCTCTCTTACCCTGGTGGAGTTTCACGAAAACGGTGTTAGCCGCGACAGCCCTGACGTTAGTGCGCGACGGTAGGCTCGACTTGGATGCTTCGCTTCCCGAGGGTGATTTCACTTTGCGCCAACTTCTGCGTCACGAGGCGGGCCTGGCGGACTATGGCGAACTTCCCGAGTATCACGCCGCCGTAGCCAATCATGAGTCTGCATGGCCCGTAGGCGAAATGATGGAGCGCCTGGATGGGCACCGACTCCGATACAGCCCTGGTACGGGTTGGCATTATTCGAATGTTGGTTTCATGCTGGTAGCCCAGATCATCGAGCGTGCTGCCGATCTGTCGCTCGCAGACGCTCTCAAGCAGCAAGTACTGAGGCCGCTCGACATATCGACGGTTCGCTTGGCAACGGAACGTGCTGATCTGAATGGGAAGTACCTGGACAGGTCGTTGAGTTACGACCCCGGCTGGGTATATCACGGATTGCTGATTGGCCCTGTTTCACAAGCTGCCTGGCTCCTAGATGGCGTGCTTGCTGGAGATCTCCTACCGGACAATCTGCTTCGGGAAATGCAGACGACGCGAGTACTGGGTGGCCCAATGACAGGTCGGCCTTGGTTGGCGCCTGGTTACGCGCTCGGCATGATGCGAGGCGGAATCGAGGATGATCTGATGTTGGCTGGGCATACCGGATTGGGGCCAGGCAGTGTTATCGCGGTCTATCGATGTTCCGTTGGTAACTCCGCCGCATGCTGTGCAGTTCACTCGATTCGGGCGGATGAGGCAGGCGTCGAAAAGCTGGTAGTTCAAGAAATACGAGCGGTGCTGGCAGTGACACGCTGAAGTTACGCGTGCCTCTCGGTGCGGCCTCTCTTCGCAACGTCCGCTATGGGTCGGACAGCGACGGTCATAACTCGACCGCCGCTGTAGGCCTCTCAGGCCTCCGTCTGCTGCGCCACCTCCAATGCGTCATCGACTTCAATACCTAGGTATCGCACCGTGCTTTCAAGCTTCGTATGGCCGAGCAGGAGTTGAACTGCCCTCAGTTTTTTTTCCTGCGATAGATCAATGATGCCTTCGTACGTCTCATCGTGTGGGTACCGTACATTGCTGGGTCAAGGCCAATAGCCTTTATCCACGCTTTGACGATTCGGGCGTACTGCCGAGTGGAGAGATGCACTGAGGCGTGTAGCCGGCTTGGAAAAAGGCAATCCTCGCTATGAAGACGAGCTTGATGTATCCAGGCCTCAAGGGCCAGCCGCGTTTGCTCTGTAATCTCAAACTGTACGGGGCGCTGGGTTTTCTGCTGCATCACCATTGCTCGTGATGACACGTGCTCCCCATGAGCAACGTCGCGTACGCGAAGCTTGGTCAGATCGCAGGCTCGCAGCTTGCTGTCGATGGCCAAATCGAAGAGAGCTAAATCACGAGTGTCTTGCGCGATTTGAAGCCTCACCCGAATGGCCCAGATATCTTTCAGTCGAAGCGGGGCTTTCTGCCCGACCAGTTTCCCTTTGTTCCAAGGCTGACGTCTGTTGGTTGTAATAGCTTTCATGGCTTGTCCTCCATCTGAGGGAGGGCAAGGATGGCCAACTCGGCCCAGAGGCGCTAACCGACCCATTGCAGCCGTTTAGACAAAGCAGTGGATGCCACGGCCTACGCTGCTCACTGATCGGCCAAGCATAGATACTGATGTAACTGCTCTCCAAGAACCTCGAACGCCTGAGCGATCCTGTTAATTTTGCGCAGGTCATTGTGCATTGCGATCCACACCTCAACCTCAAATCCAAAATCGTGTGGTAGCACATGTACCAGGCCGTGCGATTTTGCGATTTGCGTCGGGCAGAGTCCGAAGCCTAAGCCCGCTCTCAGAGCGGCCAGCTGAGCAAGGTGATGATCAGAGGCAATGGCGAAATGCTGGTCGGCATCGCACAGACCAGAGTCGATAAACCGACGCAAATCCGCTGAGCGTCTGTCTGGCCCGATCAGCGGTCGCTGGCGCAGCGACAGCAGGGAGGCTGGATTACCGTAGCGCTCCAGGCACCCGGCACTGGCATGGATGCCAATCTGCAAACTGCCGACACGCCGCACCGTGATATCCGCTTCATTGGGCCGCATCAGCCGCACCGCAATATCCGATTGCAGCCTGGCGATGTCTTCAAGGGCATCGCTTATGCTCAGCTCAAGTTTGAGTCCGACGTATTCGTAATGGAAAGGGCGCAGCAGGTCGGGCAATACTTCGACGCCAAGCAACTCGCCACAGGCAAGCCGGACTGTACCGTGATCCATCGACGCTTCAGAGCTGGCCATGCGGTTGAAGGTTTGCGCGGCCAGATCCATGGCCTCCACATGTTCGATCAGGCGCTGCGCTCCGGCAGTAGGCGTCAGTCCTTGAGGTGTGCGGGTGAACAGACTCACACCGAGAGCGTGTTCAAGACAGTCGAGGCGCCGGCGCGCAGTGGCCTGGGCGATACCCAGCAGCTTCGCGGCGCCGCTCAGGCTACCAGAGCGCACCACGGCGAGAAATACACGCTGGCTTTCCCATTCAATACCGCTCATACATTCTTGGCCAACAGTTGCTCCTAATTTGATCTTCTGCCCGAGCCTGTGAAAAGCGATCATTCGCCCACATTTTTCCGGGCGTCATTGTAAGGAACTAACGCATGAGAATCACCGGTCAGTGCCGATGTGGGCAAGTCACCCTTGAGATCGTGGCGCGGCAATTGCCGCCGCTGTATGCCTGCCACTGTTTGAACTGCCAGCGCTGGAGCGGCAGTGCGTTTGGTCTGCACATGCTGAGCGCGGCTTCGGCTGTTCAGGTGTCTGGCGAAACGGCGATCTTTGAGCATGAACACCAAGGTCAAACGTCTACCCAACATGCCTGCGGTACATGTCATACCCGGCTGTTCAACGAGACGACGGCAGTACCCGGCATGCGAGTGGTACGGGCCGGCATCCTGGAAGGGGCTGAGCGCTTCGAGCCGGTTGCGCATATCTGGACTCGGCGAAAGCAGCCATGGCTGGTGCTGCCGGGAGCTATCGCACAATGGCAGGAGAGCCCCACGCCAGAAGCATTCGCCGCCGCATTAGGGTAAAAGAGCTTGCTCTTCCATAAGTGAAGGTGTCGCTCGCCAAGCGGCAAATTATCAGGGTTGACTACGTCCGCTTCGGGTCCAGGCTGTGTGAAAACCCAAGCGGTTCTCTGAAGAGCGCGAGCGTACGTGAAATCTGAAATGGATTGGTTATTCAGCTAACCCAGATTTCGCGCAGGAGCGCGAAATTCTGGTCGTTTTCTTACCAGTCGGATCGCGCCAAGCGTTTTCACACAGTCTGGGCCGAGAGCTGCCGGTCGTGAATGCCAATTTACGACCCAAGCCCATCCTTCGCGAAGATAGGCGTGCGGCCAGAGCGGATGGCCTAAATCAGACCTGTTATCTAAGCCGAAACGGGATCATGCTTGGCGGGCTTACTGAAACAATCCGCGAACGACTTCCCTCAACCATCGATTTCCATTGTCCTGATGATAGCGGGCATGCCAATGCTGTTTGACCGTGAATCCCTCCACTTCGAACGGGCAGTCATGGACCTGTAGCCCATGCATATCGGCCAGTGTCTGCCCGATATGCCGCGGCAAGGTGCCCAGTAGGTCGGTAGTTCCGATTATCTTCCCCAACCCGAGAAACGCTGGCAGCTCCAGCATGATCCGCCGTTCGATCCCGGCCCGCGCCAATCCCGCTTCCAGCAGCTTCTGCCCGGTGCCGAAACTGATCTGCACATGCCCCTCGGCCCGATACCGCTCCAGGCTCATGCCATTGCCCAGGCGCGGATGCTGCGGGTTGCTCAGGCACACCCAGTCCTGCTCGAACAGCACCTGCTGATACATCCCCCCGCCCAGCCAGGGCACGAAGCCGATGGCCAGGTCCGCTTCACCCGATTCCAGCGCGCTCTCGGTATTGCCGTCGATCCGCGCCGCCTCCAGGCGGATACCCGGCGCATGGCTGCGCAGATGGTTGAGGATGCTGGGCAGCAAGGTGATGTGGCTGGCATCGCTGACACACAGGCGAAAACGCCGCTGCGCTGTGGCGGCGATGAACTGCGGCTCCCAGGCGGTCAGCCGGCGCAGCGATTCCAGCACCTCGCGGCACGGCCCTATCAGCTGATCGGCGCGCGGGGTAGGGGCCATGCCGCCCGGCGTGCGCACGAACAGCGGGTCGTTCAATTGCTCGCGCAGGCGCGCCAGCCAGATGCTGATGGTCGGCTGGCTCTGCCCCAGCTGTTCGGCGGCACGGGTCACGCTGCGGCATTGGTACAGCACGTCGAACAGCTGCAGCAGCTTGGGTTCGGGCAGGGCCTCCAGGCGAGTCATTATTGAAAATCTCAATAGCTGTATTGAGGCCATTGTATAGCGCAAATAAACCCTGCTGCATAAGGTGATCGCAAATCACAGGAGGTCTGCGACGTGAAAATCTGCATTCTGGGCGCCGGTGCACTGGGTTGCGCCATTGGCGCGGCCCTGAGCGAGGCAGGGCATGAAACCTGGCTGCTGAACCGCGGCCGCGCGCACGTCGAGGCGATGAACCAGCATGGGCTGCGGGTGCAGGACGAACGGGGCGAGCGCTATGTACCGGTCAACGCAGCCATCGAAGCCGAAGACGTTGGCGTGACCGATTTGGTGGTGGTGCTGGTGAAGTCGTTTCACACTGCCGAGGCCATCGCCGGTGCCCTCGCGCTGATAGGCCCGCAGACGCTGGTGCTGTCGCTGCAGAACGGGCTCGGCCACGAGGACATCCTGGCCGAAGTGGTGGGTCGCGAGCGGGTGCTGGCTGGCAAGACCTATGTCGGCGGCGTGCTCCTCGCGCCGGGCTCGATCCGCGCCGGTGTGGCCGGCAAACAGACCTTCATCGGTGAGCTCGACGGCCGGCTGACGCCCCGCGCGCAGGCCATCGCCGAAGCGTTCAACAATGCCGGGCTGGCCACCACGGTCAGCGACAACATCCTCGGCACCATGTGGGACAAGCTGCTGGTCAACGTCGCCACCGGTGCGTTGAGCGGCATCACCATGCTCAGCTACGGCCAGCTGTACAGCGAGCCGCTGCTGGAAAGCACCGCCAAGGCCGCCGTGGCCGAGGCCATCGCCGTAGCCGAGCGCGCCGGCATCCGCTTGAGCCTGACCAGCCCTGAGGCTGCCTGGTCACTGGCCGCCGAAGGCCTGCCGGCGAGCTTCCGCACCTCGATGCTGCAGAGCCTGGAAAAAAACTCGATCACCGAAATCGACTTCATCAACGGCTCCGTCGTGCGCTGGGGCCAGCGCCATGGCGTGGCCACGCCGGTCAACGCGACCCTGGTGGCCTGCATCAAGGGTATCGAGCGCGCCATGGCCGATCACCAGAAGGGAGAAACCCCATGAGCCAGCCAAAAGCCTACCTCGAACACGTGGCGTTCTGGGTACAGGACATTCAGTGGCATATCCGCTTTTTCAGCGAGGTGTGCGGCATGACCATGCGTGAAGTGCAGGGTGACGTCGAGCAACCGGCGCAGTACTGGACACTCGGCGGCCTGCAGTTCATTCACCAGCCGGACTTCGCTGGCCCGGAAGGGCGCCTGGCGCACCTGGGCATCATGTGCGAAGACCTGGAAGCGGCACTGGCCGCCGCCCAGCGCTTTGGCGTCAGCGAAATGCCCCAGGGCCGCAACTGGCTGCGCCTGCCTGATGGCCTGGCGGTGGAGTTCATCCAGGCGCTGCCGGCCAAATGCGTAGCCCAGGCACTGGCCATCGACCCGCGCGCGGAGGTGCAGGCATGAGCGTGATTGAAAAGTACTGGGACGATGCCCGCGAAGGCGATGAGTGCATCAGCCCGACCTACACCGTAACCCGCGAACGCATCCTGGCCTACGCCGACCTCACCGGCGACCACACCCCGGTGCATGTCGATGAGGCCTACGCCAACGCCAGCCATTTTGGCTGCCTGGTCGCCCACGGCCTGTTCGGGCTGTCGATCGCCGACGGCCTGAAGACCCAGTGCGAGTACCGCTTCGTGCCGGGCATGTCGCTGGGTTGGACCTGGGACTTCGTGCTGCCGATCAAGGTCAACGACGTGCTCCACGTGCGCATGCGGGTGGGGGCGATGCGCCCGAGCAACAGCCGGCCTGGCTGGGGCATCGTGGTGCTGCCTTCGGAGCTGATCAACCAGCACGGTGAAGTCGTGCAACGTGGCGAGCACCGGTTGATGGTGCCGCGCAGGGCAGCAGCATGAGCCAGGCATTGCCATTGGCGGGTATCCGCGTCATTGACTACAGCCACTTCCTCGCCGGCCCCTATGTCGGCCGTTGCCTGGCGGCGCTCGGCGCAGAGGTGATCAAGGTCGAGCGGCCGGGTAGCGGCGACGCTGGCCGCCAGCATGCGTTCACCCTGGACGACCAGCAGAGCGGTTATTTCCTGCAGCTGAACATGGGCAAGCAGGGCGTCAGCGTCAACATGAAGGACCCGCGCGGCAAGGCGTTCATGCAGCGCCTGACCGATTCGGCCGACGTGTTCATCGAGAACTACCGCCCCGGCGCCCTGGACAAGCTGGGCCTGGGCTACGCCGAGCTGTCGGCGCGCAACCCGCGCCTGGTGTACTGCTCGATTTCCGCCTACGGCCATACCGGGCCGGACGCCCACCGCGCCGGCTTCGGCCTGATCGCCGAAGCCAAGAGCGGGATCATGCAGATGGTTGGTGTACCGGGCGAGGCACCGCCGCTGCTGCGTATTTCCCTGGGCGACATGTACACCGGCATCCACGCGGTGGCGGCGATCAATGCCGCGCTGCTCGGCCGGGTGAGCAGTGGCCGTGGCCAGCACATCGACATGGCGCTGTACGACACCCTGGTGTCGATGCACGAATACGCGGTGCAGTGTTACACGCTGTCCGGTGGCACTGTGTTGCCCCAGCAGACCGGCCACGACATGCCCACTTCGACCCTGTACGGCGTGTTCCGCGCCACCGACGGCGACCTGGTGATCGCCGCCCAGGTCGACGATGCCTGGCAGCGCTTCGCGGCCATGCTCGAAGCTAACGGCGGCCCGCCCGGGTTCGGCAGCGACTGCCGCTACCACAGCCTCAACGGCCGCAACGCCCATCGCGAGGCGATCCTGGCGGTGGTCCGCGACTGGGTTGGCGCGCGCCGGGTGGCCGAGATCCTGGCGTTGCTCGATGGCATCGACATCCCCAGTGCCAAGGTCCAACGCATCGACGAGGTGCTGGCCGACCCGCAGATCCAGGCACGCAACATGGTCATCGAGCAACAGCACCCACGCTACGGCACGCTGCGCCTGGCCAACCTGCCGTTCCGCTTTTCCGACTGCGACACCACGATTCACCAAGTAGCCCCGGACCTTGGCCAGCACAACGCCGAAGTGGCCGCCGGGCTTGGCTTCAGTACTGAAGAAATCACTGCCTTGCAGGCGGATGGCGTGTTGTTTACCCACGGAGATGCACGATGAGCGACCGCTACGCAGTGATCGGCCGACCGATCAATCACACCAAGTCCCCGCTGATTCATGGCCTGTTCGCCCAGGCCAGCAACCAGCAGCTCGAATACGGGGCTATCGAGGGCTCGCTGGACGACTTCGAAGCCCAGGTACTGCAGTTTTGTAGCGAAGGCGGGAAGGGCATGAACATCACTGCCCCGTTCAAGCTGCGTGCCTTCGAGCTGGCTGACCGGCGCAGCGAGCGGGCGCAATTGGCACGGGCGGCCAATGCGCTGAAGTTCGAGGATGGCCGCATCGTCGCCGAGAACTTCGATGGCATCGGTTTGCTGCGGGACATCGAGCGGAACCTTGGCGAGCCGCTGCGCAACCGCCGTGTGCTGCTGCTGGGTGCTGGCGGCGCGGTGCGCGGGGCGTTGCTGCCGTTCCTGCAGGCGGGGCCTCGCG
Organism: Pseudomonas sp. YQ_6; assembly: GCF_043103245.1. Taxonomy (NCBI): domain Bacteria; kingdom Pseudomonadati; phylum Pseudomonadota; class Gammaproteobacteria; order Pseudomonadales; family Pseudomonadaceae; genus Pseudomonas; species Pseudomonas sp. YQ_6. The sequence continues at coordinate 8,010 of NZ_JBICJR010000068.1, forward strand.
AGCTGGTGATCGCCAACCGGGACATGGCCAAGGCGCTGGCGCTGCGTAACGAGCTCGATCACTCGCGTCTGCGCATCAGCCGCTACGAAGCGCTGGAAGGTCAATCGTTCGACATCGTGGTCAACGCCACCTCGGCGAGCCTGACCGCTGACTTGCCGCCACTGCCGGCCGATGTGCTGGGCGAGGCGGCCTTGGCCTACGAGCTGGCCTATGGCAAAGGCCTCACGCCTTTCCTGCGCCTGGCCCGCGAGCAGGGCCAGGCGCGCCTGGCCGATGGCGTCGGCATGCTGGTGGAGCAGGCCGCCGAGGCGTTTGCCTGGTGGCGCGGGGTGCGGCCCGACACACGTGCGGTGATCGATCAGCTGACGATTCCCCTGGAGTAGGTCGATGGTCGCCAATGTACTGATGCTGCACGGCATCAACTACAACATGTTCGGCAAGCGCGACCCGCGCCAGTACGGCACAGCGACCCTGGCCGACATCGACCAGGCATTACAGGCCCTGGGCGAGAAGCTGGGGGCGCAGGTCGAGAGCTTCCAGAGCAACTTCGAGGGCGCCATGTGCGAGCGCATCCATCAGGCCCATGAGGACCGGGTGGATGCCGTGCTGATCAATGCCGGTGCCTGGACCCATTACAGCTACGGCATTCGTGATGCGTTGGCCATTATCGAAGTGCCGGTGGTTGAAGTGCACATGTCCAACATTCATGCCAGGGAGCCATTCCGCCATCACTCGGTATTTGCCGAGGTGGTGCGCGGGCAGATCTGCGGGTTTGGTGTCGAAACCTACCTGCTGGCGCTGCGTGCGGCGATGAGCATGGTCTGAGCAGGGCGCAGGGGTCGGCTCTGCGAGTGGGTTTACCCGCGAAGCAGGTGACACGGGGCATGCGGTGACGGCGCCTGAAGTGACCGTAGGTGTGGCGGGTGTCCTGCTGCCTACCCATCCAGCATGGATGGAAAGCCAGTAGCGACTTCCGTGACTGCATAGTACGGTCCGCCTTCAACAAGCCACCCGGTTCGTTGCCTCCAACCCCACGGACCGGGGCTCTCATGACCTGGGAGGTCGAATGGACGTCGCTACAACGATCAGTCAACAAGAACTGGATAACGCCTTGGTCGCGTTTGCACGCTACAAAATCGGAGAAATCAAGATCTTCGACCTGGAGCAGGCAATGAGCTTCGAAGCAGGCCAAGCCTTGTCCCAAAGCGGGCTGGTCCGGTTCTCAATTACCAAAATGGTGTCAGGACGTTATCGCATCAGCGATGAAGGAGAGAACGCCATCACAGAGGCTGGGCGGGATCGCCTTGAGGTGATCCGCGCCTGACCATAGGTCCAGCTTGCGAAGGCCGCAGTCGCGTTCTGCGGCCCTGTCGTGTCATATCACTTTCACCGCGCGACCAATGAACTTCACCGGCCCTGTCGGCAGACCGGTCGGCGAGCCACCGGCTTTCTCCAGCGTCAGCTCGAACAGTTGATTGGCCTCCAGGGGTGGCAAACTTTCCAGCGGAACCCGATAGGGTTCGCCCGGTTTGACCAGGCCAAGCGAAACCGGAGCACGCCATTGCTCGCCCTTGGTCCAGAACTGCAGGGCCATGCCGTCGGGGACCTTGTCCTTACCCAGCGGCAGCAGTTCGATCATGTGGCTGTCGCTGGCCTGCACCACCCAGCCGGGGGCCTGGCTGTTCGGCGCCACCAGTACCACCAGGTATTCCGTGGTAGGGGGGGGCGTGGTCAGCAAGGTAAACGCCAGCAGCAGGCTTGCAGCAAGCCCTGCGGCGCTGAGCCCTTGCCACAGGCCGAGGCGTTGCCACCAGCGAGCCTGCGTGCGCGGTGCGGGTAGCTCATCGAGGCTGCGCTGGATACGGCGCCACAGGCGGGGGCTCGGTGGCTGCGGGGTAGACAGCGCGGTCAGCTCCAGCAGCCGGGCCTCCCAGGCATCCACGGCGGCGCGAAGCGCGGGGTCGGTACGCAGGCGTTCGGCTGTTGCGGCATATTGCTCCGGCGACAAGGTCCCCAGCACGTATTCCCCGGCGAGGCTGTCCAGTTCTTCGGCAGAATCGGGCTTCATTCCAGACACTCCCGTAGCGCTTTGAGGCTGCGTTTGATCCAGGCCTTGACAGTGCCCAGTGGCGCGCCCAATAAACCGGCTATCTCGGCGTGGCTGCAGCCGTCCACGTAGGCGTGCAGGATGCAGCGTTGCGGTGCGGGCTGCAGTTGTTCCAGGCAGCGGTAAATCTTTGCTGAGCCGGACCAGAGGTCAAGGTCATCAACCCTCCCGTGCAATGTTGACGCAGTTTCGGTGTCGGCATCGGTCAGTACAGTTTCACGGCGGGTATCGCGTATCGAATTCAGCGCCAGGTGGCGGGTAATGCTGTAGATCCAGCCTCGAGCCGAGCCGCGCGCCGGGTCGTAGCTGGCTGCGCGGGTCCAGATGCGGATGATCGCATCGTGGACGATGTCTTCTGCGGTGGCGTCGTCACGTGCGATACGCCGGGCAACGCCCAGCAGGCGCGCGCCTTCGTGATCGTAGAGCGCCTGCAGGGCCCGCCGGTCACCCTGTGCACAGGCTAACAGGCAGCGGTGGAAGTCGAAGGGGGCGGCCGGCGAGTTCAACGTGTGTGGCTTCCTTGTGTAAGGCAAGTACCCCGGCCATCCAGCCGGGGGGCTTGCCATCGAGCGTAGATCATCACTCGCAGGGCGTAGGGTCAGGTGCGTGTCACTTGGCTGTCCAGAACACATAGTCAGCCTGGTACTGGACGACCTGCCTGGCACCTTTGTTCTGCGCCGTGCAGTCGACTGACGGCGCCACACCGCCGCGGGTGGCCAGGCGCTGGATATAGCTGACACCTTGCATGGCGCCTTTGCCTTCGGCCGGGTTGGCCTTGACCAGTTGATAGGGGATGGCGCCTTTGTCCGCCGGTGCCACTGCCAGCTGGGTACCGGTGACCTTCGAGCCATCCTTGGCCTGCCAGGTAGCGGGTGGGCCAAAGTAGTCGCCCACCTGTTTACCGGTACGGTCATTGAGCACTGCCTTGGGGCCGACGAAAGTCCATTCGGTCTGACCGGGGGTGTTGGCCTTGTCGCGGCACTCGTAGGTGATCTCGCCGACGCCGACGGTTTCGAGCAGGACGCGATGGCCATCAGGGACTTTGACCGCTTCTGGCAGCGCGGTCTGGGCGTGGGCGGGCGGCAGCGCAAGGGCGAGGCTGCAGGCAAGCAGGCAGGCGGAATATTTCAAGTTCATTTGCAGTGCTCCTGAAAGTCATTGGGCTGGGCAGTCAAAGGCCGCCCACTAGCAATACCCGCCAACGGGTGGACTGGATGCACGGAATGAAAAAAATGCGTAGCGAGATGACCCTGCATGTGCTTGCCTACCATCTCGAACGAGCGATGAGCCTCTTCGCCATCGCAGGACTGCTTTAACGCGCGCACCCCGACAACCCCACGAGGACACTGCAAATGAAGCGTTTGTTACTAGGCCTGTTGCTTGCCGCATCGGGCGCTGCCCACGCCGGTATTCCGCTGTTGAACGCAACATGCCCCGGCAATATCGAGGTCCATGCCGATAAAGGTGGGCCTGTTTACATCAACGGCAAGGAAGCCACGCTGAAGAAATTCAATGACAACTATTTCGAGGCCAAAGGTGGCGGGGTAACCGTATCGTTGTCGATCAACCCGGACGGCTCGCCTGACGTCTCGTATACCGGTAAGAACAAAGCCAATGGCGTATGCCAGATCAAGGACTGACTGCGCGATCGCGCTGTTTGGCTGGCGCGGTGTCAGCGGGCTGCATCACGGCGCTGGAACGGGAATTGCTGTGACCCCTGAGACATTGATCATGCGGAGTGCGCAGAAATGACTCAGGATGACCGCTATTACATGATTTTCAGCGTGGTTGCTGTGCTGGTACTCGACCTGGCGGCGACTTATGTGTTTCTCAATGCCATTCCCTGACCCCGGTTATGGGGTAGGCCTTACTCGTAATCGGGGGCAAGGCAGGGCGTGAGGAAAACGCCCCGAACCCTATATAGCAAACAAACCTGATGCCCTGTTGTCGTTGAGCAGTAACATGGGCAGGACAAAACCAAAAAAAGGGCAGGCTGCTTGGCAACATTTCCCAGTTTTCGATGGGGCTGCAGGAGCGTGTCGCGTGAAAAACTCAAGTTCGCGAGCAGGTGCAATACTGGTAATCGGGGCAGCCTCGTTGTTCGTCGCAGGCTGCGCACAAAACCCTGATGTGCGTGACAGCCACGATTATACCGCTGGCACTACCGTGAAAAGCTCACCCGCCTATCTGGGCTGCGTCAAAGGCGAGCTACAAGGGAATGTGAAAACCTATGAAGTCGAGGGTGATAACGCGGTCAGGCTTTTCGTCGAAAGCACTGACCCTGACAAGGCAGAGGGTCTGGTAGAGTTGCGGGGCACGGGAAGCGAGCGCCACTTCACGGCCTATCAACGTGATGCCTGGTACGACCATGGCAGGTTGCTGGATGCTGCACTGATGTGTTCAAAAGCTTAATCATCCAACCCCACACCAATAGCCCGCCGTCGAGAGCGGGCTTTTAGTCTGCCGATCGCCTGACCGGCAACGTTCAAAAAAGGGCGGGTGGGGCCGGTATGGCCTGAGCAGCGTTGCTTTGCATTTGCCGGCCCCGCCCGTAATAATCGTTGTATTTGGATGGAGAGTCGCAGGTGGAAGCAAGAAGCGTAGTCGCCGAAATGTTCATTGGGATTCCGACGCATTTCTGGGTTTTGCCTGTTGCCGGCCTGGTTGCCTACTACGGGCTGAAGTGGTCCGCCAGATCCAGTAATCGTGCCACCCTGCTACAAGCCTCGACTTACCTGTTATTGCTGGTACTGGCCGTTCTGCCCAACGGCTTTTATGCACTGTTTCCTCCCGCGCCCGAGCCGGATGTGCTGTTGAATCAATCACCGTTGCCCAACTATGCAGGGCGTTTCTACCTGGATGCGTTCTATGTCTTCAGTGGCTGGGCGCTGAGCAAAGTGGTCAAGTTGAAGTTCAGCTGAGTCTCAGCTCGCATTCCTGATGCACTGACTGGATCAGTATTTGCTTACCCCTTTTGAAACCGGTGCATCTGGGGGATACAGCAATGCTCTCTGAAGATCTGTACATCATGTTCGTGATTGTCGGTAGTGTGCTGGCCCTGGATATAGCAGCCATCGTGTTGTACAGGGGAGCCAAGCCCTGAGCCCGCATTTGGTTCGCAATGGGGCCGGAACATCATGAGGTCTTCAGCTTTTCTGCTGTACCTGCAGCACCGAACCCTTGTCGTCAGTTACCAGCAATCCGCCGGCGTCGGTGTCGTCTGATTGTCGTTCGGCAAGAGGTACGTCCGGCGAGCGAAAGATGCTACGGCCTTGTTCACCGGTTTTAAGGGTGACGAGTTTGCCGTTCTGATAGAAGAACTGAGTGTTGTTGACGTTGGTTTGCATGGTCTGAAGCCCCTGCCGAGTCGTGGTGTGATGTGCCATGGGCAGTTTCACTGTTGCGGCGTGACCCTGCTACTGGCAGAAATATCAGGTGCGCTGCACAGATCCCGCTTGGGCGCCGTCCTGCAGCAAGACTTTGGTTGATTAGTAACGCGGCGTCACGCCCGTTAGAATGCAGCGCATCCATAACGGTCGATTGCAAATGCCTGACTTTCGTATTTTTATCGCCACTGTGTTGGTTGCCAGCCTCGCTGGTTGCGCAACCCCCGGCAAACCCACTGGCAGCCAACTGACCAGGAAATCGCCGCAGCAGTACGCCGCCTGTGTCCTGCCCAAATGGCAGGCGCTGGCGCCACAGGCCACGCAGAAGTCAATAGCCCACGGCTACCGGCTCACGGCGCCAAGCGCCGTGGCAAGTGACGATGTGCTTGATGTGGTCGACGCTCACGAGGGCAGCCGTGCGACCTTCTACAAGGGCAGCTTTCTGTCTGGCGACAAGTTGCGCCAGGCTGCCAAGCAATGCCTGGATTGAACCCGTGCCCCGAGCGGGTTGTGCCGCCCCGATCGCCTGCAGTTAACCCAACTCATCCCGCTTGTTCAAATGCTCGCACTTCACCTGCGCCTCCTTCCGGCTCGGATAGCTGGGCTTGAGCCGCTCCTTTGCCTGATTGTCATAAATGTCGAACCCTCCACACACGGTAGCGGCGTAGTAGCGGCTGCCAACGCGGAACGATTCCTTTTCGATCGGTACAGCGGGAACGATAACGAATCTTGGTTGCATTTTTCGTGCCTCCCCAGGCAGAGATTTAAGTATTAGTCTCGCAAGAGGTAACCATCAAGCAGCCTCATGAATAAAGGCGTTGGTCCGAACGCCGGTGGGTCGACAGTACTGTCATCAAATGAAAACCCGCTGTCGTCCGATGCGAAGCACCCCGCAAGCCAAGGGCATACAGTCCAATCACCAGCACTGACGCCTGACGTCCAGATCGATGATTGGAGAGACAAGCATGTCCAAAGTGGTACGTTTTCATCAGACCGGTGGCCCCGAGGTTTTGCGCTACGAGGACGCCGAGGTTGGCGAGCCCGGCCCTGGGCAGGTACGTTTGCGCCAGGTGGCGGTGGGCCTGAACTATGCCGACACCTACTTTCGTAACGGCACTTACCCGATCACGCTGCCCAATGGCATCGGCGTGGAAGCTGCCGGGGTGGTGGAGGCGGTGGGCGAAGGCGTGACGCAGGTGGTGGTCGGTGACCGGGTCACCTATACCGGTTTCCTCAATACCCTGGGTGCCTATTGCACCGAGCGCCTGATCCCCGCAGCGGCGCTGATCAAGCTGCCGGAAACCATTGCCTTCGAGACTGCTGCCGCCATGACCATGCGTGGCCTGACCTCGGCCTACCTGTTACGCCGGCTGTATGACTTCAAACCCGGCGACAGTGTGCTTCTGCATGCGGCTGCTGGCGGGGTGGGCCTGATTGTCGCGCAGTGGGCGCGGCTGCTTGGGCTGAACGTGATCGGCACGGTATCCACCGAGGCCAAGGCCGAGGTGGCCCGCGCCCATGGCTGCAACCCCATCATCAACTACAGCGTCGAAGACGTCGCCAGCCGCGTACGCGAACTGACCGACGGGGTAGGGGTGAACGTCGTGTTCGACAGTGTCGGCAAGACCACCTTCACCGGCTCGCTTGATTCGCTCAAGCGTCGCGGGCTGATGGTTTGCGTCGGCACGGCGTCGGGCAGCATCCCGCCGTTCGACCCGCAGTTGTTGGCCATCAAGGGCTCGTTGCAGCTTACCCGCCCGGCACTGGCCGACTTCATCGCCGATCCGGCAGAAAAGGCTGACCTGGCCGGCGAATTGTTCGACCACGTCAGCAGCGGGCGCATTCGTATCGAAATCAATCAGCACTACGCCCTGCAGGACGCGGTACAGGCCCACCGTGACCTGGAAACCCGCAAAACCACGGGCTCGTCGATCTTCGTCATCTGAAGAGGGCAACAGCATGCACATTGAACAACTGACCTGCGCGATCGGTGCCGAGGTGAGTGGCGTCAACCTGGCCGATGCGATTCACGATGACGAACTGTTCGCCCAGTTGCGCCAGCAGTTGCTCCAGCACCGTGTGCTGTTCCTGCGCGACCAGCATTTCAGCCGTGCCGAGCACGTGGCCTTCGCCCGCCGCTTCGGCGAGCTGGAGGACCACCCGGTGGCCGGTAGCGACCCGGAGCACCCGGGGCTGGTGCAGATCTACAAGCGCCCGGACCAGCCCAACGACCGCTATGAAAATGCCTGGCACACCGATGCCACCTGGCGTGAGGCACCGCCCATGGGGTGTGTGCTGCGCTGTGTGGAATGCCCTCCGGTAGGCGGCGATACCCTGTGGGCGAACATGGTGCTGGCCTATGAAAACCTGCCAAACGATGTAAAGGCCAGAATCGAAGACCTGCGCGCCCGCCACAGCATCGAGGCCAGCTTTGGCGCTGCAATGCCGCTGGACAAACGGCTGGCACTCAAGGCGCAGTTCCCCGACGCCGAGCACCCGGTCGTACGCACCCACCCGGAAACGGGCGAGCAGGTGCTGTTCGTCAACGCCTTCACCACCCACTTCAGCAACTACCACACCCCGCAGCGGGTGCGTTTCGGCCAGGATGCGAACCCCGGTGCCGGCGACCTGCTGCGTTACCTGATCAGCCAGGCCTACCTGCCCGAATACCAGGTGCGCTGGCGCTGGAAGCCCAACAGCGTGGCGATCTGGGACAACCGCAGCACCCAGCATTACGCGGTCATGGACTACCCGCCATGCCATCGCAAGATGGAGCGTGCCGGGATCAAGGGCAGCCGCACGTTCTAAGCCTGCCGCCGTCACTGGCGGTAACCGCACAATAACAATAGCGAGGACTACAGCATGCAATTCTTCGACGATTCGTTGCACCCGGAAAACATGGAAAAGGTGGTCATCACCGTCGCCCCTTATGGCCCGGAGTGGATGCCCGAAGACTTCCCTGAAGACATTCCGCTGACCATGGACGAGCAGGTGCAGAAGGCCGTCGACTGCTACGAGGCAGGCGCCACCGTGCTGCACTTGCATGTGCGTGAGCTGGACGGCAAAGGCTCCAAGCGCCTGTCCAAGTTCAATGAGCTGATCGCCGGGGTACGTGAAGCTGTGCCGGACATGATCATTCAAGTTGGCGGTTCGATTTCCTTCGCCCCGGAAGGCGAAGGCGAGGCGGCCAAATGGCTGTCGGATGACACCCGGCACATGCTTGCCGAGCTGACGCCGCGCCCCGACCAGGTGACCGTGGCCATCAACACCACGCAGATGAATATCATGGAGTTGCTGTACCCCGAGTACCTTGAAGGCACCTCGCTGGCCAGCCCCGCAATCCATGCCGCCTACAGCGAAATGACCGTGCCGGCCGGCCCGGCCTGGGTCCGCGAGCACTTGCGCCGCCTGCAGGCCAGCCATATCCAGCCGCATTTCCAGCTGACCGGCATGCATGCCCTGGAAACCCTCGAACGCCTCGTGCGCCGGGGTGACTACATGGGGCCGCTGAACCTGACCTGGATCGGTATTGGTGGCGGTTTCGACGGCCCCAACCCGTTCAACTTCTTCAACTTCATCCACCGCGCGCCGGACGGCTGCACCCTGACTGCCGAATCGTTGCTCAAGAACGTGCTGCCGTTCAACACCATGGCGCTGGCCATGGGCCTGCACCCGCGCTGCGGCAACGAAGACACCATCATCGACCAGCACGGCAAACGCTTCACCTCGGTGCAGCAGGTCCAGCAGACCGTGCGCGTGGCCCATGAGTTGGGGCGCGAGATTGCCAGCGGCAAGGAGGCCCGCGTCATTTACCGCATCGGGCAGCAGTACGACAGTATCGAGCAGACGCTGAAAGCCAATGGCATGGCGCCGAACCGCCAGGCGGGTGAGAAAGGCGTGCCGCAGCGCACTTGATGCGGCCATGGCAGGCCCGGTCTCTTCGCGGGCGTACCTGCGAAGAGGCCACAAAACGCAACGTGAGTTCTGGCTGTTACCCATAACAACAAAAACAACACCCACGCTTCACACCCAAGGAGGCAACATGGCCACCTATCTCGTCAGCGCCGAAGACTCCGGCACCGACACTGCCAACAGCATCCCCCGGCGCTATGCCTGGGTCGTCTTCGCCTTGACCTTCGGCCTGTTGATCTCCGACTACATGTCGCGCCAGGTGCTCAATGCAGTGTTTCCGCTGCTCAAAAGCGAATGGGCATTGAGCGACAGCCAGTTGGGCTTGCTCAGCGGCATCGTCGCGCTGATGGTCGGCCTGCTGACCTTCCCGTTGTCGCTGCTGGCCGACCGTTTCGGCAGGGTACGCAGCCTGGTGCTGATGGCCGTGCTCTGGAGCCTTGCCACGCTTGGCTGTGCCCTGGCGGAAAACTACTCGCAAATGTTCATTGCACGCTTCCTGGTCGGGGTCGGCGAGGCCGCCTATGGCAGTGTCGGCATTGCCGTGGTGGTCGCGGTATTCCCCCGCGACATGCGCTCGACGCTGGCCGGGGCGTTCATGGCGGGCGGCATGTTCGGCTCGGTGCTTGGCATGGCCTTGGGCGGGGTGTTGGCCCAGCACCTGGGCTGGCGCTGGGCGTTCGCCGGCATGGCATTGTTCGGCCTGGTGCTGGCGATGCTCTACCCCGTCATCGTCAAAGAGGGGCGCATTGCGCCCAAGTGCGCGCAGCAGGCGCTGGACAAGGCCAGCCACCCGCTGCGCACCCTGTACAGCAGCCGTTCGGTCATCGCCGCCTATGTCGGCAGTGGCCTGCAGTTGTTTGTCGGCGGCACCCTGATCGTGTGGATGCCCAGCTACCTGAACCGCTATTACGCCATGGGCACCGACCGCGCCGGGGCGATCGCCGCCGTCATCGTGCTGTGCAGTGGTATCGGCATGATTCTCTGCGCCATGCTCTGCGATCGCCTTGGGCGGCAGCGCCCGGACCGCAAGATCAGCCTGGCCATCGGCTATTGCCTGGGCAGTTGCGCGCTCCTGAGCATAGCCTTTGCGTTGCCTGCCGGTACCGCGCAACTGGTGCTGATCTGCCTGGGCATGATGATAGCCGCCGGCACCAATGGCCCGTCCAGTGCCATGGTCGCCAACCTTACCCACGCTGCTGTGCATGGCACGGCATTCGCCACCCTGACCTTGGCCAACAACCTGCTGGGCCTGGCCACCGGTCCGCTGATCACCGGTCGGGTGTCTGACCTGATCGGGCTTCAGGCGGCGCTGCAGTGGGTGCCACTGACAAGCATTGCAGCGGCGGCTGTGTTCTGGGTTGCCAAACGTCACTACCACCGCGACATGGATCGTCTGCGCGCCAGGAGTTGAAACTGTGAAACAGCAATTGTCCGTCGAGGTGTTCTTCGATTTCGTCTGCCCCTGGTGCCTGATTGGCCAGCGGCACTTGCAGGCTGCGTTGTTGCTGTTGCAGCGTGAGCAGCCACACGTGCAAGTGCAGGTTCACAGGCAGGGCGTGCAGTTGCTGCCGGGGCTGCCAGCCAATGGAGTACCCTTCAAACAGTTCTACCTTCAACGCCTGGGCAGCGAGCAGGCAGTGCGCGAGCGCCAGGCTCAGGTGCGCGCCGCTGCCCGCGTGGTGGGGGAGGATATCGACTTCTCGCGCATCTGCCGCATGCCAAACACCGGCAACGCCCACCGGTTGATGCAGCGGGCCGGCAGTCTGCTTGGCGCGTCGCAACAGCAAGCGTTGCTGGAGCGGCTGTTCATTGCCTATTTCCACCAAGGCCGCGACCTCGGTGATAGCCGCACGTTGCTCGGCATCGCCGAGAGTTGCGGGCTAAAGGCCGCGCAGGTAATCGATTGTCTGCGTGATGATGGCAGCCCGTTCCTCGAAGGTGCAGGGCGTGCAGGCAGTGCCGTGCCACGTTATCGCTTCAACCTGGGCCCTCTGATTGCCGGGGTGCGGCCAGCCGAGGCGCTGTTTGCCGCGATGACCGACGCCTTGTCAGAGAGGGTGCAGGCATGAGCCTGCGTATCGCCCTGAACCCCAGCCAGCTGCCGGAGCGCAATGGCCGGGTGCTGCTGGCCTGCGAGGGCCGCAGCGTAGCGTTGTTCAATGTCGCCGGTGCGCTCTATGCCATCGACGATAGCTGCCCGCACCAAGGGGCGTCGCTGTGTGGCGGGCGCCTGGAAGGGCGGGTGATCCAGTGCTGTGCCCACGGCCTGCGCTTCGACCTGGCCAGCGGCTACCTGGTCAATTCCAAGGCGTTGAAAGTGGCCAGCTACCCGGTGCAGCAGGAGGGTGATGCGGTGTTCATCACCCTCGATGGTGACGGGCCTGGGGAGCAGGGCTGACACTGCGTGCCCGCCAGCTGGCCGGCGGCATGCCGTACTGGGCGATGAACCAGCGGGTGAACGAACTGGGCATCGAGTAGCCGAGCATATCGGCTATGCGACCCAGCGAATAGCTGGGGTTCTCCAGGTAGCGCATCACCAGGTCACGTCGAACGCTGTTGATCAGGTCCTTGAAGGTCAAGCCGCTGTCTTCCAGCCGCCGCTGTAGGGTGCGTACGTTCATGCCCTGGGTTTGCGCCACTTGCTCGAGGGTGGCCCGCCCCATGGGTAGCAGCAGGTAGATGGTCTTGCGCAGCTCCAGCTCCAGCGATGGCTCGCTGCCTGCCGGCAGCGTGTCCAGGTAGCGCCGGGCCAGGCGGGCCATGGCTTCGTTGGCCAGCGGGCTGGCACTGTCGAGGTCGGCGGCAGGGCAGACGATGCCGTTGAACTCGCTGCCAAACACCAGCGTGCAGCCGAAAATGCGCCGGTGAATGGCGGGGTCGGCGGGGGCCGCATGGGTGAAATTGGCGCTGATCGGGTGCCAGTGCGTGCCTAGCAGCGCCGCGCACAAGCGCATCATCACGCCGATAGCCAGCTCGGTGGCCTGGCGGCTACAGGGCGCGCGCTCGCTGATCACCTCTTCGCGAATGACCACGGTCTTGCCAGCTTCTTCGATATGAATGGCCAGCGCGTCATTGAGCAGGTGGCGGTACTGCACGATCACCTGTAGCGCGTCGCGCAGGTTGCGTTGGTGGCTGAGCAGCAGGCTGATTTCGCCGAAGTCCGACAACTGGCGCAGTTCGGCCATGCGCAAGCCGAAGCTCTCGCAGTGGCTGGCGCTGGCGGAAGCTTCCAGCAGGTTGATCACGCTGGCCACCGGGATACGCCGGTTGGGATCGTCGAGCAACGCCGCGCTGAGGCCCACTTGTGCCAGCAGTGTGTGGGGGTTGAGGCCCAGGTGGCGGGACACTTCCAGGTAGTTGGTCAAGCTGGCGGCGCGGACGAGGGCAGGCATTTTTATTGTTATCCCTATTGTTCAGGCAACCTGGCGCTTTCAGGCAGCAGCACAAGGCTGTTGCGACAAAAAGCACTTGGCTTGCAGGTGCACGGGTTTTATAGCCTGCGTGTCATCAATTGAAAAGCAAAGCCCTGTTCGGGCCATTGTCATCAAATGAAAAGTACCTGACGCCCAATGTGAAGCACCCGGGGGGAGGGCTGTTTACTGTGAACCTCAACAGCTACACCGCACACGAGGTTCACCGTGGAAAAACTGCAAACCACTGCCACCGTGTTGATCGTCCCTGGCCTGCGCGACCACGTCGCCGATCATTGGCAGACGCTGCTTGCCAGCCGCCTGGCGAAGGTGCGCAGCGTACCGCCGCTGAAGGTTGACGGCCTTTGCTGCAACGCCCGGGTCGAGGCGATCCAGCGCGAACTGGAGCAGATCGACGGCCAGGTGCTGCTGGTGGCGCACAGTGCCGGCGTACTGATGGTCGCCCACTGGGCCGCGCGCTACCGGTGGCCGATCAAGGGGGCTTTGCTGGCTGCCCCGCCAGACCTCGACGCCCAGTGGCCGGCGCACTACCCAAGCCCGGCCAGCCTGGCCGCCCAGGGCTGGTCGCCGTTGCCAACCACGGCGCTGCCGTTCCCGAGCATTGTCGCGGCCAGTAGCAATGACCACCTGGCCAGCTACGCCGCCGTTAGCGAACTTGCCCGCCATTGGGGCAGTGAGCTGGTCAACCTGGGCGCCGTCGGCCATCTCAACCCGGCTTCCGGTTTTGGCCCCTGGCCGTTGGCCGAGGCCCTGATCCGCCGTCTGGACGCCGAAACCCTGTAGTAACGCATGGACGCCCCAGCCACGCCCGCAACAGACGGGCGGCGTAAAAAACAATAACAATACGTGGAGCCATCGTAATGCCAGAACACCGCATTCACCATGCCGTGAAGCCACAGCGCTGCCTGCTCGCCTGCGCCGTCGCCCTGCTCACGCTGCCCGCCGCCCAGGCCGTTGAAGTCCAGACCGGCAATGAAGACTGGGCCGTGCGCTTGGACAATACCGTCAAATACAATTATGGCGTGCGCACGGAAAGCGCCGACAAGCGCATGCTGGGCACGCCCAACAGCAACGACGGTGACTACAACTTCCGCAAGGCCGGCACCAACATCACAAACCGGGTCGACCTGCTGACCGAGCTGGATGTGGTGTATCAGGGCAACACCGGTTTTCGCGTCAGCACTGCCAGCTGGTACGACAAGGCCTACGACAACACCGGCTCCAACAGCAACCCGTTCGTCAATGGCAACGGTGATCAGTCGGGCATCAGCCCCAGCCTCAATGGCCTGCCGGGTACTGGCATACCCCTGGGCAGCCCGCACCTGAGCAACTACGCCCAGCGATACTACAACGGCCCATCGGGCGAAGTGCTGGATGCGTTCGTATTCATGAGCCGTGACGTGGGCGAAGCGTCGCAGGTCAGTGCCAAGCTGGGCCAGCACAACCTGTTCTGGGGGGAAACCTTGCTCAACCCCGTGCATTCGCTGAGCTATGGCCAGTCCGGCCTGGACCTGGCCAAGCTGGCGGCTTCGCCAGGCACCGAGGCCAAGGAGCTGTTCGTCCCCCGCAACCAGCTGTCGACCTCGTTCCTGGTCAACTCCGAACTCACCCTGGGGGCGCAGTACTTCTTCGACTGGGATGCTGCCCGCTTGCCCGAAGCGGGCACCTACTATGGCGGCGCGGATGTGGTAGGCGAGGGCGCGCAGAGCTTCCTGCTCGGCCACACCGGCACCCCGGGCTTGATCCCGGTGCGCGGAGCGCTGACCACCATCCGCCGCGGTCATGACCTGACGCCCGGCAAGAGCGGCGACTGGGGCATCATGGCCAGGTGGTCGCCGCAATGGCTGGGCGGCACCCTCGGTTTCTACTACCGCAAGACGTCCGAGATTCTGCCCCAGGCCTGGCTTGATGCGCGCGGCATGACCGTGGCCAGTGGCCCTTTCGGCAACCCGCCGGGCAGCCGCCAGGGGGCGGTCGGTAACCTGTACAACTCGCTGCAAAGCACCACTTACCAGTTCGCCTACGCCGACAACATCGACATCTATGGCCTGAGCCTGTCCAAGGATGTGGGTGGCATCAGCGTCGGCAGCGACCTCAACATCCGCCACAACATGCCGTTGGCGAGTATCCCGGCAATCGTCAGTGCCCCCGGCCAAGGTGGCCTGGGTGGTGGCTTCGGTTTACTGCCGTCGCGCCTGCCCGGCAGCGGGGTGGTCTACGACGTACCCAAGGATGGTGACAGCCTGAGCGCCACTGGCGACACCCTGCATTTCACGGTCAACGGCCTGATGACGATGGGTGACACGCCACTGTTCGACTCGGCAACCCTGCTGGGTGAGCTGTTCTACAGCAACCTGCTCAAGCTCGATAGCCATAACGAGGCTTTGTACAAAGGCAAGGGCAGCTACCGCGGCATCGACAAGGCGACCCGCGACAACTGGGGTATCGCCGTCAACTTCACCCCCACCTGGTACCAGGTGTTGCCGGGCATGGACTTGAGCATGCCGTTGTCGGTCAACGTCGGCCTGGACGGTGTCTCGCCGGTGCAAGGCGGCGGCGCCGAAAACACCGGCAATTACGCGGTGGGCTTCAGCGCTGCGATCTACAACCAGTACTTCGTCGACCTCAAGTACGTCGACAGCTTCGGTGAGACCAAGGCCTGCAAGGACGGCCAGACCGACGGCAGCACCCCCAATGCCCTGGACGGCGAACAGGATTACACCTGCTACGGCGGCGGCTACGCCTCCTTCTCCGGCGGTGGCGCCACCACCGAAGACCGTGGCGCGCTGTACCTGACCGTCAAGACGACCTTCTGAGTCCTGTTTCCTACCGCCTACACAGGAAGACAACCATCATGACCTTCGTACGTACCCTGCTGGCCTCGTGCCTGTCGCTGGCCGCGCTCAACGCCGCCCAGGCTGCCGTTTCCCCTGACCAGGCTGCACACCTGGGCAACAACCTGACCACCCTCGGCGCCGAAAAGGCCGGCAATGCCGACGGCTCTATCCCGGCGTACCAAGGTGGCCTGCTTACCCCGCCGGCCAGCTATCAGAGCGGCGCCAGCATGCGCCCCGACCCGTTTGCCAGCGAGAAACCGTTGCTGGTCATCAATGGCAAGAATGCCGATCAGTACAAGGGGCAACTGACCGCCACTACCCTCGAACTGCTCAAGCGTTACCCCAGCTACCACGTTGACGTGTACCCGACTCACCGCAGCGTCGCGCTGCCGCAGGCGGTGCTGGACAACACTCGCAAGAACGCCACCGGCGCCAGAAGCCAGGAGGGCGGCACCGCAGTGGACAACGTGCTGCCGGGCATTCCGTTCCCCATTCCGCAGAACGGCGCCGAGGCCATGTGGAACTTCCTGCTGCGCTACCAGGGTGTGAGCATGACCGCCAAATACGACTCCTGGAACGTCGATGCTGCCGGCAAACCGACATTGTCGACCACCGGCCAGGCCCACATCAGCTACCCGATCTACGAGGACATGGCCAAGCCGATCGGCGCCAAGGACACCTACTACCAGATGAAACTGGTGTACACCGGGCCCGCACGCCGTGCCGGTGAAGCAATGATGCTGCGCGACGCTGCCAACCCGCTGGTGCAGCCGCGCAGCGCCTGGCAGTACCTGCCGGGCCAGCGCCGGGTCAAGCTGGCGCCTAACCTGGCCTACGACACGCCCAACCCGGGCACCTCCGGCTCTGGCACTTACGATGACGTGTTCGTCTTCAACGGCGCGCTGGACCGTTACGACTGGACCCTGGTCGGCAAGCAGGAAATGTATGTGCCTTACAACACCTACCGGCTGACCTACAACACCGATGTCAAGCAGCTGATTACCCCCAATCACCTGGCGCCGCAGTTTGTACGCTGGGAAAAACACCGCGTGTGGGTGGTGGAAGGCAAGCTCAAGGACGGCGCGCGTCACATCTACCACAAGCGCCGCTTCTACCTCGATGAGGACAGCTGGATCGCGCTGGCCTCGGACCAGTACGACGCCCGTGGCCAGCTGTACCGGGGTTCGTTCGCCTTCCTTACCCAGAGCTATGACAAGCAGACCCCGGACGCCACGCCGTTCATGATCTACGACCTCATCGGCGGCACCTACAACCTCAACGGCGTGGTCGGTGCCTACGGCGGCATCCGTTACATCGACCCGTTGTCGAAAACCCAATGGTCGCCCGATTCGCTGGCCGGCAACGGCATTCGCTGAACGCACGGAGCAGAGGTTCCAATGTCTGTCTTCAAACGATGCAGCGTGGTGATGCTGGCCCTGGCTGCGCTGCATGGCGCGGCCCAGGCAGCGCCATTCACCGATGTGCTGGATGTGCCCGCCATGCCCAGCGCCCTTGCCAGCAGCAGCGCCCTGCGTGATGTGACCCTGGCCGGGCAGCGCCTGGTCGCGGTCGGCCCGCGCGGGCACATCCTGTATTCCGATGACCACGGCGCGCACTGGCAGCAAGCCCAGGTGCCGGTCAGCGCCGACCTGAATGCGGTGAGCTTCGCCACGCCCGAGCTGGGCTGGGCGGTGGGCCATGACGGTGTGGTCCTGCACAGCCGTGACGGTGGCATGCACTGGCAAAAACAGCTGGACGGCCGGGTACTGGCCGAGCAGCTGCCAGGCGCGGGCACCGACAATGCCTTGCTCGATGTGTGGTTCGGCGATGCCCGCACGGGCTACGCGGTGGGGGTGTTCAACCTGCTGCTTCGCACCACCGATGGCGGCAAGCACTGGCAGCCGTGGCTCGACCACAGCGACAACCCGCAAGGCTTGCACCTGACCAGCCTGGCCGCGGTGGGCGACGAGCTGTTCATCACGGGCGAGCAGGGCCTGTTGCTGAAGTGGGACGGCAAGCGCTTCGTCCGCGTCGTCACACCCTACGCCGGCACCCTGTTCGGCGTCGTTGGCAAGCCCGGTGTGCTGCTGATTTACGGCCTGCGCGGCCACGCCTACCGCAGTACCGATGGCGGCCAGCAGTGGCAACTGATCGACACCGGAATCAACGCCAGCCTCGCCGCCGCCGGTATCGACCGTGACGGGCAGTTCTGGCTTGCCAGCCAGGCCGGTGACCTGTTGCTCAGCCGCGATGACGGCGCCAGCTTCAAGCCGGTAGCCCACAGCCCCCGCAGCCCAGTCACCGCCCTCGTCAGCGATGCCGGTAACGGCCTGGTGCTGGTGGGCGAGCGTGGCGTGCGCAACCAGGCCGGTAACCCCACGCCGCATCCTGACAAGAGAAGACCCTGATGGCCGCTACCCGCCAAGATACGCTTCCGGTAATCCGCAACCTCGCCGATTTCGACCCACGCTCGGGCAATTGCCTGGAACGCCTGGTGTTCAACCATCGCTGGCCATTTCTGCTGTGCATGCTGCTGGCAACCTTGGTGCTCGGCTTCATGGCGGCGACGCGCCTGGAGCTGCGCCCCAGCTTTGACAAGATGCTGCCGCAGAGCCACCCCTACATACAGAACTACCTGGAAAACCGCGCTTCGCTGCGCGGATTGGGCAATGCGGTACGGGTGGTGGTAGAGAACAACCACGGCGATATCTTCGACCCGGGTTACCTGCAGACCCTGCGTCATATCAACGACGAACTGTTCCTCAGCCAAGGCGTGGACCGGGCATGGGTGAAGTCATTGTGGAGCCCGGCGGTGCGATGGACCGAGGTTACCGAGGAGGGTTTCCAGGGCGGGCCGGTCATGCCTGACGGGTATCAAGGCGCAGGCGGTGATATCGAACAGCTAAGGCAGAACATCGAGCGTGCCAACATCGTCGGCAGCCTGGTAGCGCGCGACTTCAAGTCGAGCATGCTGGTGGTGCCGCTGCTCGACCAGGACTCAGCCACCGGCAAAGGCCTGGACTACCATGCCTTTTCGCAAAAGCTCGAACAGTTGCGCAGTCAG
The DNA here is from genome assembly GCF_043103245.1 of Pseudomonas sp. YQ_6. Taxonomy (NCBI): domain Bacteria; kingdom Pseudomonadati; phylum Pseudomonadota; class Gammaproteobacteria; order Pseudomonadales; family Pseudomonadaceae; genus Pseudomonas; species Pseudomonas sp. YQ_6. The sequence goes on from NZ_JBICJR010000068.1 coordinate 26,747, forward strand.
TACCAGGCCAGCGGCCAGTACCGCATTCATGTGATCGGCTTCGCCAAGCTGATGGGCGACCTGATCGACGGCCTGATCCAGGTGATGGCGTTCTTCGCGCTGGCTGTGCTGACCAGCCTGGTGATCATCTATTGCTATACCCGTTGTGTGCGCAGCACCTTGCTGGTGGTGGTGTGTTCGCTGACTGCGGTGGTATGGCAGCTGGGTATCGTCGCCTGGCTGGGCTATGCCATCGACCCGTATTCGATCCTGGTGCCGTTCCTGATCTTTGCCATCGGCGTGTCGCACGCGGCGCAGAAGATGAACGGCATCCTTCAGGACATAGGCCGCGGTACGCACCGGCAGATTGCCGCCCGCTATACCTTCCGCCGCCTGTTCGTGGCCGGGGTCACCGCACTGCTGGCCGATGCCGTGGGCTTTGCGGTGCTGATGCTGATCGATATTCCGGTGATCCAGGACCTGGCAATCACCGCCAGCATTGGTGTGGCGGTGCTGATTTTTACCTCGTTGCTGTTGATGCCGGTGGCGCTGTCCTATGTCGGTGTAGGCCGCAAGGCTGCCGAGCGAGCGCTACGTATCGATGCTCGCGCGGATCAGCACCGTGGCTTCGGCCGGCTGTGGGCGCTGCTTGACCGATTCACCGAACGCAAGTGGGCCAGTGCTGCACTGCTGGCTGCCCTGGCGTTGGCCGCCCTTGGCACCTGGGGTAGCCTCCAGCTGAAAATCGGCGACCTCGACAGTGGCGCCCCCGAGCTGCGTGCGGATTCGCGCTACAACCTCGACAACGCTTACATCACCCAGCACTACGCACTGTCCAGCGATACCTTCGCGGTCATGGTCAAGACGGCCCCCGAAGGCTGCCTGCAATACCAGACACTGATCCTCGCCGACCGCCTGGCCTGGGAGCTGCAGCAACTGCCGGGTGTGCAGACCACCGTGTCGCTGGCAAACGCGGTGCGCCAGATCACTGCGGGTACCTACGAAGGCAACGCGCGCCTGAACAGCCTGCAGCGCAACCAGGACGTGCTCAACTACGCCGCCCAGCAAGCCTCGGTCAACGCCCCGGAGCTGTTCAACAACGACTGTTCGCTGATGCCGGTGATCGCCTACCTCAAGGACCACCGCGCCGACACGCTGGCCCAGGTGGCTGTAGCGGCTGAGCGCTTCGTCCAGGCCAACAGCAATGCTGACCACCAGTTCCTGCTGGCCGCCGGCAGCGCCGGCATCGAGGCCGCCACCAATGAGGTGGTGCGCGAGGCCAACCACCGCATGCTGTTGCTGGTGTACCTGGCGGTGACCCTGTTCTGCCTGGTCACCTTCCGCAGCTGGCGAGCGACGCTGGTGGCAATCCTGCCGCTGATGCTTACCTCGGTGCTGTGCGAGGCGTTGATGGTGGCCATGGGCATCGGCGTCAAGGTCGCCACCTTGCCGGTGATCGCCCTGGGGGTGGGCATTGGCGTGGACTACGCGCTGTACCTGCTCAGCGTGCAGTTGCACTACCAGCGCGCCGGCCTGAGCCTGGCCCACGCCTACCAGAAAGCCCTGGCCTTCACCGGTCGGGTGGTGGGGCTGGTCGGTATCACCTTGGCCGCTGGCGTAGCCGGCTGGGCATGGTCGCCAATCAAGTTCCAGGCCGACATGGGCCTGCTGCTGACCTTCATGTTCCTGTGGAACATGCTCGGCGCGCTGGTGCTGATACCCGCGTTGTCGCACTTCCTCCTGCGCGGCCAGGGCGCCCCGGCAGCTGCCGATGCCCAGGCGCCGGCGCTTTCGCAAACCCAAGAAACCGAGTGCTCGCCTCATGTCTGATTACCTTGCGCCACTGCGCGACATGGATTTTCTGTTCAACGAAGTGTTCGACATCCCGACCTGGTGGGCGCAAACGCCCGAACTGGCCGAGGTGGTCGATGATGACACTGCCCGGGCCATACTCGAGCAGGCCGGCAAGCTGATTGCCGAGCGAGTGGCGCCGCTCAACCGCAGTGGCGACGAGCAGGGCTGCCGCTGGGAGGCTGGCCAGGTACGCACGCCCGACGGTTTCGCCGATGCCTACCGGGCATTTGCCGCTGACGGCTGGGTCGGTGTGGCCGGGGACCCGGCCTACGGCGGCATGGGCATGCCGAAGGTGATCGGCGCCCAACTCGAAGAGATGCTCAATGCCGCCAACCTGTCGTTTGGCCTGTACCCGATGCTGACCGCCGGGGCCTGCCTGGCACTGCTCAACCATGCCAGTGAGGCTTTGCAGGCGCTGTACCTGCCACCCATGTACCAAGGGCGTTGGGCCGGTTCGATGTGCCTGACCGAGCCCCACGCCGGCACCGACCTGGGCCTGATCCGCACCCGGGCACAACCCCTCGCCGACGGCGGCTACCGCATCAGCGGCACCAAGGTCTTCATCACTGGCGGCGAGCAGGACCTGACCGAGAACATCATCCACCTGGTGCTGGCGCGGCTACCGGATGCACCGGCCGGCCCCAAAGGCATCTCGCTGTTCCTGGTGCCCAAGGTGCTGGTCGACGCCGACGGTGTGCTTGGCGAGGCCAATGCAGTGAGCTGCGGCTCGATCGAGCACAAGATGGGCATCAAGGCCTCGGCCACCTGCGTGATGAACTTCGACGGCGCCATCGGCTACCTGGTCGGCGAGCCGAACAAGGGCCTCAATGCCATGTTCACCATGATGAACTACGAGCGCCTGGGCGTGGGTATCCAGGGGCTGGCGCTGGGCGAGCGGTCTTATCAGGGGGCCATCGCCTATGCCCGTGATCGTCTTCAAGGCCGCGCGCCGTCGGGTGTTGAAGCGCCGTCGCAGTATGCCGACCCGATCATCGTCCACCCGGACGTACGCCGCATGCTGCTGACCATGAAAGCGCTGAACGAGGGCGGGCGGGCATTTTCCACCTACGTGGCGTTGCAGTTGGACATGGCCAAATACAGCGACGACCCGGCTACACGCGCCAATGCCGAGGCCAAGGTGGCGTTGCTTACGCCGGTAGCGAAAGCCTTCCTCACCGACATGGGACTGGAGACTACCTTGCACGGCCAGCAGGTGCTGGGTGGCCACGGCTATATCCGCGAGTGGGGCCAGGAGCAGTTGATTCGTGACTGCCGCATTACCCAGATCTACGAAGGCACCAATGGCATCCAGGCGCTCGACCTGGTAGGGCGCAAGCTGTTTGGTGATGGTGGCAAGGCCTACCGTGGCCTGTCTGACGAAATCGTCAGCTTTGCCCAGGCGCTGCCAGTGGCGCACGCCGAGTTCAGTGCGCCACTGCTGGCTGCCGTGCACAACCTTGACGAACTGAGTGCCTGGCTGCTCGACCGCAGCCAAGGCAACCCGCGCGAGCTTGGCGCGGCGGCGGTGGAGTACCTGCACGTGTTTGGCTACACCTTCTACGCCTACCTGTGGGCGCGCATGGCCGTGGTGTGCCAGGGCCAGGCGGCACCAGAGCCGTTCCACCTGAGCAAGCTCGGCACCGCACGCTTCTACTTTGCACGCCTGCTACCACGCATCCACTCGCTCAGCGCCAGTGTCAGGGCCGGCAGCGATAGCCTGTACCTGCTCAAGGCCGAGCAACTGTGATGGCCGCCAACATGCTCACCACTCGCGTCATGCCCCGGGCCGAGCAGGCCTATGCCTATCCGCTGCTGATCAAACGCCTGCTGCTGTCGGGTGTGCGCTACCAGCCCAACCAGGAAATCGTCTACGCCGACAAGCTGCGCTACACCTACACCACGTTGCTGCAACGCATCCAACGGCTGGCCAACGTGCTGACCACGGCCGGGGTCAAGCCTGGCGACACGGTGGCATTGCTCGACTGGGACAGCCACCGGGCACTGGAATGTTTCTTTGCCGTACCGATGCTGGGGGCAGTGTTGCATACGGTAAACGTGCGGCTGTCCAGCGAGCAGGTGCGCTACACCATGAACCACGCCGAGGATCGGTGGGTACTGGTGCATGACGACTTCCTGCCATTGATGCAGCAGCTATGCGCCGACCTGCCGGCAGTCGAGGGCATCATCCGCCTCAGCGACGGCGCTGCCGCCGCGCAGACAGTGCCTTTGCTGGGCGAATACGAAGCCATGCTGGCGGCTGCAGCGCCACAGTTCGAATTTGCCGACTTCGACGAAAACTCGCTGGCCACACTGTTCTACACCAGCGGCACCACCGGCAACCCCAAGGGGGTGTACTTCAGCCACCGGCAACTGGTTTTGCATACCCTGGTCGAGCAGGGCACCTTGGCCGCGTGTGGCGAGGTACCGCTGCTGCGCAGCGGCGATGTGTACATGCCGATCACGCCCATGTTCCACGTGCATGCCTGGGGCGTGCCCTATGTGGCCACGGCGCTGGGCATCAAGCAGGTCTACCCCGGGCGATACGAGCCCAACCGCCTGGTGCGCCTGTTCCATGACGAGGGAGTGACGTTCTCCCATTGCGTGCCGACGGTGCTGCAAATGATGCTCGACAGCGAGCAAGGGCGCTGCACCGACCTGACCGGCTGGAAGATGCTGCTGGGCGGCAGCGCCCTGACGCTGAGCCTGGCCCAGCGTGCCAGCGCACGCGGCATCAGTGTGCATTGTGGCTACGGCATGTCGGAAAGCTGCCCGCTGCTCAGCATCACCCACTTGAGCACCGACTTGCTGGCACAGCCCATGGCGCAGCAGCTGCCGCTACGCATCGATGCCGGTGTGCCAATTGCCTTGGTGGACCTGCGTATCGTCGATAGCGAGGGCAGGGAAGTACCGCACGATGGTGCAAGCCTTGGCGAAATCGTGGTGCGCGCGCCTTGGCTGACCCAGGGTTACCTGCACGAACCGGAGCAAGGCGCGGCGCTGTGGCTGGGTGGCTGGATGCACACCGGTGACCTGGCCTGTATCGACCCGCTGGGCGTGGTGCGCATCCGCGATCGCATCAAGGATGTGATCAAGACCGGTGGCGAGTGGGTCAGTTCGGTGGCGCTGGAGAACCTGATCAGCCAGCACCCGTCCGTCGCCTCGGTCGCGGTGATCGGTATTCCTGATCCACAGTGGGGGGAACAACCTTTGGCCTTGGTGGTCTGTCATGACGGTGTGCAGTTGGACCAGCCGGCATTGGCCAGGCACCTGCAGCCGTACGTTGACAGCGGGCACCTGGCCAAGTGGGCCGTACCACGGCAGGTGCGGTGTGTGGACGAGATCCCCAGGACCAGTGTGGGCAAGATCGACAAGAAACGCATTCGCCAGACTGCAATGTAGAGGTGGCTGCGATGCTTGGGGGCGCCTTGCGCCCCGTCTTGTTGCTGACGTGGTCTTTGCCAGCGCGCAGCCCCAAAACCCCGCCAAACAAGGGAATGGCGGTTGAATTAAGTTCACCCAGGTAAAGTTAGGTAAAAGCGGCCACGGCATATACACGGATCAGTATTGTGGTTTGTACTGTCCAGTTAAAGATGCCATTGATGAACACACTTCCGTCGCAGCCAAGCGCTGAACGCGGGGCGTTCTCCGGTTTCGAGGCGTGTCGCAATTCCCAGCAGGGCCCCGTGGTGATCCTTGCCTCCGGCGCTTCTGCCAAACATTTTCCGCTGGGCGAGTTTGCGCACTTGCCCATCATCGCCATGAATGGGTCGGTCGCCATGACCGCCGAACACGGCGTCAAACCCTTCTTCTACGTGTGCACCGACAAAAGCTTTTGCCAGCAACAGCCGGCCTTGTTTGCCACTGCCGTGCGCGACAGCGAACGCCTGGCCCTGTGGCCAGAGCAGTATGCGCGTGCCGATGTGCCAGCCCACACCCAGTGTTATGCCTTGCACAAAGCCGACACGCCGAGCCTGCTGGACGGTTTGCGCGGCCATGGTGACAGTTGCGTGTGCAACCGGGCACTGTGGAGCAAACGCAGCCGCTCGATCGCCTTCAGTAAAGACATGGCCCATGGCTTTTTCGATGCCCGCACGGTGGCTTACGTAGCCTTGCAGTTGGCCTACCACCTGGGCTTCGAGGAAGTGTTGCTGGTGGGGGTTGACCTCGACCAGAGCGTCGGGCGCTTTTACGAGGACGGCCAGGGCCCGTCTTCGCCGTGCGGGCTCGACCAGCATTGGGACAGCCGCATCCTGCCGTCGTTGAAGCTGATGGCCAGGGAAGTGGTCAGCGAGCATTTCCACGTCTACAACCTGTCGGCAACATCACGCATTCCCGCTGAGCTGATACCCAAGGTCACGCTCAGCCAGGCGCGACGCATTGCCGGCTGCGCAATGAACTGAGCAAGAAAGCGGGTGCATCAAAGACTGTGGATGCGTACAGTGGGCCGATCGCAACCTGCAGGAGCCTGCTATGTCCAGCGCATTCACGATCATGCCATCGCCCGTCGGCATGCTGACCCTTGTGGCCCGTGGCAATTGCCTGGCAGCCGTATTGTGGGAAGAGGAGCGGGAAAACCGCGTACGCCTGGGCACCCTGCACCGGGACGACCAGTGCCCGGTACTGCGGGAAACCGCTCGCCAGCTGGGCGAGTACTTTGACGGCAAGCGCCAGCGTTTCGAGCTGGCGCTGGACTTTGCCGGTACTGAGTTCCAGCGCCAGGTGTGGGCCGCATTGCTGGCGATACCGTTCGGCGAAACCCGCAGCTACAGCGACATTGCCCGGCAGCTCGGCAATCCAAGGGCGGTACGCGCGGTTGGCGCTGCCAATGGCCGCAACCCGATTTCAATCATCGCCCCCTGTCACCGGGTAATCGGCGCGTCGGGCAGCCTGACCGGCTTTGCCGGTGGCCTGGCGGCCAAGCAGTATCTGCTGGCGCTGGAAGGGCGGCAAAGCCTGGCGCTGGACCTGTAAGGCGTCAACCGAACCCGCTGGCGATCAGGCAGGCCAGCACGGCCAGCACCGAGCCGGCGATCAGGGTGTATTGCCGCCGGGCCTGACGTGCGCGGGGCTCGACCTCACGCAGGTACTCGCCGGGCGTAGGCGCATCGGGCCGATGGCGCAAGCCCTCGGCCACATCGGCAAGTTGACCCTGAATCAGCAAGCCGACCAGGCAGTAGGTGCTGGCGTAACTCAGCAACGCTAGAAACAGATAGATCATGCAGGGTACGTGTTCAAGGGCAGGGTGATCGCGCTGGCACTGCGCGTGTCGAGTACGATCAGCCCTTCACTGTGGCCATCCAGGCTGGCCAGCAAGTGCCCCTGGCTGTCCCATGCTGCAGAACCGCCGGCACCGATGAAGGTGTCGGCCGGCCCCACACAGTTGGCCATCAACACTGGCATGCCCAGCTCGCGTGCCACCTCTGGGTAGTGCGCATATCCCTCGCGGATACCCTTGGCGGTTTTCGCAACGCTGACCAGGTACAGGTCGGCACCGCGCTCGCGGGCCACGGCGGCATGCGCCATGAACATCGATTCGTAGCAGATCGCCGGCGCCACGCGGTGCTCACCCACCTCCAGCAGCAATGCCTGATTACCTGGGGTGAAGTAAGGCAGCTCATCATCATGCAAGCGCTGCTTGGCATAGACCTGGCGCGGCGCCTCAGGGCAGAAGATGGGCATGCCGATGCGTATGCCGTCGGGCGTCGGCAATGGCAGGCCCACGGCAACCGTAATGCCCAGGCGGTCGCAGGCTGCCTGCAGCGGGTCCAGGCGCGCGGAGGTGACGGGCAGGGCGGCCTGGCGCGCCACACTCGGCTCATAGCCGGTCAGCGACAGCTCGGGGAACACCACCAGTTCGGCACCCAGGGCCGCAGCCTGCTCGATGCAAACCAGATGGCGCTGGAGGTTGCCTGGCAAATCGCCCTTGAGCGACGCCAGTTGTACGGCGCACAGTTTCATCAGAACCATTCCCTGGTGAAGATTGACGTGCCGAGCATACTACCGGCACCAACGCCTGTTCCAGTGAAGGGTTTTTCAGGAAGCCTGGGATGCGCAGCAAAACGCCCCCCGACCTGCGCAGCCACGGTACCTTGTGCCATGCTGTCCAGTGACAGCGCCATGAGCACGGCCCGCGCAAAGGCGGGCAGGGTGCTACCAGCGGAGGAACACTGTAATGGCACGGTTTCGGCGGCTGATCGCCAATATCCGGGGACGGGATCTGGCCGTGGGCGATATCCATGGCCACTTCCAGCGCCTGCAACAATGCCTGGAGGCGGTAGGGTTCGATCCGGCGGTGGACCGCTTGTTCAGCGTGGGCGACCTGGTCGACCGTGGGCCGCACAGCGAGGCAGCGCTGGACTGGCTGGCCCAGCCTTGGTTCCATGCCGTCCAGGGCAATCATGAGGCCTTGGCAATCACCCGCGTGCGTGGTGGGCGGCTCGACCTGGGCATGTACCGCGCCGCCGGGGGAGGCTGGTTCCTCGACTTGCCGCGGCGCGAGCAACTGCGTTTCGTGGAGCGTTTCGAGCAGTTGCCGATTGCCATGGAAGTGGAGAGTGCGGATGGTCTGGTAGGCCTGCTGCATGCAGACAGTCCGTTTGCCGACTGGGCGGTATTACGCTCCTGGCTGGAACTGGATGACGACCCTGAGGTGCGCCAAGTGTGCCAGTGGTCGCGTCGGCGCCTGAAAGAGGGTGACACCCAACCGGTGCAGGGCCTGCGAGCCCTGCTGGTTGGCCACACCCCGGTGCTGGAGGCCAAGCTGCTGGGCAATGTGTGGCACCTGGATACGGGGGGATGGGCCAGCGGCCATTTCACCTTGGTCGACATGCGCACCTTGCAACGGGTCAGCCCCGAGCCAGATGCAGCAACAACGCCCCTGCCAACATCACCAGCATGATCCCCGAGGCCCGCTCCAGCCACGCCAGGCTGCGGGCGAATCGCCGCAGTACCCGCTGGTTGCCGATGGCCACGGCGACCAGCAAGTCCCAGAGCAGGACGATGCTGAACATCCATACGGCGTAGGCCATTTTCCAGCCGGCGCTGACGCTGGCGACCATGCTGGCCAGGCTGGCATAGAACAACCCGTTCTTGGGGTTGAGGATGCCGGACAAGAAGCCCATGCCCAAACTGCGCCACCAGCCATGAACCCGCTGGCTGCCTGCTACTGTGCCCAGGCTGGTTTGCCCGGCATGGCGCAGGAACAGCACGCCGATGTACAGCAGGTAGCTGGCGCCGGCCAGTTGCAGGGCGGTGAACAGCGGGCTGCCCTCCTGCAGTACTGAAAGCCCGGTGAAGGCTATGAGGATGAACGCGCCATTGGCCAGCGCTATGCCCAGGCAGGCGCCGCTGGCGATGCGCCAGCCGCTGTTGATCGAGTTGCGTGCGACCAGGAAAAAGTCCGGGCCGGGTGAGAGCAGGGCAAGGAAGTGGGCGAGGGCGATGATCATGAATTGTTGCATTGGGGGCTGCTCTACGGAAAAAACCGCAGTCTGCTGCCGGGCCTGTTCTGGCGTATTGAACAATATTGCACATGCAGCAGCCTTCAGTTTCCTCGGTACTGCCCCGGCGTAACCCCCACATGGGCCTTGAACACCCGCTGGAAATGGCTCTGGTCAGCAAACCCAAGCTGGTAGGCCACTTCCGCCAGGGCCAGCCCTTCACTCAACAGTTGCCGCCCGCGATTGACCCGGGCATTCAGCAGGTAGGCATGCGGTGTAAACCCGGTAGCCGCTCGAAACGCGCGGATCAGTTGATAGCGCCCAAGCCCCGCCTCCCGCGCCAACACCTCCAGGCTCAATTGCGCAGGGTCCTGGTGTTCGATGCGTGCCAGCAACCCGCTCAAGGTAGCTGGTTCCAGGGCGGGGGCCGCTGTCAGCGGTGGGTGCGCGGAGAAATCCAGGTCCCCAAGAAAAGCAATCAGCGCCGCATCTTTCTCGCCGTTGCAGGCACTGGAAAACAGTAACCTGTTCAGATCGCAGAACTGCCGATATACCTCAGCCTCCCTGCAGATACGCACCGGTTCGCCGGCTTCGATACCGCCAAGGCCCGACTCCAGGCGTAACTGCGTCAGCCAGTCGGCATCCACATGCAGCATCTGATAGCTCCACGCCAGGCCGGGGGCCGGGTTGCAGGCATGCACGCGGTGGGCCGGGACCAGTACCAGCGTGCCGGGTGCCAAGTGATGCTGCCCGTCGGCAGCCCCGGTGAAATGGCTGCGGCCAGCATCCACCGCACCGATGGAAAACGTCGGGTGGCTGTGAGCCTTGTAGCAGGCCCGGCTGTGGCAGGCGCGCCGGCTTTCGACATGTGCCAGGGCCGGGTCGCGCCACAGGGCGGCGTGGGAACGGGGCATTACAGGCTCCTCGGTATTGTCGGCAGGGTAACAGGTGCCGCGCACCCGTACAGTTTTTATCGCTGGCTGTTACTTGACCGCAGGGCCCGAAACCCACCGAAATAGAGGGCTGTTGTCAGAGGAAAACGAGAATGGACCTTTCAAGCCTGCTGCTCTTCATCCCCGCCTGCTTCGCCTTGAACATGGCACCAGGGCCTAACAACCTGTTGTCACTGCACAACGCCAGCCGTTACGGCCTGCGCACCGCCTGCGTGGCCGGCGCCGGCCGTATCCTTGCCTTCTGCGGCATGATCGCCCTGGCAGCGATGGGCCTGGCAGTGGTGTTGCATACCAGCGAATACCTGTTCCTGGCCATCAAGGTGGTGGGCGCGGCCTACCTGTTCTACATCGCCTGGCAACTGTGGCGCGCACCCGTGAGCGAGACCGTGGTGGCAAGCGATCACCCAGGCGGTACTTGGCGCCTGGCGCGCCAGGAGTTCTGGGTGGCGGCCGGCAACCCCAAGGCCATCCTGATCTTCACCGCCTTCCTGCCGCAGTTCGTCTCGGTCGGTAGCAGCACCCCGGTGAGTGAGCAGTTCCTTTGGCTGGGTGCGTTGTTCCTGCTGCTGGAATGGGCGGCCATTGCCATCTACTCAGGCCTGGGCGCCTACATGCAGCGCTGGTTCAGCCAGCCCGGCCCACGCCGGATGTTCAACCGGGTCAGCGCGTCCTTGCTGGGTTGCGCGGGCCTTGGTCTGTTGGCTGCGCGCCGCTAGAACTGCCAGCGCACGCCCAGGTTGACGCCGCTGGCTTCCTGCTGGCGGCTGTCCAGGTTGGCGGTGTACTGCACGCCGCCATGCAGGCTCAGCACTTCGTTGACCTGCGCTACCACACCGCTTTCCAGTTGCACTGAGGTATAGCGGTAGTCGGTCTTGATCTTGTCTGCGTCATCGAAGGTCAAGGTGTCGCGCCCACCGTCGCCGTGCCACAGGTTGACCTGCGCATAGGGCTGCAACAGGCGCCCGCTGCTTCCCGTGAACGCACCCTCCAGACGCAGGCCCAGGCGGCCGGTCAGCTCGACCTGGGCGTCATGACTGATGCGCGAGACGCTGTCGCTGGCGCTGTCCAGCGCGACCTTTTGCGCAATCAGCTGAGCTTGCGGTTCCACGCGCCAGCGCTCGGACAGGGTGATGGGGTAGCCCGATTCCAGTGAAGCTGTCCAGGCGTGGCCGTCGACGTTCAGCGTGTCGCCACGATCGGAGCGGGCGCGGCCATCCAGGCGGGTGTATTGCAACACCGCGTCCAGGTACGCGCCCTGTGGCCCGACCAGCGTCCAGTAGGTGCCCACGCTGTCGCCATCGAGCTTCAGGTCGCCCACGCTGCGGTCGTGAACGGCCAGGGCAAACCCTTTGACGTCGGCGTCCAGGCGGCTATGGCTTACGTAGATACCAACATGCTGGCGGTAACCGTTGTCGCCAACCTTGGCATACAGGTCCTGGCCCACCTTGAAACCGTACAGGTCGCCGTCCAGGCTCGGGCTGACCGTGCCGCTCCATTGCTGGCGCAGCGTGCCGCCGTAGGCTTGCCCCCAGCTGGCGGGCATGGCGCTTTCACCCTGCAGTAACAGCTGGTCGCCCTGGCGTTGGTGGAAGGTGCCCAGTGCCTGACGGGCGATGATCGCGGCACCCCGCGGCGCTGCGGCATAAACCGGGACCTCGGGGCGGTACAGCGGCAGGCTCTGGCCCTGCACCGGCGCAGGCAGCTCGGCCTGGCCGGGCGCTGGCGCAGCGACGGGCGGAGTGACGGCCGGGGCGATCACGGGTGGCTCGCCCGGTGCCGGCACAGGGGGCTGAGCGGGTGGCGCAACCAGCGTCGAGCGCAGGTACCAGCTGTTTTCACTGCCGGCAGTGACGCCCCCTTTGAACAGCCGATAGTCGTAGGCACCGGCCGATAGCCTTTGGGTCTGTACAAAGGCGGTGGCCGTGCTGGTGGCGCCGTCACGGGCTTCGACCACCTGGATGCCGTTCTGCGCAGTCGCCGCACCTGCGCCGTTGAGGTTGTTGATGAGCACCTGGGTAGAGCCGGCGATGGCGCCGCGGCTGATCACCAGGCGATCGGAAGCAGCGCCATCGCCGGCCAGCACGCTGTTCAGGCGCAGGGTGCCGTTGTTGCCGGTGTAATCGCCCTCGATGTTCAAGCGGCCCATGGCATCATTGCCGGCTGTGAGGTCAAGTGTACCTGCGTTGCTGACCGAGGTGCGCTGGCCTGGGACAAACGCGGTGATCACCCCTTGGCGTGAAGTGATGCTGCTACTGGCGTCGAGGGTGAGGCTGCCCGTGCCGCTGTTGCTATCGCCCAGTACCAGCGTGTCATCCAGTGCCAGCCGGCTGCCGTTGTTCAGCGCCACGCGCTCCCAGTTCACATAGTGGGCACCGCCTGCCGGCTGGCTGGCATCGAACGTCAGGCTGTCGTTACCTTCGCCGCCGTCCAACGTGATACTCAGCACCTCGGGCGTAAGGCCTTTGAGCAGTGCCGTGTCATCACCTGGCCCGGCATCCACGCGCCCGCCAATACGGCCGCCGTCCCAGGTGAAGCGGTCGTTGCCAGTGCTCAGCAACACATCGCCGCCAACCTGGCCACCGTGCACCAGCACCTGGTCGTCGCCACCGCTGACGCTGATGTTGCCGCCGATGTTGCCATCGAAGACTTCGATGTAGTCCTTGTCGAAGGCCGTGATGACGTTCCTGTCGACGCTGCCGCCACGCATGATGAAGGTGTTCTCGTCCAGCCGCATGTTGACGTTGCCGATACGTCCGTCGTCCATTTCGGCATAGTCGCCGCTGTCGAACGTGCCCTTGATCCAGCCGCCGGTCAGGTGAAAGGTGTCCAGGCCATCGCCCTGGTTGAGGTTGCCTTCGATGACGCCGCCGCTCATGACGAAGTCATCGATGCCGGAGCCCTGGTTGACGTTGCCGCCGATGCTGCCGGAGGCCATGTCGATGCTGTCTTTGCCGGCGCCGAAGGTTACGTCGCCGGTAATGGCGCCGCTACCGGATGCCGGGAATACCAGGCGGTTATCGCCGCTGGTGTCCACCAATGCGGGGGCGGTACCGCTGTCACAGGTGTGGGCGTCGTTACCCGGGCCGGGTGCGAAGGTGCAATTTGCTTGGGCGGGCGTGACCATGCCCAGCAGCGGGAGCGAACCCAGGGTCAGCAGCAGGCGTAGACGCATCAGGAAATCCTCCATTCTCCAGGGAGACCTGCGCATCAAGCGTGGCGCGCAGGGTTACCGGGGTTGTATAGAGGAGTGCGTCACGACCACAACTGGCAAAAATGTCAGGTGGCAAAGGGCTAGCGCGTTAGTCGCGGTAGAACGTTTGCACCAGGTGGTAGCCGAATTTGCTCTTGATCGGCCCGTGTACCACACGCAAAGGCTTCTTGAAGATTACCTGGTCGATGGCGCCGACCATCTGCCCGGGGCGAATTTCGCCCAGGTCACCACCGCGCTTGCCCGATGGGCAGAGAGAGCACTTTTTCGCGAGCACGTCGAAAGCCTCGCCGTTGGCGATGCGCTGCTTGAGCTTTTCGGCTTCGTCAGCGGTCTTGACCAGTATGTGGCGGGCTTGGGCTTTCATGGGCTACCTGTGCATCGGGGAAAAAAGGCGGCATTATGCCTGATTGAGTCCCGTTGTAGCGATCGCGCCCAACTGGCCGCGATGAATGTCAGCTCTTCAGCTCTGCGCGATCGCGAAACTGATCGAGCGCCTCCGGGTTGGCCAGGGCATCGGTGTTTTTCACCGGCAACCCATGCACCACATCGCGAATCGCCAGTTCCACCAGCTTGCCACTGATGGTGCGCGGTATGTCGCTGACCTGGGCGATCACCGCCGGCACATGGCGGGGCGTGGTGTACTGGCGTATCACCTGGCGGATGTGCTGGCGCAGGGCTTCATCCAGCTGCAGGCCGTCGTGCAGGCGCACGAACAGCACCACCCGCACATCCCCGTTCCAGTCTTGGCCGATGGCCACGCTTTCCACGACCTGTTCGACTTTTTCCACCTGGCGGTAGATCTCCGCCGTGCCAATGCGCACGCCGCCCGGGTTGAGCACGGCGTCGGAGCGACCGTGGATCACCATGCCCCCGCTGGCACGCTGCTCGGCGTAGTCGCCTTGGGCCCACACCCCCGGAAACTGACTGAAGTAAGCATCGTGGTAACGGCGACCGTCCGGGTCGTTCCAGAAACCGAGTGGCATCGAGGGGAAGTTGCGCGTGCACACCAGCTCGCCTTTTTCGTCCACCACAGGCTGACCCTGCTCGTTCCACACCTCCACCGCCATACCCAGGCCCTTGCACTGGATTTCGCCACGACGCACGGGCAGGGTCGGGTTGCCCAGCACGAAGCAGGAGACAATATCCGTACCGCCCGACATGGACACGAGCCACAGGTCGGCCTTGATCTTGTCGTACACATAGTCATAGCTGTGTGGTGACAGCGGCGAACCGGTGGACAGCAGCAGCCGCAGGCTGGTCAGGCAGTGGCTGGTGGCAGGTTCCAGGCCTGCCTGCTCCAGTGCCGCCAGGTACTTGGCGCTGGTACCGAAAGCGTGGATACCCTCGGCCTCTATCAGGTCCAGAAGGCGCCCGGGGCCTGGGTGGAACGGCGAGCCGTCGTACAGCACCAGCGTGGCACCCACCGCCAGGCCGCTGGCCAGCCAGTTCCACATCATCCAGCCGCAGGTGGTGTAGTAGAACAGCACGTCATCGGCCTTCAGGTCGTTGTGCAGGCCGTGTTCCTTGAGGTGTTGCAACAGCACGCCTCCGGCGCGATGGACAATGCACTTGGGCACGCCGGTGGTGCCACTGGAATAGAGGATGTACAGCGGGTGGTCGAACGGCAGCGGAGTGAAACGGGGCTCGCCGCCGGGCTGGAAGAAGTCATCCCACAGGCTGACGTTGGCTGCCTGGAATTCGTCGGTACGCGTGCCTTTGCGGGTATGGGGCACCACGATAAGCTGCTCCAGGCCCGGCAACTGCGCACACACCTGGTTGACCTTGGTCACCTGGTCGATGGCCTTGCCAGCATACTCGTAACCGGCGCAGACGATCAGCAGCTTGGGTTCGATCTGGCCGAAGCGGTCGATGATGCCATGCACGCCGAACTCGGGCGAAGAGGTAGACCAGACCGCGCCAAGGCTGGTGCAGGCGAGCATGGCCACCAGTGTTTGCCAGGTATTGGGCATGATGGCAGCTACCCGGTCGCCCGGGACGATACCTGCAGCCTTGAATGCCGTTTGCAGCCCGGCCACCTGTGCGGCCAGTTCGGCATGGGTGAACACTTCGCGTTGGCCGTCTTCGCGTACGGCGACCACGGCCGGGCGGTCGTCACGGCGGCGCAGCAGGTGTTCGGCAAAGTTCAGGGTGGCATTGGCGAACCACTGTGCATCGGGCATTTGTGGCCCTTCGCTGAGCACCTGGCTGGGCGGGGTATGCCAATGCACGTGGAAGTACTCGGCAAGGGTTTGCCAGAAGGCGGGCCGCTGTTCGATGCTCCAGGCGTGCAGGGCCTGGTAGTCGTTGAGTTGCAGGTTGTAGCGCAGGTTGACCCGGCGGCGGAAGGCATCCATCCGGCTGGCCTCGATCTGCGTTGTGGACGGGCGCCAGAGCACATCGTTCATGCCGAATCTCCTTTACCGGAACAAAGCAGGCTCAGGGCAGGATCAGCCTTGTGTTGCGAAGAGGCTGACCCTGCCGAGAAAGCGGTCCTGCTTACTCTACTTTAGCCTTCTGCACATCCTGCGATGCCGCCCACACGCGGTAGCGCACTTCGACATCCTTGGGCACATACACCACCACCGGCAGCTTGCTGTTGTAGCGCAGCAGGAAGCCATCGCCGACCACCGGCACGAAGGCCTCGGTCTTCTTGCCGTCCGGGCAGGCCATCAGCGTGCTGGCCGGGCCGCTGACGTTGTCCAGGCGGTAGTAATTGTAGCCCCAGCCTTCCAGGGTGCGTGCTTCAAGGTTGCCGCCCAGGCGCTGACGATTGCAGTCGACCTGCAGCGTCTTGCCAGCGAGGATTTCCAGTTTATAAGCCGACTCGTCGGCCTGTGCCGGCAGGTGGATAACCTGCCGGGTAAAGCCTTTTTCCGCCTCGGGGTAGGGCGCGATGTCCTTCAGGCTGGCGGCCATCGCAGGTGCGGCGGCGGCCAGGCTCAGGGCCAGAATCGCGGTCATTGGGGTAGGGCGCATAAGGCCTCCTTGCTGATAAACGAATGCGGGACCGTCGCCAGGCCCAGGCCGCCCGTCACTGGGCCAACCAGCCACCATCGACGTTCCAGGCGGCGCCGCGAACCTGGCTACCGGCCTCGCTGCACAGGAAGAGTACCAGCTCACCGAGGTGTTCGGGGGTGACGAAGGCCAGCGACGGTTGCTTTTCTGCCAGCAGATCGTGCTGCGCTTGCAGCCGATCGCCACCCTTGGCCGCACGATCGTCGATCTGCTTTTGCACCAGCGGTGTCAGCACCCAGCCCGGGCATATGGCATTGCAGGTGACATGACTGGTGGCGGTTTCCAGGCCGACCACCTTGGTCAGGCCGACCACACCATGCTTGGCTGCCACGTAGGCTGCCTTGCCCATCGAGCCGACCAGGCCATGCACCGAAGCGATATTGATGATGCGCCCCCAGTTGCGCGTGCGCATGCCCGGCAGCGCCAGGCGTGTGCCATGGAATACGGCCGACAGGTTCAGGGCGATGATCTTGTCCCAGCTTTCTGGCGGGAACTGCTCAACCGGTGCCACATGCTGGATACCGGCGTTGTTGACCAGAATGTCGACGCCACCGAACTCACGTTCGGCCAGGTTGAACAAGGCCTCGATCTGGATCACATCCGACAGGTCGGCCGGGTGATGCACAACCTTCACCCCGTGCCGGGCGATTTCCGCCATGGCGGGGCCCGGGTCGCCAAAGCCGTTGAGCACGATGTTGGCGCCAGCCCGGGCCAATACCTGGGCGATGCCCAGGCCAATGCCGCTGGTGGAACCGGTGACGAGTGCAGTTTTGCCTTCAAGGGTCATGCCATGCTCCTTAGACGATGCCAGTGGCGTAGAACGTGGCGATGACCACGAACACCGCCAGGGTCTTGATCAGGGTAATACCAAAAATGTCCTTGTAGGCCTCGCGGTGGGTGAGGCCGGTCACCGCCAGCAAGGTGATCACCGCGCCGTTGTGCGGCAGGGTGTCCATGCCGCCGCTGGCCATGGCGGCTACCCGGTGTAGCACTTCCAGCGGGATGTCGGCCGCGTGGGCGGCGGCAATGAAGGTGTCGCCCATGGCCGCCAGGGCGATGCTCATGCCGCCCGAAGCGGAGCCGGTGATGCCGGCCAGCAAGGTCACGGTGATGGCTTCGTTCACCAAGGGGTTGGGGATGCCGCGCAGGGCATCGGCCAGCACCAGAAAACCCGGCAGCGAGGCGATTACCGCGCCAAAGCCGTATTCCGAAGCGGTGTTCATGGCTGCCAGCAAGGCGCCACCCACCGCGCTTCTGGTGCCTTCGGCCAGGCGCGTGCGAATGGTGCCAAAGGCACACACCAGGACCATAAGGATGCCCACCAGCAATGCTGCCTGCACTGCCCAGATGGCTGTTAGTTTGGCCACGTCGCTTTGTACCGGCGCACTCATGCCTGGCAGTTGCAGGCTGTGACTGGGGCCGTACCATTGCGGTATCCATTGGGTGAACACCAGGTTCATCACCCCCACCAGTATCAGCGGCGACAGCGCCAGCCAGGGGTTGGGCAGGCTCAGGTCGGCAGCGGTTTCCGGTTCGTTGCGCAAGTCGGTGCCATAACCTTCACCGGCGCGCAGGGCCTTGTTGCGCTGGCGCTGCAGGTAGGCCATGCCGGTAAAGAACACGAACAGCGTGCCGATCAGGCCCAGCCACGGCGCGGCCCAGGCGGTGGTGTTGAAGAAGGTGCTGGGGATGATGTTCTGGATCTGTGGGGTGCCGGGCAAGGCGTCCATGGTGAACGAGAATGCGCCCAGGGCGATGGTGGCCGGGATCAGGCGTTTGGGGATGTTGCTCTGACGGAACATTTCGGCGGCGAACGGGTACACCGCGAACACCACCACGAACAGCGAAACACCGCCGTAAGTGAGCAGGGCACAGACCAGTACGATGACCAGCATCGCCTGGCGGGTGCCGAGCAGGCGGATGGCCGCGGCGACGATCGAGCGGGAGAAGCCGGACAGCTCGATCAGCTTGCCGAACACCGCCCCCAGCAGGAATACCGGGAAGTACAGTTTGATGAAACCGACCATTTTCTCCATGAACACCCCCGTGAACGCAGGGGCGACGGCAGCAGGGTCGGTGAGCAGGACAGCGCCGAGGGCGGCGATGGGGGCGAAGAGGATCACGCTGTAACCGCGGTAGGCGGCCAGCATCAGCAAGGCCAGAGCGGCGAGTGCGATGAGCACGGTCATCGGGGTGGGTCTCCTGGGTGAGTCTTGTTTTTATCGTTGAACAGGAGATAGCGGGAATCGTGCCAAGTATCTAACTGGCTGATTTGTAAGGGTTAAAGGGTTTTGTTAGAAGTCTATGTCTACATTCAGAGACGCCAGGGGCTGCTTTACAGCCCATCGCTGGCTTGCCTGTGATCAAGGGCGGGCCCTCGCTGTAATCTCAAAAAAGAAACAAAAGTCTCCAATTAGAGACCGAGTGCCGCCATCTTCTTGTACAGCGTTGACCGCCCCAGCCCTAACGCCGCTGCTGCCTCTGGCACTTTTCCCCCCTGTTCGGCCAGCGCCCCGGCAATCAGGCCGCGTTCAAAGGCCTCGCACGCGTCACGGTAGCGCTGCCGTACGGGCGCTTCAGCCAGCGGGCTCAATGGCCCCAATGCCGCACGCAGGTCCGCCACCCCCAACCGGGGCTGATCCGCCAGCAAGGTCGCGCGCTCCAGCACATTGCGCAGCTCGCGAATGTTCCCCGGCCACGCATGCCTGGCCAGCAGTTGCTGCGCTTCAGCTTCCAGCTCGTACTGGCTGCCCAGCTCAGCCAATATGGCCTCGCACAGCGCGGGCAGGTCCTCCAGCCGTTGCCGCAACGGCGGGACATCGATCGGCAGCACATTCAGCCGGTAATACAGGTCGGCGCGGAAGGCCCCGCGGGCCATGGCAGCCTGCAGGTCGATGGAGGTGGCGGCAATGATGCGCACATCGCTGCGCAGCATCTGGTTCGATCCTACCGGTTCGTATTCCTTTTCCTGCAGCACCCGCAGCAGCTTGCTCTGCAGGGCCAGCGGCATGTCGCCGATCTCGTCGAGGAACAGCGTGCCGCCTTCGGCCAGTTGCAGCTTGCCGCTACGGCCTTTGCGGTCGGCGCCGGTAAAAGCACCCGGCGCGGTGCCGAAGAATTCGGCTTCCAGCAGCGTCTCCGGGATGGCTGCGCTGTTGATGCTGACAAAAGCTTTGTGTGCCCGTGCTGACGCTGCGTGAATGGCGTGGGCCAGCAGCTCCTTGCCGGTGCCGGTTTCGCCCAGCAGCAATACGGGTGAATCGCTGCCGGCGCCACGCCGGGCGCGTCGCTTGGCTTCCAGGCTGGGCGCGCTGCTGCCTACGAACTGGGCGAAGCTGTACTTGGCCTGGCGGGCGCGCAGTTGCGAGCGGGTCGAGGCCAGTTCCTGCTGCATGCTGGAATAGCGTTTGAGCAGCGGCGACAGGCTGCGCAGTTCGTCGAACAGGGCAAAGCCGATGGCGCCGATCAGCGTGCCCTGGTCGTCGTGGATGGGCAGGCGCATGACCACCAATGGCTCGTTCGGCGTGTCGAGCATGTCCAGCAGGATGGGGCGGCCATTGCTCACCACGTCGCGCATCAGGCTCCCAGGGATCACCGTTTCGCAGGGTTGGCCGATGGCACTGGCAGCGTCGGCCAGGCCAAAGCGTCGGGCATAGCGTTCGTTCATCCAGACGATGCGTGCCTGGCGGTCGACGATCACCGTGCCTTCGCTGGACTGTTCGATGATCTCGAACAGCGAGCGGATCGCCAGTTGCCGTACCTGGGGGTAGTCCTTGAGGCTGTTGCTGTCGTGCATGGGTGAACATCCTGAATCATGTATTGGCACAAGCCCGCGAAAAGGCCTGGCCTGAAAACTCATCGTCGGGGGTCAAACGCCTCACGCAAGGCATCCCCGATAAACACCAGCAGTGACAGGATCACCGCCAGCGCAAAGAACGCGGTAAAGCCCAACCACGGCGCCTCCAGGTGCTGCTTGCCCTGGGTCACCAGCTCGCCCAGCGAGGCGCTGCCCGCTGGCATGCCAAAGCCCAGAAAGTCCAGCGCGGTCAGTGTGGTGATCGCCCCGGTCAGCATGAACGGCACATAGGTCAGCGTGGCATTCATGGCATTGGGCAAGATATGCCGCAACATTACCTGACTGTCCGGTAATCCCAACGCCCGCGCTGCCTTTACATACTCCAGGTTGCGCCCACGCAGGAATTCGGCGCGCACGACGTCGACCAGGGTCAACCAGGAGAACAGCGCCATGATCCCCAGCAGCCACCAGAAATCCGGTTCGACGAAACCGCTGAGGATGATCAACAGATACAACACTGGCAACCCCGACCATACCTCCAGCAAGCGCTGGCCGAACAGGTCGACCCAGCCCCCGTGGTAGCCTTGCAGGGCGCCCGCCGCCACGCCAATGAGCACACTGACCACGGTCAGGGCAAAGGCGAACAGCAGCGATACCCGCGTGCCATAAAGCACCCGCGCCAGCACGTCACGCCCTTGGTCGTCGGTGCCTAGCCAGTTGCTGGCACTGGGCGGGCTGGGGGTGGGCACCTGCAGGTCGTAATTAGGTGTGTCGGCACTGAACGGGATTGGTGCGAACAGCATCCAGCCACCCTGTTCCGCGATCAGTTGGCGCACATAGGCACTGCGGTAGTCGGGCTGAAACGGCAGTTGCCCGCCGAACTGCTGCTCGGTATAGCGTTTGAGCGCCGGCACGTACACATTGCCCTTGTAGCCCAGCAGCAGTGGCTTGTCGTTGGCCACCAGTTCGGCGCAAAGGCTCAGCAGCAGAAGGCCGGCAAACAACCACAGCGACACCCAGCCCAGGCGGTGGCGGCGAAAACGTTGCAGGCGACGGCGCGACAAGGGCGATAGCATCAGTGCGCCCTCGTATCGAAGTCGATGCGCGGGTCGAGCAGGGTGTAAGACAGGTCCCCGATCAGGCGAATCAGCAGGCCCGCCAGGGTGAAGATGAACAGCGTGCCGAACACCACCGGGTAATCCCGCGACACGGCGGCCTCATAGCTCATGCGGCCCAGGCCATCGAGCGAGAAGATCACCTCGATCAGCAACGAGCCGGCAAAGAACACGGTGATCAGCGCCTGTGGCAGCCCGGCCACCACCAGCAGCATGGCGTTGCGCAACACGTGGCCATACAGCACGGGGCGTTCGCTGAGGCCCTTGGCCCGGGCAGTGACCACGTATTGGCGGGAAACCTCGTCGAGGAAGGCATTCTTGGTCAACAGCGTGAGGGTGGCGAACCCACCGATCACCAGGGCCGCGACCGGCAGCACCAGGTGCCAGAAGTAGTCGGCGACCTTGCCCAGCAGGCTGAGCTCGTCGAAATTGTCCGAGACCAGGCCGCGCACCGGGAACCAGTTGAGCGAAGTGCCGCCGGCAAACAGGACGATCAGCAGCAGGGCGAACAGGAACGAAGGCAGGGCGTAACCGATCACGATCAACGCGCTGCTCCAGGCATCGAAGCGGCTGCCGTGGCGCATCGCCTTGCGGATGCCCAGCGGGATAGACACCAGGTAGGTGATCAGCGTGGCCCAGAAGCCCAGCGACAGGGTGACCGGCAACTTGTCGAGAATCAGGTCGGTGACTTTGGCGCCGCGGAAGAAGCTGTTGCCAAAGTCCAGCCGGGCATATTGGCCGAGCATCAACCAAAGCCGCTCGGGGGCGGATTTGTCGAAGCCATACTGGCGCTTGATCTCTTCGATCAGTTTCGGGTCCAGGCCGCGTGTGGCCCGGGATTCGCCATGGACCACTTCAGCTCGCGCGCCGGGTGCGCCGCCACCGATGCCCTGCAGGCGCGCCACGGCTTGTTCCACCGGGCCACCCGGCGCGGCCTGGACGATGGCGAAATTGACCAGCAGGATTGCCAGCAGCGTCGGGATGATCAGCAACAGACGGCGCAGGATATAAGCGGTCATGGCGAGGCCTTCCGGCGTTCGGCCATCTGCGCGTTGGTCAGCGGGGTAGGGCTTACCTCCCACCAGGTGTCCAGGCCCTCGTCATA
Organism: Pseudomonas sp. YQ_6; assembly: GCF_043103245.1. Lineage (NCBI taxonomy): Bacteria > Pseudomonadati > Pseudomonadota > Gammaproteobacteria > Pseudomonadales > Pseudomonadaceae > Pseudomonas > Pseudomonas sp. YQ_6. The sequence continues at coordinate 49,214 of NZ_JBICJR010000068.1, forward strand.
GGTAGCCTGGACCTTGGGCAGGCCGAAGCGGTTCCACCAGACGGTGGAGCTGCCCGGCGGGTAATAGTTGGGGATCCAGTAGTAATTCCATTGCAGCACGCGGTCCAGGGCATGGGCGTGGTGCAGCATGTCGGCCTGGGTGTCGGCGCGGACCAGGCCGTCGATCAGGTGGTCCACGGCCGGGTCCTGCAGGACCATCAGGTTGTTCGAGCCGGGGTCGTGAGCGGCCGCCGAGCCAAAGTAGTTGTACAACTCGGCGCCCGGCGACAGGGTGACCGGGTAGCCGGTGACGATCATGTCGTAATCGCGCGCCATCAGCCGGTTGACGTACTGGGCCGAGTCGACATTGCGGATGTTCAGGCTCACGCCGATCTGGGCCAGGTTGCGCTTCCACGGCAGCAGCAGGCGTTCAAGGCCCGCCTGGCCATTGAGGAACGTGAACGCCAGTGGCGTGCCCTGGCTATTGACCAGGCGGTCGCCTTCGGGGTGCCAGCCGGCTTGTTCGAGCAGGGCCAGGGCCTGCAACTGCTGTTGACGGATGATCCCCGAGCCATCGGTGACCGGGGCAGTGAACACCGTGGTGAACACTTCATCTGGCACTTGGCCGCGCAAGGGGGCGAGCAGCTTCAACTCGCCCGCATCCGGCAACTGGCGAGCGGCCAACGGCGTATTGGAGAACACGCTTTGCTGGCGGATGTACAGGTTGCGCATCATCTGCCGGTTGCTCCACTCGAAGTCCCATAACATACCCAGCGCCTGCCGCACACGGCGGTCCTTGAACTGCGGCTGGTCGAGGTTGAACACGAAACCCTGGGCCACCTGCGGTTTGGCCGGGCCCAGGTGGGCGCGCTGCAGGCGGCCGTCGTCCAGTTGCGCACCGTTGTAGCCCAAGGTGTAGGCCGTGGCGGAGAACTCGCGGTTGTAGTCGTAGCCACCGCCTTTGAGTACCTGGCGCGCCACTTCGGTGTCGCCGAAGTACTCGATGCGCAGCTTGTCGAAATTGTAGCGGCCACGGCTGGCGGGCAGGTCACGTGCCCACCATGCCGGGTCGCGTTCGAAGGTGATGCTGCGGCCGTTGTCGATGCGCCCAATGCGGTATGGCCCGCTGCCGACTGGCTTGTCGAAGCCGGCACCGTTGGCAAAATCGCGCTGCTGCCAGTCGTGCTCGGGTATTACCGGCAGGCTGGCGAGGTCCAGCGCCAGGGTGCGGCCGTGCTCGGGCTTCAAGTCGAATCGCACGCTGTGCAGGCTTTCCACCGTCACGCCGGCCACGTCGGCAAACTGGGTACGGTACTTGAGGCTGCCCTTGCTCATCAGCAGTTGGAAGGTGAAACGCACGTCTTCGGCGCGCACCGGCCTGCCATCGGCAAAAGTGGCGCGTGGGTCGATGTCGAAACGCAGCCACTCATCATTGGGGCCGCGCTCCATGCGCCGGGCGATCAGGCCGTAAACGGTATAGGGTTCATCGTAAGAGCGTACCGCCAGTGGCGCGTACAGCAGGCCATCGACTTCGCTGACACCGATGCCTTTGTCGATGTAGGGGAGGATGTGGTCGAACTGGCCGATCTCGATGGCCGAGCGGCGCAAGATGCCGCCCTTGGGGGCGGAGGGGTTTACATAGTCGAAATGCCGGAAGCTGGCGGCGTAGCGGGGGGCTTCACCGTAGACCGTGAGGGCGTGGGTGGGAGCGGCCTGGACCGTAAAGCCCATGCACGAAAATACAAGCCCCCACAATACTTGTGGGAGCGGGTTTACCCGCGAATGCGTCGGAGCAGGCAACGAGGTTGTCTGGTCTGGCCTCTTCGCGGGTAAACCCGCTCCCACAGGGGGGCTGATCACCGGGAGGGGTGAATCAGTCCTGGCGGCTGGTCACTTCCAGCAGGTGGTAGCCGAACTGGGTCTTCACCGGGCCTTGCACGGTGTTGACCGGGGCGCTGAAGACCACAGTGTCGAATTCCTTTACCATCTGGCCTGGGCCGAACGAGCCCAGGTCACCGCCCTGACGGCTGGACGGGCAGGTGGAGTTGGCTTTGGCGATTTCAGCGAAGTCGGCGCCTGCTTCGATCTGGGCTTTGAGTTCGTTGCACTTGTCTTCGCTGCTGACCAGAATGTGGCGGGCGGTTGCACGGGCCATGGGTACTGCTCCTTGGGGGTAAAAAGGCAAGCCTAGCGCACTTGTCCGGGGTATGTCTCGCCAGGCTTACAACCTTCGGCCTACAGTTTTTGTGCCGCCTCACGCAACAGGGTTTCGGTCGAGGCCCAGCCCAGGCAGCCGTCGGTAATCGACACACCGTATTTCAGCGTGCCCTTGCCCAGCGCCTGGCAGCCATCGAACAAGTGCCCTTCGATCATGACGCCGACCAGCGAACGGTCGCCGGCCAGGCGCTGTTCCAGCACATCATTGAAGACCGCTGGCTGGCGCGCCGGGTCCTTGCCGCTGTTGGCGTGGCTGCAATCGACCATGATCCGTGCCTGCAGACCGGCCTTGGCCAACGCCTGACGGGCCATGGCGATGCTGTTGGCATCGTGGTTCGGGCCTTTGTGGCCGCCACGCAGTACAAGGTGTGTGTCCGGGTTGCCCAAGGTCTCGATGATCGCCGGGTGGCCCTGTGCATCCATACCGAAGTGGCGGTGGGGGTGGGCAGCGCTGCGCATGGCGTCGCTGGCGATGGCGATGCCGCCGTCCGTACCGTTCTTGAAGCCGACCGGCAGTTCCAGGCCACTGACCATTTCGCGGTGGATTTGCGATTCGGTGGTGCGAGCGCCAATCGCGGCCCAGGCCAACAGGTCGTCGAAGTAGCCGGCGGCCATCGGTTGCAGCAACTCGGTAGCGATCGGCAGGCCGCGTTCAATCATGCTCAGCATCAGCCCGCGAGACAAGGCGATACCCGAGTGCATGTCGTCACTGCCATCGAGGTGCGGGTCGTAGGCCAGGCCTTTCCAGCCCACTGTAGTACGCGGTTTTTCGACGTAGGCGCGCATCACCAGCAGCAGCTTGTCGTTGACTTCGCGGCCAAGGGCGGCCAGGCGGTCGGCGTATTCCAGGGCCGAGCGCGGGTCATGAATCGAGCAGGGGCCGACGATGACCAGCAGGCGCGGGTCGCGGCCTTCGAGGATGTTGCGGATGGCCTGGCGATGGGCCTGGACTTGCTGGGCCAGTTCGCTGGGCAGTGGCATCTGTTGCTTGAGCAGGTGTGGGCTGGGCAGGCGTTTGCTGACAGTGGTGTTGGCCGCTTGCGGCTGGGTCAGGGGCAGGGCGAGGCTGGAAGCGTGCATGGCGTTTTTCCCTGGGCGGACAGCGGGTTCAAGCCCGCATGGTCGGCCCTATCGAGGTGTTCGACAGATCGTTGAATTCGTATTGGCTGCTGCATTGCCACCTGTAGAAGACCGATCGGAGGCGGCTGGCTGGCCCGAACGGAATTGGCTAAATCGCCAGGCGCAGGTGTTTGCGTAGTAATAAGTGGCGTAGTTCATGAATCTGTCCTCAAGGTGAATCGGTGTTGGTCAAAGGCCTGAAAAGCAAAACCCCCGGTCGGGAAGCCGACCGGGGGTTTGAGTATTCTCATGTTCGGCGGCCCCTCGAAGGTGGACGCCGGGTGGGTATCGGCGCCTAGTGGCTAAACCAATACCCAAAGTAATAGCTGGCAGGTGCCACGCAGCCGGCAACGGCCAGCACAGGGCGCAGGCTGCGACCGGTGTGGTTGGCGTGGTTGCGGGTGTGTTTCGGCATGTTGCTCTCCAGTGAATGAGCCCGAGCTTACTTCAGTTCGTGCGGGCCATTCAATGGATAAATGCTATGGGGCCGATCATTTGTTTTTGTACTGACTGGTTCAATGGCCGTAGCGCCCGACCAGGCTCTGCGCCCCCAGGGCGTGGCCTTGCAGCAGTTGCAGCAGGCCGCTGCGGTCCAGCCCCTCGGGCAAGGTACCCAAGGGCAGGTCGGTGGCAATCAGGGTCAGTGCGTAATGATGGGGGTTGTCGCCGGCGGGTGGACAGGGGCCGCGGTAGCTCTGGGTGCCACGGGAGTTGCGGCCCACTGTTACGTAGGGCCCGCTCAAGCCCGCCATGCCTTCCTTGAGCCCATCCTGTTCCGGATCGATGTTGTAGGCCACCCAGTGCACCACACCCACACCCTTGCCACCGTCCGGGTCGAACATGATCAGGGCCAGCGACCGCGTACCTGCGGGCAGGTTGTCCCAGCTCAGTTGCGGGGTCCGCTCTTCACCGGCACCGCATGCCGGGTCCTGGCCGACCTGTTGCAGGGCAATGACGCCGCCATCGGTGAAAGACGAGGAACTGACCGACATCGCGCCTTGGCCGCCTGCGGCGGCTGACGCTGTGCAGGGCAGCAAAGCAGCGAACAGCCAGTGTCTGAGGTGCATGGTCAATCCTTGGCAGGGCGTCAGGGCTCAGTCTAGTCCAGGTCTGCTTCAGCGGCTGTCCTGGTCCTCGGCAGTGCCTCCGCTGGCTCCGGCACCAGAGCCGGTGGCTTCGCCGGTGCTGTTGGAGCCGCCAGAGGCACCGTCGGCGGCATCGGCGTTGCTGCCGGTGTCACTGCTGTCGTTACCTTTGCTGCTACCGGGGCTGTTGACGCTGCTGCCTTCACCGGCGGTCTTGCCGCCGGATTGGTCAGTTTGCGGATGGCTGTCGGTATGGGTGTCGGTGGCGGCGAAGGCAGCGCCGGTGAGGCTGGTCAGGGCCAGCGCCAGGCTCAGGGACAGCGGGCGAATGCGGATCATGGGACTTCTCCTTTGTGCAAGATCTGTCATTCGTTTGGCTGGCAGCTGCTGGCGGGGTGCCTTCTGGGCGACGAGTGGCAATCAACAGGATTCCGAGCGCTGTGCGGTTGCCGGGGTTTCGACCGGCTCCAGCGGCGGATGCTCCTGCGCCGCATGCATCAGGTCTTCGGTCACCCGCAACTCGGCACCGGTTGGCGAGAAGGTGGTAGAAGCGGTGAACGGCGCCGGGTGCTCTGCCGCCGGGCGCTTGCCGCGGCGCCACATGAAGAAGCACACCATGGCCAGGTTGACCACGGCAAACGCCCAGAACAGCCCAGCCTCGCCAAACTCGGTCATCATCGGCGAAATGGCCACCGGTGCCATGGCCGAGCCCAGCGAGTTGATCAGCAGCAGGCCCTGGATCATCGGTACCAGCGCATCGGACGGCGCGCGGTCGGCCGCATGGCTGACCGCCACCGGGTACAGGGTGAACACGCCACCACCCAGCAGGAACAGCATGGCCGGCAACAGGAACGAGTCCGATGGCAGGAACACCGTTACAAGCGACAGGACAACGCACAACGCGGCCAGCGCGAGCAGCACATCGAGGCGGTCCTTGCGGTCGGACCAGCGCCCGACCGGGTATTGCAGCAGCATCGCGCCAAGGATCACCCAGGCCATCATGTTGCCGACCTCACCCACCTCCAGGCCGATGCGCTGCAAGTACAGTGGCAGCAGGGCATAGATGCCGGCAATCGCTACGCCCGAACCGAAGCAGCCGACCAGGCCCGACGGTGCAACGCCCAGCAACTGGCGGGGCTTGAGGGGTTCGACCTGCTCCAGCAGCGGCGACACCCGCGGCAGGATCACGATCGGCAACACCGACAGGGCGGCCAGCACGCCGGCCAGCATGAACGGGGCGGTATTGCCCAGCTGGGTGATTTCGCCAAGGCCAGCCTGGGCGATCACCCCGGCGCCGTAGAAGGCGATCATGTACAGCGCCAGCAGGCGGCCACGGATCTTTGCGTCACCGGCCAGCAGCAGCCAGCTTTCGATTACCAGGAACACGCCCACTGCGGCCCAGCCGTTGATCAGGCGCAGCACCGACCACCAGGTGACCTCGTAGAACAACCCTTGCAGCAGGATGGTCACGGCGATCAGCGAGGCGAAGCTGGTGTAGGCGCGGATGTGCCCGATGCGCAGGATCAGCCGGTCGTTGAAGATGGCGCCGAGGGTCAGGCCGATGAAGTAGGTCGACGAGACGATACCAATGGTGGTTGCAGACTCACCGGCGGCGCCCAGGCGCAGGGTGGTCAGGGAAGACATGAAGCCGTTGCCCAGGGCAATGATGAACAGCCCGAGCAGGGGCGCCAGCGCCATGGCCAGCAAACGCGGAGACATACGTACCTCTAGTTGGATGAGCGGAATGAGCACCTTCTCGGCGCGCACACCGGCTCGACCCGGCAAGGGGCGAGTGGCGACACGGATGCGACCTGGGCAAGACTCAACCGCTGGGCGCTATGGGAGATGGGCCGGGCGGGGAGGGTTGAGCCTACTTCACATGTACGTTCATGTGTTCAGGCGCTGACTCTGTCATTGCTGCTGGTTGCCACCGTTCAAGGCGACGGGCGAAAAGGAAGCGGGATTCTACGGGCTTGAACGCTTTTGCCCAAGGGGCTCGGGTGTGCGACGAGACGCCGCAGTCTCAGCGCGACATGAACATGTCTTCCACAGACATTTTCGATGGCGGCGCCTGCGGGCGGTGAGATCGGCCCGGTAATCTCGCTGAGTGCGGCATAATGCTGAACCCCACCAAGGAAGGCCCACCATGTTCGCGTCGCTGTTCGCAGTCCTGGCCCCGGTTTTCATCGTCGCCGGCATTGGTTTTGCCTGGGCCCGCAAGGGCCTGGATTACCCCACTGATTTCATCGCCCGGGTGGTGATGACCGTCGGCACACCTTCGCTGGTACTGTCCACCCTCAGTCGTACCGAGCTGGACCCGAATGCCTTTACCAGCATGGCTGTGGCCTGCTTGCTGTGCACCCTGGGGATGGCCTTGGCCGCTTTGCTCGTGTGTCGCGCGTCGGGCATGCACTGGCGGGTACTGCTGCCGGCCTTCATGTTCCCTAACACCGGCAACATGGGCCTGCCGATCAGTTTGTATGCCTTCGGTGAGCATGGCCTGGCCTTGGCCGTGGCATTCTTCCTGACCCTGTCGATCGTTCAGTTCACCATCGGCATGGCCATCTCCGGCACGGCGGCTTCGCTCAAGGCGTTGCTGCGCAACCCTATCGTCATCAGCCTGGCTGGCGCCATGCCCATCATTTTTCTCGATTTCGAACTGCCGCGCTGGCTGGCCAACACCGCAGACCTGCTGGGCGGCATGACCATTCCGCTCATGCTGCTGACCCTGGGGGTATCACTGGCCAGCATTCGCCTGCGTCACGTGGGCAGCGGCATGCTGCTGGGCGGTTTGCGCATTGGCCTGGGGGCTGCGGTGGGCTGGGCAGTGGGCGCGGTACTGGGCATGGACAGCCTGGAGCGTGCGGTGCTGATGGTGCAGTCGGCGATGCCGGTAGCCGTGTTCAACTACCTGATGGCGGTGCGCGCCAACCGTGAACCGGAGCAGGTGGCGAACCTGGTGATGTGCTCGACGGTGCTGTCGTTTGCCTGGTTACCGGTGGTCCTGGCCTGGTGGATGTAGGCCTTTACCGACGATAGTGCCGGTACAGGCTTCGGGCTACTGGGCCAGCAACTGGTCATCCACCCAGCCTTGGCTGGTCAGCACCAGGGTTCGGGTTTCCTTGAGCGGGGTAGCATGGCTGGCCACCGCCTGGCCCAAGCCGGCGATGCTGGCTTTCACCTGAGCATTGGTGGCCCACGCCGGCAACTCGATGATCTTGTAGGCATAGGTCACATTCGACAGCTTCTGTCCGGTTGCCTCGCTCGGCTCACTGAACTGCTCGATTGCCGTCACTTGCGCCTTACCGAAACACAGCCCAGCGCCTGCCTTGTAGTATTTGCGGCCTTCATCGGTCAGGTCGTAGGCGTAGTAGATATCCGTGCGTGCCGGCGACCACAGCCGGGCCGGTATTTCGGTACGCGAAATTTCCTTCTCGCTGACCACGCCTACCTGCGCCAGGGCGTGCAACGCCTTGTTGGTGCCGTGCACGTCGAAGTCCTGGGTCTTGGTAGGGAACGAACTGATGACGAAACAGTGTGGGTACCGGGTATCCAGGGAGGCCTGGGCAGCCTTGTGGAAACTGGCCTTGATGGTGTCCTGGCTGTCGGAGCAACCGGCCAGTGTTGCCAGCAGTGCCAGTGGCACGATCTTCCTGTACATGGTGAAACTTCCTTGGCGACGGATCGTGCGCGATTAAAACCCACGGGTTAGAGCGGTGCAATCGTGGCACGACGGCATCCCTGCAGGGGCTGCCGGGGTTACATCACTGTTCGCCCCGGGTATCGATACTGACCACCACCGACATCCCTGGGCGCAGATGCCTGGCAGTCGGCTGGTCGGCATCCACCGTGATGCGCACCGGTATGCGCTGGGCGATCTTGACGAAGTTGCCAGTGGCGTTGTCCGCCTGCAGCAAGGCGAATTCAGAGCCGGTGGCCGGCGAAATCTGCTGCACATGGCCCCGTAGCTTCCGGTGGTTCAGCGCGTCTACGGTAAAGCTCACGGGCTGGCCGATACGCACATTGGCCATCTGGGTTTCCTTCATGTTGGCAATCACCCAAAGGGTGTCGGGCACCAGCGCCATGAGCTGCGCGCCGGAGTTGACATAAGCACCCAGGCGGGTGCCGATCTGCCCCAGCTGGCCATCGCGCGGGGCCGTGACGCGGGTGTTGTCGAGGTCGATGCGTGCCAGCTCCACGGCGGCCTTGGCGTTCTCCACCGAGGCCTCGAGTGCGGCCCGGTTGACCACCACGGCCTCACGGTCCTGGCGGGCGATTTCCAGCGCCGCCCTGGCCTGGGCCAGGCTGGCGACGGCAGCGGCCTCGCTGGCACGGGCCAGGTCCAGGTCGCGGCGCGACACCGATCCATCGTTGACCAGCGCCTGGTTGCGGCCGAGGTCAGCCTTGGCCTTGGCCGCCTGGGCCGCAGCATCGCCGATGGCGGCCTGGCGCTGGGCAATGGTCGTTTCGGCGCTTTTGCGCTGCTGCTGGTTGTTGGCCAGGGCCGCCAACTGCTGTTGCAGCTGGGCGCTGGCCTGGGCAAGGCGTTGTTTGTAGATACGGTCGTCCAGTTGCACCAGCAAGTCGCCGGCCTTGACGAACTGGAAGTCATGCACCGGTACATCGACGACGTAGCCGCTGAGCTGCGGGCCGATGATGGTCACCTGGCCCCGCACCAGGGCGTTCTCGGTGCTTTCGATGGCGCTGCTGAATGGCGGCAGGCGCCAGGCATACAGCACCAACAGGATGCCGGCCAACGCCACGGCGGCGAAGCTGATGGATGACAGGATGCGCACCCGCCGCGTGCGTACCGGGCTGGTTGGTTCACTGGGCGGTGTGACGCCCTCCGGGGTTTCGGCGATGGCGGTGGTGGTCGTGGTGCGGGTGTCGTCGGTCATCGGGTGGGCGCGCCGGGGGTAGAGTCGGTAAGGGTGGCCTGACGTTTCACATGCCAGAGCCAGGTACTGCGGATACAGATCCAGATCATGGTCAGGATAGCGATGCTGCCGATCAGCACGAACACATCGTTGTAGGCCATGACGTTCGCTTCACGGGTAGCAGCGCTGGCCAGCAGGCGCATGCCGGCTTCACTGCGCAAGGCAGGGTCGGCAATGATGCCGCCGTAACCGGCACCCCCACTTTGAACGCGGGCATTGACCAGGGGTTCCAGGTAGCTGAGGCGATCCATCAGGTGGCTGGAGTGGAACTTTTCCCGCCAGGTCTGGAAGGTGCCCAACAACGCCGCCCCAATCAGGCCGCCGAGGTTGTTGCAGATGCCGAACAACACCGAAAAACTGACCAGGTTGCGCGGGTTGGCGCGCACATGGCTGATGCCCAGGGCCATCGACGGGCCGAGGAAGAAGGTGCTGCCGAACGCCAGCAGGAACTGGCTCAAGTACATTTGAGCCGGGCGTGTGAGGTTGCTGGAACTGCTGTCCATGAAGGCGCCGGCGGCCATGGCCAGCAGCGAGACGAACAGCGGGATCACCAAATGGTTGGGGTTGATGGTGAGGGCGCTGCTGGCCAGGCCCGTGACAGCGCCTAACAGCATGATCCAGTACAGCGTGCGCATCTGCTCGCTGCCCATGTTCAGCGCCTGCAGGAAACCGACCGCGCCGGTGGACTGTTCCGAGGTCACCATGCGGATCAGCACCACGCACAGGGCCAGACGTATGATGGCGCCACTACCCAACCAGTGGGTCATCAACAAGGGGTTGCGGCGATTGTGCTCGATGGCCAGGCCGCTGAAGACCAGCGCGATCGACGCCGCCAGTGCCACGCCGATCCACGGCGCCTCCAGCCACCAGTCGATGCGCCCCAGTGACAGTACGGCGCAGAGCAGTGCGGTACCGCTGGCGATCAAGGTGAAGGTCAGGAAGTCGAGGGGTTCGAAAGTTTTAAAACGGTCACCGGGCGGCAATTTCAGCAGCAGTACGCAACCCAGTGCGGTGAGTGCCAGGCCCAGCTCGAACAGGTACAACCCGCGCCATTCGGCAATTTGCAGAAGGTCTTCAGAAAAGATCCGTGCCAGCGGTAGCGCCAGCTGCGAGGCGCCCAGGCCCAGTACCATGGCCTTGAGCCGCCATTGCGCCGGGAAGGCCTGAATCATGTAGTACAGCCCCAGCGAGCTGAGCGCCGCGCCGACCATGCCGTGGGCCGCGCGTACGGCGATGGCAGAGTTCAGGTCGTTGACCAGCAGGTGGGCGAAGGTGACCAGCACGTACAGCACCAGGAACACTTCGGTGAAGGCTCGCAGGCCGAACTGTTGGCGGAACTTCACCAACAGCAGGTTGATTGAGACGTTGGTCATCACATAGGCGGCCGGCAGCCAGGCCATTTCCGCGGTGGTTGCACCCAGGGCGCCTTGCAGGAACACCAGGTTGGCGGTGACCAGCGCGTTGCCCAGGCCACCGGTGATTGCCACCAGCAGGCCGACCACGCCGTAGGCCAGACGCTTGGCTGGCGAATGCAGGGGCGTGGAAGGGGAGCCTGGCAGGCTGGGCTTTTCGTGGGGGAGCCACTGGCGGGGGGCGTATTTATCCATCGGCAGACTTTACTTTAGCGGCGCTTGATGCTGCTAGGCGCGTCCTTTGGTTTTTGGGGTGGTGTCGAGATTGAGCGCCGCCCGCTACAACGCTTTGGCCAGAAACTCGGCCGTGCGGCTTGCCTTACACCCGGCCACCACCTGCGGGGTGCCGCTGACCACCACCTTGCCCCCGGAATCCCCGGCCCCCGGGCCAATATCGATCACCCAGTCACTCTGCGCCACCACTCGCATGTCGTGTTCGACCACCACCACGCTATGCCCGCTTTCTACCAGGCGGTTCAGCTGTACCAGCAGCCGGTCGATGTCCTGCGGGTGCAAGCCGTTGGTGGGCTCATCCAGCACATACAGGGTCGCCCCGCGGGCCATGCGCTGCAGTTCGGTCGCCAGCTTGATCCGCTGCGCTTCACCACCGGACAGCTCGGTAGCAGGCTGGCCCAGACGCAAGTAGCCCAGGCCGATATCCTGCAGCACCTGCAGGCAACGGCGGGCAGGCGGTTGCTCGGCAAAAACCTGCAGGGCCTGGTCGACGGTCAACTGCAGCACTTGCGCGATGTTCATGCCTTGCCAGCTCACCGCCAGGGTTTCGGGGTTGTAGCGGGCACCCTGGCAGGTCGGGCAGGGTGCGTACACGCTGGGCATGAACAGCAACTCGACGCTGACGAAACCCTCTCCCTCGCAGTTGGCGCACCGGCCCTTGGCAACGTTGAAGGAAAAGCGCCCGGCGTCGAAGCCCTGTGCCTTGGCCTGCTCGGTAGCCGCGAAGCGTTTGCGCACGTGGTCGAACAGGCCTGTGTAGGTGGCCAGGTTGGAGCGCGGCGTACGGCCGATCGGCTTCTGGTCAACCTGCACCAACCGCTTGATGCTGCCAAGCCCGGCGCTTAGGTGGCCGCTGCTGGTCTGTTCAGGTTCGTCTTCCAGGCTCTGCGCTTCGGGCTCGCTACGTTGCTCGGCATGGCCCAGGTGTGCCCCCACCAGTTCCAGCAGGGCCTGGCTGACCAGGCTGGATTTGCCCGAGCCGGAAATACCGGTAACGGCGGTAAAGCAGCCCAGCGGAAATGCAGCGCTCAGGTTATCGAGGTTATTGCGCGTGATGCCTTCAAGCTTCAGCCAGTCGCGGGGCTGGCGGGGGGCGCGTGTGGGCTGTACCGGTGCATCGAACAGGTAGGTGCGGGTGCATGACTGTTGCACCTCGGCCAGGCCGGCAGGCGGCCCGCTGTAGAGGATGGTGCCGCCGTGTTCGCCGGCAGCTGGCCCTACATCCACCAGCCAGTCGGCGCGGCGCATGGTGTCCAGGTCGTGCTCCACCACATACACCGAGTTGCCAGCCTGTTTCAGGCGCTGCAGGGCTTCGAACAGCGCTTCACTGTCGGCCGGGTGCAAGCCGGCCGACGGCTCGTCGAGTACGTAAACCACGCCAAACAGCTGCGAATTCAGCTGGGTGGCCAGGCGCAGGCGTTGCAGTTCCCCAGAAGACAAGGTCGGGGTGCTGCGCTCCAGGGCCAGGTAACCGAGGCCGAGGTCAAGCAGCGTATCAATGCGTTCGAGCAGCTCGTTGGCGATGCGTTGGGCCGCCAGGCGTTTTTCCAGTGTCAGCTCGTCCTGCTGCCGGGTCAGGTAGTCGGCTGCCGCCACCTTGCGGAACACCTCGGCCAGCGCCTGCAACGACAGGTGCGACAGTTCGGCGATGTCCAGCCCGGCGAAGGTCACGCTCAGCGCTTCGCGCTTCAGGCGTTTGCCCTGGCACAGCGGGCAGGGGCTGGGGCGCATATACTGGGCCACACGCTTGCGCATCTGCGCGCTCTGCGAGTGCATGAAGGTATGCAGCACGTAACGCCGGGCACCCATGAACGTGCCTTGATAGCTGGGCTCCAGCTTGCGCTTGAGCGCTTCGCGGGTCTGCGCCGGGGTCAGGCCGGCATACACGGGGGCGCTGGGCGTCTCTTCAGTGAACAGGATCCAGTCGCGCTGCGCCTGAGGCAGGTCGCGCCAAGGGATATCGACGTCATAGCCCAGCGTGACCAGGATGTCGCGCAGGTTTTGCCCTTGCCACGCCATTGGCCACGCCGCCACCGCACGCTCACGGATGGTCAGCGACGGGTCGGGAACCATGGTCGCTTCGGTCACCTCGTAGACACGGCCCAGGCCATGGCACTGCGGGCAAGCGCCCTGGGGCGTGTTCGGAGAAAAGTCTTCGGCGTACAGCATCGCTTGCCCGGCCGGGTAATGGCCTGCGCGGGAGTAAAGCATTCGGATCGAACTGGACAAGGTGGTCACGCTACCCACCGAGGAGCGTGCACTCGGCGTGCCGCGTTGCTGCTGCAGGGCCACCGCCGGCGGCAGGCCATCGATGGCATCCACATCCGGCACGCCAACCTGGTCGATCAGGCGCCGGGCATAGGGCGCGACCGATTCGAAATAGCGGCGCTGGGCTTCGGCATACAGCGTGGAGAATGCCAGCGAAGACTTGCCCGAGCCAGACACGCCGGTGAACACCACCAAGGCGTCGCGGGGGATATCGACATCAATGTTCTTCAGGTTGTGCTCGCGGGCGCCACGGACGCGGATGAAACCGCTTGGGGTGGTCGGGCTTGGAGGCATGAAGCAGTCCTTGTCTGAAGCTGAGCAGTGAGCCCAAGGTAACAGCAACTGCAGCGGCCCTCCAAAAGGCGCGCAAACATTCCGAATGTTGAGCGCTCCCTTGCTGACACAGCTTTCTCTCTCCGACTGGTTCCGCTGGGCGGAACCACATTCGTTTGTGATCCCGCGTCACTCGCGCTTATCTGTGAGCCAAGCACGACCTGCCTCACCTGTCGTGACCTGAAGGCGAACAACAAGAACGGGAAACCACCCGCGCGAGGAGACTCCACATGTCCCGACATCAGCATATCCAGGCCTGGCTCGCCGACGTGGCCAGCGACCTGCACGCGATCCGTCACGATATCCACGCTCACCCGGAATTGGGCTTTGAAGAAAGCCGCACCTCGGCATTGGTCGCCCGACTGCTGGAGGAATGGGGCTATGAAGTGCACACCGGTATCGGCAAGACCGGCGTGGTCGGCGTGCTGCGCAATGGCAGTAGCCCCCGCCGGCTGGGCCTGCGCGCCGACATGGACGCGCTGCCCATCCACGAAGCAACGGGCGCGGCATACAGCAGCCACCACCCAGGCTGCATGCACGCCTGTGGTCATGACGGGCACACCACCATGCTGCTTGGCGCCGCGCGCTACCTGGCGGCAACCCGGCAGTTCGACGGCACGCTGATACTGATCTTCCAGCCGGCCGAGGAGGGCCAGGGCGGGGCCGAGGCGATGCTGGCCGACGGCCTGCTGGAGCGCTTCCCATGTGATGCGCTATTCGGCATGCACAACATGCCAGGGCTGCCGGCCGGGCACCTGGGGTTTCGTGAAGGGCCGATGATGGCTTCGCAAGACCTGCTGACGGTGACCCTGGACGGGGTGGGTGGCCATGGCTCGATGCCGCACCTGACCGTCGACCCGCTGGTGGCGGCCGCCAGTGTGGTGATGGCGCTGCAAACCGTGGTGGCGCGCAATATCGATGCGCAGGAGGCGGCAGTGGTCACCGTCGGCGCGTTGCAGGCCGGCGAAGCGGCCAACGTGATTCCGCAACAGGCGCTGTTGCGCCTTAGCCTGCGCGCGCTGAACGCCGAGGTGCGGGCGCAGGCCCTTGAGCGGGTGCGGGCAATCATCGTCAGTCAGGCCGAGAGCTTTGGTTGCCGCGCCAGCATCGAGCACCGCCCGGCCTACCCGGTGCTGGTTAACCATGCCGCTGAAAACGCCTTTGCCACCCAGGTAGGGGTCGAGTTGCTGGGCGCCCAGGCAGTGGATGGCAACACCCGCAAGCTGATGGGCAGCGAAGACTTCGCCTGGATGCTGCAGCGCTGCCCGGGGGCCTACCTGTTCATCGGCAATGGTGTATCCCGGCCGATGGTGCACAACCCGGCCTACGACTTCAACGACGACATCCTGCTGACCGGCGCCGCCTACTGGGGCGCGCTGGCAGAGCGCTGGCTGGCACCTGCCTGATTGTCCCTTTTTGACCACTGCCGCTGGAACCCGGGCGCGACTGCGCCTGGGCGATCACCCAATCATTGTGTGGAGTGTTCCCTATGCAGACTTCGAGCACCGGCGTGTCGCGTACCCGGCAAGTGGTGGCCGCCGTTATCGGCAACGCCCTGGAATGGTATGACTTTATCGTGTATGGCTTTCTGGCCAGCATCATCGCCCGGCAGTTCTTCCCGTCCGACGACGCGTACGCCTCGCTGCTGATGGCCCTTGCCACCTTCGGCGTCGGGTTTTTCATGCGCCCGGTGGGCGGCGTGCTGCTGGGCATGTATTCCGACCGCAAGGGCCGCAAGGCGGCCATGCAGATGATCATCCGCCTGATGACCGTGTCCATCGCCATGATCGCCTTCGCGCCCGACTACCTGGCCATCGGCATGGCTGCGCCGCTGCTGATCGTGGTGGCGCGCATGCTGCAAGGCTTTGCCACCGGTGGTGAATATGCCAGCGCCACGGCATTTCTGGTGGAAAGCGCACCTGCCCACCGCAAGGGCCTGTATGGTTCGTGGCAATTGGTAGGGCAGTGCCTGGCGGTGTTTGCCGGGGCGGCAATGGTGGCGTTGGTTACCCACCTGTGCTCGCCTGAGGCGCTGGACAGCTGGGGCTGGCGCATCCCGTTCGTGCTGGGCCTGCTGATCGGGCCGGTCGGGCTGTGGATTCGCAAGCATATGGAGGAGCCTGAGGCGTTTGTCGAGGCGCGTCGCCATGCCAAGGGCCAGTCGCCCAGCCTGTGGCAGGTGCTGCGTGAACACCGGCGCAGCCTGCTGGTGTCGATGGGGTTGGCCTGCGGCGCCACGGTATCGTTCTACGTGGTGCTGGTGAACATGCCGACCTTCGCCCACAAAAGCCTAGGCCTGCCGCTGGACCAGGTGCTGCTGGTGCAGATGCTCGCCGTGGGGCTGATGACCCTCGTGATTCCGTTGTCCGGGGCGCTGTCTGACCGGCTGGGGCGGCGCCCGGTGCTGATGGCCTTCACCCTGGCGTTCTTCGTGATGGTCTACCCACTGTATGTGTGGGTGGCCGCTGCGCCTTCACTAGAGCGCCTGTTGGTCATGCAACTGCTGTTGTGCACGGCCATCGGTGGTTTCTTCGGCCCGGCACCTACTGCCCTGGCCGAACAGTTCCCGGTCCAGGTGCGTTCCACCGGCGTGTCGGTGGCCTACAACGTGGCGGTGATGGTGTTCGGTGGCTTTGCCCCGTTGATCGTGACCTGGCTCACCCAGGTGCTCGGCACCCCGGTGGCGCCGGCGTTCTACGTGCTGTTTGCCTGCCTGCTGACATTGCTGGGCACCTATTGCCTGAAAGAAGCACCGCGGGCAGTCAAGCCTGCCGCCTTCAACCTTGGAGTAAAACCGTGAAGCCGCTAGCCATCGACCCCATTGTTGCCCTCGATGCCGAGGCACTGTCCCAGGCCATCCATGCCCGCCAGTTGTCATGCCGGGAGGTGATGCAGGCCTACCTGGGGCATGTGGAGCGCTTCAATCGGCAGGTCAATGCACTGGTCTCGCTGCGCCCGGCCGAAGTGCTGCTGGCCGAGGCCGAGACGCGTGACCGCGAACTGGCCTGTGGCCATTCGCGCGGCTGGATGCATGGCATGCCGCAGGCAATCAAGGACCTCGCCGCCACGGCCGGGCTGCGTACCACGCTCGGCTCGCCGCTGTTTGCCGAGCAGGTACCCGAGCAGGATGCGATCAGCGTGGCGCGGGTGCGGGCGAGCGGGGCATTGATCATGGGCAAGAGCAATGTGCCCGAGTTTGGCCTGGGCTCGCAAAGCTACAACCCCTTGTTTGGCACCACCACCAACGCCTACGACCCGTCGCGGGTGGCGGGTGGCAGCAGCGGTGGGGCTGCAGCGGCGCTGGCCATGCGCTTGCTGCCGGTGGCCGACGGCAGCGACATGATGGGCTCGCTGCGCAACCCGGCGGCGTTCAATAACCTGTTCGGCCTGCGCCCATCGCAGGGCCGCGTGCCGCATGGGCCGGCGCCCGAGCTGTTCGTGCAGCAGCTGGCCACAGAAGGGCCGATGGGCCGCAGTGTGGTCGACGTGGCGCGGCTGCTGTCGATACAGGCGGGTGTTGATGCGCGGGCGCCGCTGTCGCTAAGTGAAGGCCGGCGCGATTTTGCCGTTGGCTTGCCGCGCGATTTTCGCGGTGTACGGGTGGGCTGGCTGGGCGACTACAACGGCTATCTGCCGATGGATGACGGGGTAATGAGCCTGTGCGAGTCGGCGCTGGCCGACTTTGCCGAGCTGGGCTGCCAGGTCGAGGCCTGCCAGCCGGCATTCGACCTGGCGCGCTTGTGGCAATGCTGGCTGACCCACCGCCACTTCCTGGTGCATGGCAACCTCGGCGCAGCCTATGCCGACCCCGGCAAGCGCGCATTGCTCAAGCCCGAAGCACAGTGGGAGGTGGAAGGTGGCTTGCAGCTGAGTGCGGCGGCGCTGTACCAGGCTTCGTTGGACCGCAGCGACTGGTACCGCGCCATGGGCAAGCTGTTCGAGCGTTACGACTTTCTGCTGTTGCCCTCGGCCCAGGTGTTCCCTTTCGATGCACGCCAGCCATGGCCGACGGTGGTTGGGGGGCGGGCAATGGACACCTACCACCGCTGGATGGAAGTGGTGATCGGGCCGACCCTGGCCGGTTTGCCGAGCATCAGCGTGCCGGTGGGGTTCAATGCCGCCGGGTTGCCCATGGGCCTGCAAATCATCGGCCCGGCGCAGGCCGACCATGCCGTGTTGCAGCTGGCATATGCCCATGAACAGCTCACCCGCTGGGTGGCGCGCTGCCCGCCACAAAGCCTGCTTGCGCCATGAAAGCATGGGCAGGCGCGGATCTTGCTGGCTATCCTGACCATCCCGCTACAAGGAGGTCATACCCATGGGCATCACGGCAGACAGCGGCGGCGTGCGTTCGGTGGAGCGGGCACTGGCCATTGTCGACCTGCTGGGCGAGCACCAGGCGTTGGGCCTGGAAGAACTGCACTACCTGACGGCGCTGCCCAAGGCCACGGTGTCGCGCATGATCGCCACCTTGCAGGCGCAAGGCTGGGTGTACCGCGGCCTTGCCGACCGGCGCTACCGGCTGTGCGCGCGACGCCTGTTCGGTGACCGCCAGTTGCGTTTCAAGCGGCGCCTGGTGGAAAGCGCAGCGCCCATGCTGCTGGAGCTGAGTGAGCGCACCGGGCTGGTCGCTGACCTGTCGTGTTTCGACGGCCAGCGGCTGGAGGTGATGGAAAGCGCCATTCCCCAGGTGCTGCGCAAGCGCTATCCGCACACCAGTCAGATTGTTGGGCAGCATGCCAGCCTGTTTCATTCGGCGATGGGGCGGGCGTGCCTGGGGGAGCTGGCGGTGGACGAAGTGCAGCGCCTGGCGGCCCATGAGCGGCTGGGTGATGACGGGTTGTTGCGCGATATCGAAGAGCAAGCGCACAAGGGCTTTGGTCAGCGCACCGAGGGCTACTGGGAATACCCGGTGCGCCTGCCGTTCCTGATCCGCGCCATTGCCTTGCCGGTACATGCCGAAGGGCGCCTGGTCGGCAGCATTGCCTTGCAATGGCCGCTGGATCAGGCGCCGGTGGAGCGGGTGTCGAGCCAGCACCTGAGCAGTTTGGCGACCACGGTGGGGGAAGTGCAGCGGGCCTTGGCTGTTTGATGTTTCCTGCACGGGTTTCTTCGCGGGTAAGCCACAGACGCGTGCATTGCCAGTAATGCCCACAGAGCCTGCGGGGCGTTACTGGCCCTCCCGAAATCCGCTAGGGCTCACCCCAGCCTGCTTGCGAAAGAACCGGCTGAAATACCCGACATCGGCAAACCCCAGTTCATGAGCGATCTCTTTCACGCTCAGGCTCGAATGCCCGAGCATGCGCTTGGCCTCCAGCACCAGTCGGGCATTGATCACATTCATCGGCGTCATGCCCAGGTGTTCCTGGCACAACCGCCCCAACGTCACCAGGGTCATGCCCAACTCGGCGGCGTATTCCGCCAGTGGCCAGTGCGCGCGGTAGTGCATGTCTACCAGCTCGCGAAAAGCCGTCAGTTGCTGGCTGCGTCTTGATACTGGGCGCTGCTCACCCGCGGGTATGTACGGCTCATGGCGCAGGACATGGATCATCAGTGCCAGCAATAGCGCCATGCTGCTGGCCACATGCTCGCGGGCGCGGTTGTGGTATTCCTCGCGCAGGGCCCGAAACAGGGGCAACAACGGGTCTTCATCGGCGGCCCAGTGGGGCAGGGCAATCACCTGTGGTTTGCGCAGTTGCACCAGCACGCTGGGTGCCAGCACCTGGGCGATGCTATCCAGCGGGTGCTGCGCAGCCGTGATTACCTGGCCTTCTACCTGGCTGGCCCAATGAAAACCATGCACCACCTGCGCCGGGACGTACACCACGCAGGGCGCATGAACCTGAAACCGGTCACTGTCGAACAGCACCTCGCCGCCACCGCTTTGCAGGTACAACAGCTGCAGCAAGCCTTCGTGACGGTGTGCGGCAATCTCCCAGTTGTGCGCGCCAGAGCGCTGGGATATCTGCTCCACATGCAAGGCTTCGTGCCACACCGGCTGCGCGGTTTCACCGTACAGGGCGTAATTGGGGATCTTGTTCATGGTGTTGTAATTGTTCTGTTCACTGCCCGCTACTGTGCCATAGCTGCACGCAGGCTTCAGGGCGCAGTGGGCAAATTGACGGGAATGTGGGGCTGGTTGCAGGTTTTGTCCATTCTGCCGGTGGGCCTGCCGGCCATAGCCTGTTGCCCAGAACAAGCAACGCTCTGGAGAACAGCATGCACAACAACAAGATCCTTTCTCAGTGGCTAGGCCTGGAGTCGGCCGTATGCGTGGTGACCGGCGCGGCCGGCGGCATTGGCGCAGCGTTGGCCGCAGCCTTGGTGGAGCAGCAGGCCCACGTGGTGCTGCTTGACCGCGATTTGGACAAATGCCGCGAACTGGCGGCCACCCTGGGGGAACACAGTGCAGGCGAAGTCAGTGCACTGGCCTGCGACATTGCCGACCCGGCCAGCGTGGAGCAGGCTGCGGCCCAGGTACAGGCGCTGCATGGGCGCTGCGATGTACTGGTCAACAATGCGAGCGTGCTGCGCCCCGGTGCGCTGGACACGCTAAGCCTGGAACAATGGAACCAGGTGCTGGCGGTCAACCTCAGTGGCTACCTCTTGTGTGCCCAGGCCTTTGGCCGTTCCATGCTGGACTGCGGCCAGGGCCGTATCGTGCATGTGGCCTCGATTGCAGCCCATTACCCGCAACCCAACAGCGGGGCCTACAGCGCGGCGAAGGCAGGCGTCAGCATGTTGTCGCGGCAGATTGCCGTGGAATGGGGGCCACGCGGTGTGCGCAGCAACGCCGTATGCCCGGGTTTGATCCGCACGCCATTGTCGGCGGCGTTCTATGCCGACCCACAGGTGGAGCGCCGGCGTAGCGCCATGACCGCCAACCAGCGCATCGGTGAGCCGCAAGACATCGCCGAAGCTGTGCTGTTTCTGGCCAGCCGCCGCGCCGACTATATCAACGGCGCCGAACTGACCGTGGATGGCGGACTGGAAAGCATGCCCATGGCATTGATCCCGCGCCCTGGCTTCGAGGGGGCAGGCCAATGAATACGCGTAGCTGCGATGTACTGGTCATCGGTGCGGGTGCTGGCGGCCTGGCGACAGCCATCACGGCGAAAAAGCTTGGCCTGGATGTGATCGTCATCGAAAAGGAGGAGTGCTTCGGCGGCACCACGGCGTTTTCCGGCGGCGTATTGTGGGTGCCGGGCACCCGGCACGGGGGCAATGACAGCCAAGCAGCGGCCATGACCTACCTGCGCAACGAAACCGGTGCCTGCTTCGATGCGGCCGGGGTGGAGGCATTCTTGCGCTACGCGCCGCAGATGGTTGAGTTTTTCGAGCGCGAGACGGCAGTCAAGTTCGTGCCCACGCTGTACCCAGATTATCACCCGCAGGTGGAAGGCGGCGTCGATGTGGGCCGCTCGATACTGGCCGCACCTTACGACATCCGTGGTCTGGGGCCCGACATGGCGCGGCTGCGCCCGCCGCTGAAGACCATCACCTTCATCGGCATGATGTTCAATTCGTCGAATGCCGACCTCAAGCACTTCTTCAATGTCACCCGTTCGTTGACCTCGTTCGCCTACGTGGCCAAACGCCTGCTGACCCATTTGAAGGAGCTGGCCTTGTACCGACGCGGCACCCAGGTCACCAGTGGCAATGCCCTGGCGGCAAGGCTGGTACGCTCGGCACTGGACCTGGGCATTCCGATTCTCACAGGCACCCCGGCGCGGCAGTTGCTGCGCGAAGGGGCGCGGGTAGTGGGGGCGGTGACCGGGCAGGCCGGCAGCGAGCAGCGCATCGAGGCCCGGCGCGGGGTGGTGCTGGCCTGTGGCGGTTTCTCCCATGACCTGCAACGGCTGCGCCAGGCCTACCCGCATGTACGGCGTGGCGGCGAGCATTTTTCACCGGTGCCAGCGGGCAACACCGGCGATGGTGCGCGCATGGCCGAGGCGCTGGGAGCAAAGGTCGATATCTGCCTGCAGGCACCTGCAGCCTGGATGCCGGTGTCGAAGGTGCCGGTGGGTGGTGGGCGGCATATTGCCTTTCCGCATTTGCTCGACCGCTACAAGCCGGGTGTGATCGGCGTGCTGCGTTCGGGGCAGCGATTCACCAACGAGTCGAATGCCTACCACGACGTAGGCGCAGCGCTGATCGAGGCGTGTTCCGACCAGGCAGAAACCGCCATGTGGCTGGTGTGCGACCGCCGCACACTGGCCAAATACGGGCTGGGCTTTGCCAAGCCTGCGCCGATGCCGCTGGGGCCATTGCTGCGCAACGGTTACCTGCTCAAGGGCCAGACCCTGGCGGAGTTGGCCGGCAAGGCCGGTATCGATGCGCAAGGGCTGGAGCAGACTGTGCGCGAGTACAACCTTGGCGCTGTCCACGGTGAAGACCGTCAGTTCGGCCGCGGCAGCACCAGCTTCAATCGCTACCTGGCCGACCCGCAGCAACAACCCAACCCGTGCGTAGCGCCGGTTGGCGAGGGACCGTACTTTGCCGTGAAAGTGATCATGGGCGATCTGGGCACTTTCGACGGGCTGCGCACCCGTGTGACCGGTGAAGTGTTGGCGGCCGACGGGCAAGTCATCGACGGCCTGTATGCGGTGGGTAACGACCGCGCCAGCATCATGGGCGGCAACTACCCCGGGGCGGGCATCACCCTGGGGCCGATCATGACCTTTGCCTACATCACCGGGCGCCATCTGGCGGGTGTCGAGCAGGGGCTGGCGGCGGGCAACGCACGGGAGGTGGCGTGATGGACAAGCCTGTGGTCGACCACCGCATCTACACGATTCGCCCACGCGGCATGGCGGCCTTTCTCGAGGCGTTCGACCAGCTGGCGATGCCGATCCTGCTGCGCCACCTCGGTGCACCCCTGGCGTTTTACACCAGCAGCATCGGGCCGTTGAACCAGGTGGTGCACTTGTGGGGCTATGACAGCCTCGATGACTTCGAGAAGCGCAGCGCAGCGCGGGATGCCGACCCGGACTTTGCCGCGTACCTGCATGCCACCCGCGACCTGGTGGTGGCTCAGGAAACACGCATCATAAGGCCTGTGCGCTTACCCAGCCTTTTCCACTAGGGCTGCGACAAACACCGTCATAAAAACAACAACAGGTGATACCTATGAACAACACACTCGACGTGCGCCAACTGATCGACCAGCAACCCATCGGCCGCTACCAGAAATGGGTGGTGTTCCTCGGCTTTCTCATCATCGCCCTGGACGGCCTGGACGTCGCCATCATCGGCTTCATTGCCCCGCAATTGAAAAGCGACTGGGGCCTGGATGCGCAAAGTCTGGGCCCGGTACTGAGCGCCGCATTGATCGGCCTGGCACTCGGCGCCCTGATTGCCGGCCCCTTGGCGGACCGTTACGGGCGCAAGGCGGTGTTGCTGTGCAGCGTCCTGCTGTTCGGCCTCTGGACACTGGCCTCGGCCTTTGCACCCAACCTGGAAGCCCTGGTCGCGTTGCGCTTTCTGACTGGCCTGGGCCTGGGCGCAGCCATGCCCAATGCCAGCACCCTGGTCAGCGAGTATGCCCCGGCACGCAGCCGCTCGCTGCTCATTACCCTGGCATTCTGCGGCTTCTCCCTGGGCGCGGCGGCAGGTGGTTTCGTCAGCGCCTGGATGATTCCGAACCTGGGCTGGCGCAGTGTCTTGGCATTGGGTGGGGTGTTGCCGCTAATGGTCCTGCCGTTGCTGTATTGGCGCCTGCCGGAGTCGGTGACGTTCCTGGTCAGCAAAGGGGCGGACCGCAAGCGCATTCTGGCCATTGTCCGTCGCCTGGCACCTGAGCATGTCAACGCCGACACGACCTTTGTCTTGCCCGGTAAAGCCCAGGCCGCAGGCGGTGCAATCGGCACCATCCTCTCTGCGCGGTATCGCTTTGGTACCTGCATGCTCTGGGGCGGGTACGTGCTGGCGCTGTTCCTGGTCTATCTGTTCAGCGGCTGGTTGCCGACGCTGGTGAAGGAGGGGGGCGGGTTCTCGGTGGCCGAAGCGGCCATCGTCACGGCCTGCTTCCAGATTGGCGGCCCGTTGGGGGCGATTACGGTGGGTTGGGCCATGGATCGCTACCCGGCGCAGCGCGTGCTGGTACTGACCTTCCTGTTCAGTGGTGCGGTGATTTTTGCAATTGGTCAGGTCGCTGCGGACTTCGCCTGGTTGTGTGCGGTTGCGAGCGCTGTGGGCTTTGGCCTTAATGGGGCAAGTGTTGGCATGAATGCGCTGGCGGCGGCTTTTTACCCGACTGAAGCACGGGCGACCGGCGCCAGCTGGATGAGCGGCATCGGGCGCCTGGGTGCGATTCTCAGTGCCTTTGCCGGGGCACAGATGCTGGCACTGGGCTGGAGCTTTGCCCAGGTATTCGCTTCGTTGTTGCTACCCGCAGGGTTGGCGGCTTTGGCGGTATGGCTGCAGGGGCGAAATGCGGCGTCACGGCTTAGCGTTCCAGGCTGTACATCCGGCACCCCGGCTGCAGCGCCAGCAAGTTCGGCTCCCACTCCCTAGCCTTCGGGAACACAGCCCCTGTCTGAAGCCATACGCTCGATCAACGCCCACAACGCCGCATCATTGAAATCGTCGACAACCAGCCTGGCGCCCGCCGCCAGCAACCGCTCCGGGGTCTGCGTCGTGGCCACGCCCACGGTAAAGATCCCCGCGCCACTGGCCGCGGCCGTCCCCGGCAATGAGTCCTCGAAGGCCAGCGCTTGCCCGGCGTCGGCACCCAGCCGCTGCAGGCCGGTGAGGTAGGGCAGCGGGTCCGGTTTGGGCCGTGCCAGTTCTTCGGCCACCAGCACATGTTCAAAGTGCTGGCCCAGGCCCATGGCGTTCAGCATGTGCTCGGCGTTCAGCCGCGGTGCGTTGGTCACCACGCACATGCCGATGTCATGGGCCTGGGCATGCTCCAGCAGGCGCAACAGGCCTGGCATCGGCTCAAGCGACGGCGACATCGCGCGGAACAGCGCTTCCTTGCGGTCGGCCAACGCCTGGCACTGTTCGACGCTGGCGCCACTGAACAGCTCGGCGAACAGCTCGCCGTTGGCGCGGCCGCTGACCTGGGCGTCGAACTGCGCCTGGCTCAGCTCGCGGCCGTCGTGTTCGCGCAGCAGTTGGCGAAAGGCCTGCAGGTGCAGGGTGTCAGTGTCGGTGAGGGTACCGTCAAGGTCGAACAGCAGGGCGGTCAGCATGGGATATCCAGATGAAAAAACACAAGCCAGGGGATCATAACCAAAGCTGACGACGAAGGGGGCTGTTCAGCGTGCTCCGAAAAGAGTACAAATGTGCTCCATGGACACTCTTACCCCCAAACGCCGCGCCATTTTCGAATTTATCCGTGAGCGCATTGCCGAGCATGGTCAGCCGCCGAGCCTGGCCGATATCGCCACGCGCTTCGGTTTTGCCTCGCGCAGCGTTGCGCGCAAGCACATCACCGCCCTGTGCCAGGCCGGTTACATCGATGTCACGCCAAACCAGGCCCGGGGCATACGCCTGGCCGAACCGCTGCGCCGGCCGGAAATCCTCGAAATACCCGTGCTGGGCCAGGTGGCGGCGGGTGCCCCCATCGGCCCGGACCTGGACATCCACGAGCAGTTGCTGCTCGACCCCAGCCTGTTCCGCCGTACCCCCGACTACCTGCTGAAGGTGCGGGGCGACTCGATGATCGACGACGGCATCTTTGACGGTGACCTGGTCGGCATCCTGCAACAGGCCGACGCCCGCGACGGGCAAATCGTGGTTGCGCGCCTGGACGGCGAAGTGACCATCAAGCGCCTGCAACGCCAAGGCGGCACTTACCGGCTGTTGCCACGCAACCCGGCCTATGCGCCGATCGATGTGCAGCCCGAACAGGACTTTTTCATCGAAGGCGTGTTCTGCGGCTTGCTGAGGCGCGACTGATGGGCGCCGTGGTCGACCTCGACAGGCTGCTGGAACAGCGCCGGGTATGGCGCGGCCGGCAGGCCCAGGCGCGGCCACTCGGGCTGCAGCCCACCGGCCATGCGGCCCTCGACGAACGTTTGCCGGAAGGTGGCTGGCCAGCGGCAGCACTGAGCGAGCTGTTGCTGGCCAACCCCGGCTGTGGCGAATTGCAGTTGCTGTGGCCAACCCTGGCCCGGCTGAGTGCAGAAGCCAGCAGAGTGGTGCTGGTGGCTCCACCCTTCATCCCTTTTGCACCGGCCTGGCAGGCAGCGGGGGTGGACCTGCGCTGGCTGGTACAGGTGGATGCCGAGCCTGCCGATGCCCTGTGGGCTGCCGAACAGTGCCTGCGCTCGGGCAGTTGCGCGGCGGTGCTGTGCTGGCCGGAACGTGCCGATGACCGCGCCCTGCGGCGCTTGCAGGTAGCGGCCGAAACCGGGCAGGCACTGGCGTTCGCCTGCAGGCCGCAGCAGGCGTCGCACAACCCTTCACCCGCAGCGCTGCGCATTGCAGTCGACACACGCCCGGCGCAATGGCGCGTGCTGAAAAGCCGGGGTGGCATGCCTCCAGCGCTGCCTATTCCCTGCCCAGGGCGGGGCTGATGCACCATGCTCTGGGCCTGCATCCTGCTCCCGCAGCTTGCGCTGGACACCGTCCTGCGTGAGCGTGACGACCCTGACACACCCTTGGTGCTGATTGGCGGGCCGACCCAGCGTCGCGTGTTGCAGGCAGTCAACCCGGCGGCCGCTGCACTGGGCCTGCGCGCCGGGCAAACCCTGACCGCAGCGCGTGCCCTGGCTGATGGCTTCACCTGCGTCGAAGCCGACCCCAAACGCATCGATCAGGTGCAACAGCTGCTGGCGGCCTGGGCCTACCGCTTCAGTGCCCAGGTCAGCCTGCATTACCCTCGGGCGCTGCTGCTGGAAGTGGGCTCCAGCCTGCAACTGTTCGGGCCCTGGCCTTTGTTCGAGGCGCGTCTGCGTCAGGAGTTGGCAGAACTGGGCCTGCGCCAACGCATTGTCCTGGCCAGCAACCCGGTGGCAGCTCGCATGCTCGCCAATGGCCACGATGGCCTGGCCGTGGGCGATGTCGACGCCACCCGAGCGGCGCTGCTTGGCATGCCCATCACGCGCGTCGGCCTGCCGGCAGAGGCGGCCGAAGCGTTTGCCCGCATGGGCTTGCGCCAGCTGGGCCAGGTTTTGGCCTTGCCGCGCGATACCTTGGCCAGGCGCTTTGCGGCCCAGGTGCAGCTGCACCTCGACCAGTTGCTCGGCCTGCGCAACCTGGGGCTGGACTTCTACCAGCCACCCGACCGTTTCGAAACCCGGCTGGAACTCAACTTCGACGTCGAATCGCACCAGGCGCTGTTGTTCCCGCTGCGGCGCATGCTCAACGACCTTGCTGCATTTCTGGCCGGGCGAGACTGTGGCGTGCAGCGCTTCTGCCTGCATCTGGAGCACGCCGAGGGGCCGGATACCCTGCTCAAGGTGGGTTTGCTGGCGGCCGAACGCGATGCTGCGATGCTGTTCGAGCTGGCCCGTGGGCGCCTTGAGCCGCTGCGCATACCCGCACCGGTGCGCAACCTGCGGCTGGTTGCCGAAGACTTGCCACCCTTTGTGCCACAGCATCAGGCGTTGTTCGACCCGCGGGCGCAACAGGCGCAACCCTGGGCGCAATTGCGCGAGCGGTTGCGCGCCCGCCTGGGGGATGAGGCCGTCAAGGGGCTTGGCGCAGCCGCCGATCACCGCCCCGAATGCGCCTGGCAGTTGGCGGAGCAGGGTGCCCAAGGCAACATGCCGGTTGCACCGGGCAGCCGCCCGGGGTGGCTGTTATCGGCACCGATCGCGCTGGATGACGCCGCCTACCAGGTGCAGGGCTACGCCGAACGCATCGAATCAGGTTGGTGGGATGGCGGCGATGTGCGTCGCGACTACTACCGCATCGAAACCCGTGACGGCTTGCGCGGCTGGGCCTACCGCGACCTGAGCCAGGCCGGCCCGCTTTGGCTGCAGGGTTGGTTCGCATGAACACCCCGGGTTATGCCGAGCTGCATTGCCTTTCCAACTTCAGCTTCCAGCGCGGTGCATCGAGCGCCGACGAGCTGTTCCGGCGTGCGCGCGAGCAGGGCTACCAGGCGTTGGCGATCACTGACGAATGCACGCTGGCCGGTATCGTGCGCGCCTGGCAGGCAGCCAAGGTGCACCAGTTGCGGCTGATCGTTGGCAGCGAGGTGCAACTGTGCGACGGGCCCAAGCTGGTGCTGCTGGTCGAGAACCTGACCGGCTACCAGAACCTGTGCGCGCTGATCACCCGTGCCCGGCGGCGGGCAGAGAAGGGTGCGTACCAGCTGTTTCGTGATGACTTGCTGCTGCACCACCAAGGCCTGCTGGCCTTGTGGGTGGCCGCTGACAGTGGCGATACCGCTACCGGCGCGTGGCTGCGCAGTGTGTTTGCTGAGCGCCTGTGGCTGGCCGTGCACCTGCATCGGGGCAGTGACGATGCCATGCGCCTGCAACGGTTGCGGGCACTGGCGGCTGATGTGGGTATCCGCGCCGTGGCCTGTGGTGACGTGCACATGCACGTGCGTGGTCGCCGTGCCTTGCAGGACTGCATGACGGCCATCCGCCAGCATTGCCAGGTGAGCGAGGCCGGGCGCTTTCTGTTTGCCAATGGCGAACGGCACCTGCGCAGCCAGGCGCAACTGGCCGAGTTGTATCCGCTCGACCTGCTGGCCGAGACCCTGGTCATTGCCCGGCGCTGCCAGTTTGACCTGAGCGAACTGAACTACCAGTACCCACGCGAACTGGTGCCCGAGGGGCATACCCCGGCAAGCTGGCTGCGCGAATTGTGCGAGCAAGGCCTGCCGCTGCGCTGGCCAGGCGGGCCGAGTGGCAAAGTGCGGGCTGTGCTTGCCAAGGAACTGGGGCTGATCGAAGAGCTGGGCTACGAAAGCTACTTCCTGACGGTGCACGACATTGTCGCCTTCGCCCGCAGCCAGCGCATTCTATGCCAGGGCCGGGGGTCGGCAGCCAACTCGGTGGTGTGCTTCGTGCTAGGCATCACCGAGCTTGACCCCATGAAACACCACCTGCTGTTCGAGCGCTTCCTGTCGCGCGAGCGCAACGAGCCGCCGGACATCGACGTGGACTTCGAACACGACCGGCGCGAGGAGGTGATCCAGTATGTGTTCCGTCGCTATGGCCGGCACCGGGCGGCGCTCACTGCGGTAGTCAACACCTACCATGCCGCCGGTGCGGTGCGGGATGTGGCGCGGGTGCTGGGGCTACCCGCCGACCAGGTGGATGCCCTGGCCAAATGTTGTGGCCGCTGGAGCGATCGCATACCTGATGACCAGCGCCTGGCCGAGGCCGGTTTCGAAGCGGGCAGCCCTTCGCTGCGGCGGGTGTTGGTGCTGGCCGGCGAACTGATCGGCTTCCCCCGGCACCTGTCACAGCACCCGGGCGGTTTTGTCATCTCCCAGCAACCGCTCGACCAGCTGGTGCCGGTGGAGAATGCCGCGATGCCGGAGCGCACGGTGATCCAGTGGGACAAGGACGACCTGGACATGGTCGGCCTGCTCAAGGTCGACGTGCTGGCGTTGGGCATGCTCAGCGCCTTGCGTCGCTGCTTCGACCTGCTGCACCACCACCGTGGCCGGCACCTGACCCTGGCGACCATCCCCAGCGAAGACCCGGCCACCTACGCCATGATCAGCCGTGCCGAGACCATGGGTGTGTTCCAGATCGAGTCACGCGCGCAGATGGCCATGTTGCCGCGGCTGCGGCCCCAAAAGTTCTACGACCTGGTCATAGAGGTAGCCATTGTCCGCCCCGGGCCGATCCAGGGCGACATGGTGCACCCGTACCTGCGCCGGCGTCTGAAGCAGGAACCGGTGACGTATCCGTCGCCGCAACTGAAGGAAGTGTTCGAACGTACCTTGGGCGTGCCGCTGTTCCAGGAGCAGGTGATGGAGCTGGCGATGGTCGCGGCCGACTATACCCCGGGCGAGGCCGACCAGTTGCGCCGCAGCATGGCAGCCTGGAAGCGCCACGGCGGCCTGGAACCGCACCGCGAACGGCTGGTGCAGGGCATGTTGCGCAATGGTTACACGCTGGCGTTTGCCGAGCGCATCTTCGAGCAGATCAAGGGGTTTGGCAGCTATGGGTTCCCTGAGTCGCATGCGGCCAGCTTTGCCTTGCTGTGCTATGCCAGCAGTTGGCTGAAGTGCCATGAGCCGGCGATTTTCACCTGTGCGTTGGTCAACAGTTGGCCGATGGGCTTCTACAGCCCTGATCAGTTGCTGCAAGAGGCTCGCCGCCAAGGTATCGAGGTAAGGCCGGTTGATGTCTGCCACAGCGACTGGGACTGCACACTGGAGCCTGATGCTCAAGGCACCCTGGCCATTCGCATGGGCCTGCGACTGGTGCGTGGCCTGGCCGAAGCCGATGCCAGGCGCGTGCAGCAGGCAAGGGCGCAGCGGCCGTGGCGCAACGTCGAAGACCTGTGTTTGCGCGCCGGCCTGGACGCACGGGCCCGTGCCCGCCTGGCTGATGGCGGGGCGCTGCGCGCCTTGGCCAGCGATCGGCATCAGGCGCGCTGGCAGGTGGCGGCGGTGCAGCCGCAACTGCCGTTGTTCGCCGATGTGCAGGCCTTGCCTGAAGAACCGGTGCAATTGCCCGTGCCAACCGTGGGCGAGGACCTGATGGCCGATTATCAAACCCTCGGCACTACGCTTGGCCCACATCCACTGGCGCTGTTGCGTTCTCGCCTGAGGGCACTGGGGTGTCGCAGCTCCAGTGAATTGCAGGGTGTGGAGCATGGCGACAACATTGCCGTGGCCGGGCTGGTGGTGGGCCGGCAACGGCCTCAAACCGCCAGCGGAGTGACCTTCGTTACTCTGGAAGACGAGCATGGCATGGTCAACGTGGTGGTGTGGCGTGCACTGGCCGAACGGCAGCGGCGGGCGCTGGTGGGTTCGCAGTTGCTCAAGGTCAGTGGGCGGTTGGAGCAGGAGAATGGGGTGCGGCACCTGATTGCGCGGCGGTTGGAGGATGTGAGTCCGCTGCTGCAAGGGCTGGATGTACGCAGCCGGGATTTCCACTGACCCCAACGCTCGGAACTTGCGCGGTTCCCTGTGGGAGCGGGCGAGCCCGCGAAGCAGCCACCGCATTGCAGGGCACCGGCCTTGCCGGTGTTCGCGGGCATGCCCGCTCCCACAGGGATCGCGCCAGCTTTTAGAAATTGAGCAAGACAGTTGCTCCCAAAGGTCGCGTCCTGGTCCAGATTGCGCTTGGCGAACGGCAGCGGCGGGCGGTGGTGGCGCAGTTGCTCAACGCTCGGTACTTGCGCGGTCTGTGGGAGCGGGCGAGCCCGCGAAGCAGCCACCGCGTTGCAGGGCACCGGCCTTGCCGGTGTTCGCGGGCATGCCCGCGCCCACAGAGGTCGTCTACTGGCCCAGCTTGTGCTCGCCTACACCATCGCCAACCGCTGCTTGCGCGTCGGTGCAGGGAACGCCCGGTCGATCGCCCGCAGGTCTTCACCGGTCAAGGTCAGCGCTCCCGCCGCCGCATTGAGCCGCACGTGCTCGGGTGTCACCGCCTTGGGGATGGCGATCACGCCGTCATCGCGGGTCACCCAGGCCAGGCACACCTGGGCCGGTGTGGCGCCATGGCGCTCGGCGATTTCCGCCAGCACCGGGTGCTGCAACAAGCGCCCGGCCTGAGCCAGCGGGCAGTAGGCCATGGATGGCAAGCCACGTTTTTCGCACCACGGTAGCAAGTCGAATTCGATGCCGCGCTGGGCCGGGTTATACAACACCTGGTTGGTGGCACAATCAGGGTTGTGCAGTTCGCGCAGGTCGTCGACGTCAAAGTTGGATACGCCCCAACGCTTGATCTTGCCTTGCTCGCGCAAGCGCTCGAAGCCTTCGACGGTTTCCTCCAGCGGGTGCTGACCACGCCAGTGCAGCAGGTACAAGTCGATGCAATCAGTGCCCAGGCGCGTGAGGCTGCGTTCGCAGGCAGCCGCCATGCCGCGCAGGCTGGCATTGTGCGGGTAGACCTTGCTGACCAGAAATACCTGGTCGCGGCGCCCGGCAATGGCTTGGCCAACGACCTCTTCTGCCCCCCCTTCGGCATACATCTCGGCGGTGTCGATCAGGTTCAGGCCCAGCTCGATGCCCTGTTGCAGCGCCGCGACTTCGGCAGCCTTGCGACCTGGGTCTTCGCCCATGTACCAGGTGCCTTGGCCGATGGCTGGAACACTCGTGCCTGCCAGATTTACGTAACGCATGTCACCTCCGGGATCCGGGTATTGGAAAGAAGCACCTCAAGCAGTGCTTGCGCTGCGGTGGAAAGCTTGTGCTCGCTGAGGGCAATCACGCCGATGCGCCGCTCGACAGTGGGCTCGACCAAGGTGACGCAGCGGGCACCCAGCTCCTGCATCTGGTTGATGCACAGGGCCGGCACGGCACTGACCCCCAGGCCGCTGGCCACCATGCGGCCGATGGTCGTCAGCTGGTGGCTTTCGAACGCGACTGCCAGCTTGCCGTGGCGGGCCGCCACATTCTGCTCCATCAACAGGCGCACCGCCGAAGGGCGCTGCAGGGCCACGAAATCTTCGGCCATCAGCTGTGCCCAGCTGACCTGGGGCAGCAGCGCCAAGGGCGAGTCGGCGGCCACTACGGCAACGAAGCGGTCCATATACAACGGGTGGAAGTCCAGCCCATCGATGTTATCCGGCTCGAAGCCGATGCCCAGTTCGACGCGACGATGGCGTACCAGTTCCTGTACCTGTTCGTTGATCACGTCGTGCACCGTGACGTTGACCTTGGGGTAGCGCTGGCGAAACACCTTGAGCGAGTGGGGCAACAGGTTGCCGGCAAAAGCCGGCATGGCCGCCACCGAAACACGGCCCAATTGCAGGGTAAAGCGCTGGCGCAGCATCTCTTCGGTGTCGTCCCAGTCGGCCAGCAGGCGGCGTGCCAGTGGCAGCAGCACTTCGCCCTCGGCAGTTAGGCTTACGCTGCGCGTGGTGCGGCTGAGCAGGGCGCCGCCGAGGTTTTCTTCCAGCGCCTTGATGGTCAGGCTCAGTGCCGGCTGTGAAACGTGCAGGTGTTCACCGGCCTGGGCGAAGCTCTGGTACTTGGCCACGGCGACAAAGGCGCGCAGTTGTTTGACGTTCATGTCGGGCCTATCGTTTGTTTTGTAAAAATTATCAATCGATGACGAAAACAAAATTAACAAATCAGTCGCTTGCGGTGAAGATGTCTGCACACGCTCACCGACAGCCTCGTCGGTTAAACAACTACAAAAGGCGGATCAGCATGGCCGGACTGGACAAGCGCGTTGCAACCTATGAACAGGCCCTCGAAGGCCTGACCGACAACATGACGGTACTGGCCGGTGGTTTCGGCCTGTGCGGCATCCCGGAAAACCTTATCAGCGAAATCAAGCGGCGTGGCGTCAAGGGCCTGACCGTGGTTTCCAACAACTGCGGCGTGGACGGTTTTGGTCTGGGCGTGCTCCTGGAAGACCGGCAAATTCGCAAGATGATCGCTTCCTACGTGGGCGAAAACGCCGAGTTCGAACGCCAGTTGCTCAGTGGCGAGCTGGAAGTGGAGCTGACCCCGCAGGGCACCCTCGCCGAAAAAATGCGCGCAGGTGGTGCCGGCATTCCGGCGTTCTACACCGCAACCGGCTATGGCACCCCGGTTGCCGACGGCAAGGAAGTCCGCGAATTCAAGGGCCGCAAGTACATTCTGGAAGAATCCATCACCGGTGACTTCGCTATCGTCAAGGGCTGGAAGGCCGACTACTACGGCAACGTGGTGTACCGCAACACTGCGCAAAACTTCAACCCGCTGGCGGCCACCGCCGGCAAGATCACCGTGGTCGAAGTGGAAGAAATCGTCGAGCCTGGCGTGCTGCTGCCAAGCGAAATCCACACCCCGGGCATCTACGTGGACCGTGTCATCGTCGGCACCTTCGAAAAGCGTATCGAAAAGCGCACCGTCAAGGCCTGAGCGCCATCCACCCGAACAATAAAGAGATCCTGACCATGGCACTGACCCGCGAACAGATGGCGCAACGCGTTGCCCGTGAACTGAAGGACGGTTACTACGTCAATCTGGGCATCGGCATCCCCACCTTGGTGGCCAACTATGTACCCGCCGACATGGATGTGATGCTGCAATCGGAAAACGGCTTGCTCGGCATGGGCGAATTCCCCACTGAAAGTACCCTCGATGCCGACATGATCAACGCCGGCAAGCAAACTGTCACCGCCCGCCGCGGTGCCTCGATTTTCGATTCGGCACAATCGTTCGCCATGATCCGTGGCGGCCACGTCGACCTGACCGTCCTGGGGGCTTTCGAGGTGGACGTGCAGGGCAATATCGCCTCGTGGATGATTCCGGGCAAGCTGGTCAAGGGCATGGGCGGGGCCATGGACCTGGTGGCCGGCGCCGACAACATCATCGTTACCATGACCCACGCCTCCAAGGACGGCGAGTCCAAGTTGCTGCCACAGTGCAGCCTGCCGCTGACCGGTGCGGGCTGCATCCGCAAGGTGCTGACCGACCTGGCCTACCTGGAAATCGAAGACGGCGCCTTCATCCTGCGCGAGACCGCGCCAGGGGTCAGCGTCGAGGAAATCATCGAGAAAACCGCCGGCAAACTGATCGTGCCGGATGATGTGAAGGAAATGACCTTCTAAGGCATGACGTGATCCCACCCTGTTGGAGCGGGTTTACCCGCGAGTGCGTCGGTACATTGACCGCCGCATTCGCGGGTAAACCCGTTCCAACAGGTTTTTTGCGTTGCCTGGCAATACCGCTTCATCCCATAAAACCAATAAAAGGAATTCAACCGTGGCCGCTGAAATTCAAGACAGCCGCTCCGCGCGCTTTGCCTTGCGCTGCTCCAACTGGGCTGAACGCTGGTTCCCCGACTCCTGGGTGTTTGCCGCGCTGGCGGTGCTGCTGGTGTGTATCGGCGCACTGGCCATGGGCGCCAAACCGACCGACACCGCCAAGGCGTTTGGCGACGGCTTCTGGAGCCTGATACCGTTCACCATGCAGATGGCCTTCGTGGTCATCGGCGGTTATGTGGTGGCCAGCTCGCCGCCCGCCGCGAGGCTGATCGATCGCCTGGCGCGCATCCCCGGCAATGGGCGCTCGGCAGTGTGCTGGGTAGCACTGATCTCGATGCTGGCCTCCTTGCTCAACTGGGGGCTGTCGCTGGTGTTTGGAGGTTTGTTGGTGCGCGCCCTGGCAAGGCGCACCGACCTGAAGATGGACTACCGCGCTGCGGGTGCGGCCGCTTACCTGGGGCTGGGTGCGGTGTGGGCGTTGGGCCTGTCATCCTCGGCGGCGCAGCTGCAGGCAAACCCGGCCAGCCTGCCACCTTCAATCCTGTCGATAACCGGGGTGATCCCCTTTACCGAAACCATCTTTCTCTGGCAGTCCGGCGTGATGTTGGCGGCGCTGGTGGTGGTCTCGCTGGTGATCGCCTACGCCACCGCTCCGGGCCCGAACAGCGCACGTAGCGCAGAAGACTGCGGTGTCGACCCCAGCTTCACAGCGCCACCCGCGCCGCAACGCACGCGCCCGGGGGAGTGGCTGGAACACAGCCCGATCCTGGTCCTGCTGTTGGTGGCCTTGGCTGCTGGCTGGCTGTATCAGGAGTTTGCGACAAAACCTGCGATTACCGCCATCTCGGGGCTCAACACCTACAACCTGTTGTTCATCATGCTCGGTGCTTTGCTGCACTGGCGCCCACGCAGCTTCCTTGACGCGGTGGCGCGTGCGGTACCGACCACCACCGGTGTGCTGATCCAGTTCCCGCTGTATGGTTCGATCGCTGCCATCCTCACCCAGGTGAAGGGCGTCGATGAACAGACGCTGGCCCACCATATTTCACTGTTCTTCACCCAGATTGCCACCCATGACACGTATGCCGTGCTGATGGGCGTGTATTCGGCGGTGCTGGGCTTCTTCATCCCTTCAGGCGGCGGCAAGTGGATCATCGAGGCCCCTTACGTGATGCTGGTGGCCAACGACCTGCAGTACCACCTGGGGTGGGCGGTGCAGATCTACAACGCGGCCGAAGCCTTGCCGAACCTGATCAACCCGTTCTACATGCTGCCGCTGCTGGGCGTGCTGGGGCTCAAGGCGCGCGACCTGATCGGTTTCTCGTTCGTGCAATTGCTGGTGCATGTGCCGTTGGTGCTGGTGTTGCTGTGGGCGCTGGGTACAACGCTGCAGTACGTGCCGCCGGTGATGCCTTGATTCAAAGTCCCTGGAGGCTTGGCGTCAGCTTTCAGACGCGTATCATGGCTGCCTCAGCCTGGGAAACCCGCGTCACATGTCTATCCGATTGAAACTGCTGCGTAAGAAACTGGGGATGACCCTGGAAATGCTGGCCGAAAAGACTGGCATGACCAAAAGCTACCTGTCCAAGGTCGAGCGCGGCCTCAACACGCCCTCGATCGCTGCGGCGCTGAAACTGGCGAGGGCACTGAACGTCAATGTCGAAGAGCTGTTCGCCGAAGAACAGGCCGGGCAGAGCCGCTACAGCCTGGTGCGCCGTACCGAGCGCCAGGCCCTGGTTGGCGATGGGCAAGGGCCGGGGTACGCGGCCCTCACCAGTCAGGTTGGCCAGCGCAGCCTGCTGCCGTTTCTGATTCAGCCGCCGTCCGAGTTCAGCGACCCTACGTTCAAGGAACACCAGGGCGAAGAGTTCCTGTTTGTTCACGCAGGCCAGGTGGAAGTGGATTTCATGAGTGAGCGGGTGTTGCTGGAGCAGGGCGACGCCCTGCATTTCAACGCCCAGACGCCGCACCGGCTGCGCTCGGTAGGTGTGACACCGGCGCAGTTACTGGTTGTGGTTCACCACGCAGACGAATGAAAGCGCAGGGGGCAATCATGCCCCCACGTGTTATCAGCTGTGAAACGACATGTTCATCGCATCATCCCTCCCTTGCATAATCTGCATGCCGTTTTTTTGACGAATTCGCCCATCGCCCATTGAATTTTATTATGGTGTCGAATCATTGACGTAGTGTCATTGTGCCCATAAGCTCAAATCAAACATGTAACAACACCCGCAGCACCGCTCTAATAACTCATTGATTTTCCTGTTTTTAGGAGGGGAGTATGCGCACGACTCTGATAATCAAATCGATGTTCTTGCTGGTGATGCTAAGTGGTGCTGCCGGCGCGGCAGATTCGTATATAAATCAGAACAGTATCATTCCTGTTTCAACTGCTGGCTGGTTCTTTGCCTTTGCTGTGGTCGGTTTTGTTGCCGTTGCCAACCGCAGAAAGATCTGAACCGGCTGCCTTGTACCTGAAGTGACTGCTCCTTGCCGCGAAGCCACAGGCATGGCTTGTGAATTCTCCAACCGTTGCTATATTCCCAGTAGCCCGTAGGACCAACATTTACAAGGCGTTGCAGCCACGTCTGCAGCGTCAAGGCAAGGGCCTCCAGGAAGGTCGAGGCCATCGCGGCAGCAGTGCGCCGTGAAGCGGAGCGAGAGTTGGTGTGTTGTTCTCATTCAGTGCTCTTTGTCGGGCCATTTGGCCGGAGGGACCCTCATGGTGCGTTCAATGTTTGCCGCTTTCTGCATGCTGACGGTGTGGTCTGGCGCCGGTAACGCCGACCAGAGCAGTGCTGCCTACCTGCTCAGCCCCGGCGATGTGGTGATGGTATCGGTGTGGCAGGAAGACAGCCTGCGTCAAGAAGCCACCGTACTTCCCGATGGCAGTATCACCTTCCCCCTGGCCGGGCGCATCGATGTCGCCGGGCTGGACGTGACGGCAGTCGAAAAGCAGGTCGCTGCCAAACTCGAAAAATACCTCCCCGACCCTAACGTCAGCGTTGTCGTCAAAAGCATTGCCGGCAACATGGTCTATGTACAGGGTAAAGTGATCAAACCCGGGCCCGTGCAAATGGCAGGCCCTACGGCGGTATTGCAGGCGCTGAGCATGTCGGGTGGCCTGGACAAGTTTGCAGATGAAAGCGAAATCAAGGTGGTCCGCGGCACCGGTGCTTCCCAAAAGATCCTGCCCGTGCGATATAAGGACCTGGTGTCTGGCCGGGACATGTCCACCAACATCCAACTTCAGGCTGGCGATACGCTGGTCGTTCCTTGATCTTGCCTTTAATAAGAACATTTAATGCCTCTTCTTAGAACAACTCGCATTGCAACGGCAATCTTGGTCTTGCCGTTCACGGACGCGGTCCTGGCGGCAAATTGGCAGTCTACGGTGGTGGTACCGACATCCGTCGAATACGACAGCAACCCATTGCTGTTGACCTCGGGGGAAAAGGGCATAACGCGCACGATCATCGCGCCGGATTACACCCTGATTGGTACTTTCGACCGTGACGAATTGAGGTTGGGGCTTGGCATGCATGTGCTGCGCTCGTCCGATACGGATATCGTCGATGACCGTGAAGACCCTGATATCAGCCTGGGTTGGCAGCGCACCACCGAGCGGGGGCGGTTCGGCCTGGTGGGGCGCTACAACGAAAGCTCGACGTTGTCGGGGACAGTACTGGATACCGGGGTGATTAC
Source organism: Pseudomonas sp. YQ_6 (assembly GCF_043103245.1). NCBI lineage: Bacteria > Pseudomonadati > Pseudomonadota > Gammaproteobacteria > Pseudomonadales > Pseudomonadaceae > Pseudomonas > Pseudomonas sp. YQ_6. The sequence goes on from NZ_JBICJR010000068.1 coordinate 87,299, forward strand.
CACCGACGGTACGCAGAAGCTTTACACCTTGACTGGCAACTGGAGCCAGGCGGTGACCGAGCGCAGTACCTTGAGCAACGAAACCACCTACAGCCGTGCCCGTTACGACATCAGCACGCTGACGGGCTACGACGAACTGGCGAACGTCTTTACCTGGACTTACGCCTGGAGTGAGCGGGCTGACCTGTATACCCGTTTCGGTGCCCGGCGCTATGAGCCCGAAGAGGACCTTACCGCGACCGCTTCCAACAGCTACAGCCCGGCAGTCGGCATTAAATACCAGCTTGCCGAAGGCTTGAGCGCCGATGCCCATGTTGGCGTCAACCAAGTGTCAGGTGACGACGGCGGCCGGCGCGGGGAGGGTGGGGTTGCGTTGCTGTATACCGGCCCGCGTGCCGACGCCAGCCTCACCGCCGAGCGCAGCACGGTGGCAAGTGCCGAAGGCGGCTTCGCCGAACTGGACCAGGTGCGTGGTGTGTGGAGCTATGCGCTGACCGAGTTGTCCCGGGTCGGCGCCGACGCCGCGTGGCAAGACAGCAAAGGGCAGTCGCCCAACACGCTGCAGACTTACAGCGTATGGGCCAGCCGCCAGTTTTCGCCTTACTGGGACCTGCGCCTGTCGCTGATGTACAAGGAACGGCAGCAGGACCATGTACCGGATGCGACCGCTACGATCGTTGGTTTGACGTTGACGTACAGGTACCCCGACATCTGAACTGCAGGCAGGTGGCCCTATGAAGTCTGACTACGAGCTCTCCCTCAGAGATTACATCGCCATTATCAAGGACAGGGCCCTGGTGTTAGGGGTGAGTGCCGCAGTCATTCTAGCCGCGACCGTGGCCGTCGCGTTGATGGTGCCGCCGATCTACCAGTCGACCGGCACCATTCTGGTGGAGTCGCAGCAGATTTCGCCTGAGCTGGTGTCGACCAACAACACCAGCTTTGCCGATGAGCGCATCGAGGTGATTCGCCAACGGGTGATGACCCGCGACAACCTGCTGCGCATCATCGGCAAGTACGACCTCTTCGCTGACAAGCGCTTCAGCGAAAGCGACAGGATCGACCAGATGCGCAACGCGATCGTGGTCGAAACCCTTACCACCTTCGTGCGCGGTCGTGGTGAAGCGACCGTGGCGTTCAATGTGTCGTTCGAGCACAAACAGCCACAAGTAGCCAAGGAAGTCGCCGATGAACTGGTGACGCTGTTCCTCAACGAAAACCTCAAGCAGCGCACCGAGCGGGCCAACGAAACCACCGAATTCCTCACGCAGGAAGCCAATAAGCTGGGTGCCGAGCTGGCCAGCCTGGAAAACCAGCTGGCCGATTTCAAGCAGGCCCATGCCAATGCCTTGCCCGAGCACCAGACCCTGCGCATGAACATGCTGTCGCGGGCGGAGCTGGAATTCCGTGAGGTCGACCGTGATTACAAGGCTGCCCAGGAAGAGCTGCGCTACCTGGAACTGGAGCTGTCTGCGGCCAATGCCGGCCTTGCCACCAAGGTTGCCGAAGGCACCCGGCCAACGCGTGCCGACCTGCCCGAAGACCTGCCAAGCCTGAAAGCCGAATACGCGCAGCTGCTGACCCGCTACAAGGACGCCCACCCGGATGTCGTGGCGGTCAAGCGCAAGATCCAGGCGCTCGAAGCCAGTGGTGGTCGCGCTGCGGCAGCGTCCACGGTCAGCCTCGACGCGGCCCGTGTCCGCGCCAAGATGAGTGCCGCGCAGGTGCGTATTGCTTCGCTGGCAGAGCAAAAGCGTGAGCTGACCCGGAAAATGGAAGGCTATGAAGCCGAGATCCTAGAGGCGCCGCAAGTCGAGCGTGGCCTGGTGACCTTGATGCGTGACCACGACAACGCGCGCAAGAAATACGAAGAGATTCGTGCCAAGGAAATGGGCGCAAAGATTACCGAAAGCCTCGAGCAGGAAAACAAGGCTGAACGCTTTGTGCTGCTGGAGCCTCCTCTGTTGCCTGAGAAGCCGATCAAGCCTAACCGCAAGAAAATCGCTGCGCTGGGCCTGGTGCTTGCACCGGCCGGTGGCGGTGCGCTGGTGATGCTGCTGGAAATGCTCAATCAGCGCGTGCGCGGCGTTGGCGCCCTGGAAAACCTGCTGGGCAAACGGGTGCTGGTGGCACTGCCCTATATCGATACCCGGGCCGACGTAGCCCGACGCAAACGCTGGCGCAATCACCTGATCCTGGCGGCACTGGCGCTGGCAGCTATCATGATAGGGCTGGTGCACGTGTTCTACATGCCACTGGATGTGCTGTTGTACAAAGTCATGTCTCGGTTTGTATAGGGAAAGCAGTGATGGACAGGATCAAGCCGGCTGTTGGCAACAATATTCATCAGGTAACCCCGGGTACTCCCCAGGCACTGTCTCCCGCCCCCGGTACGGCGCTGGCCGAAGTGCCGGGTCAGTTCGATTACGTGAACACCAAGGTGGTGCCGCTGCGTGCAGACCACCTGGAGCGTAACCGCATCGTGGCGTACAACAAGAACTCCAACATGAACGGGCCGATCGACCTGTTGCGTACGCAGGTGCTCAGGGCCATGGACGAGAACGGCTGGCGTACCTTGGCCATCACCTCGCCAACGCCAGAAGCGGGCAAGACCATGCTGGCGATCAACCTGGCCATGAGTATTGCCCACCACACCACCAAGACTGCGTTACTGGTGGACTTCGACCTGCGCCGGCCCAAGGTCGGCAGTTACCTGGGCCTGCCCATGGAGCAGGCACTGAACGAGTTTCTGTCGGACAAGGCCGAGTTGCAGGACTGTTTGGTCAACCCCACCTTGCCGCGCTTTGTGGTGCTGCCAACGCGGGTACCCGTGCCCCTGTCGACCGAGATGCTGTCCTCGCCCAAGGTGAACAACCTGATTGGCGATTTGCGCAACCGCTACGAATCGCGCATCTGCATTTTCGATTTGCCACCGCTGCTCAGCTCGGACGATGCGATCACCGTGATGCCCAAGTTCGACTGCGTGTTGCTGGTGGTGGCCAACGGAATGAACAACAAGAAGGAAATCGAGGATTGCCTGCATCACCTGGGCACGGTGAACCTGATCGGGACAGTGTTGAACAAGGCTGACGAACAGCCGCGCACCTATTACTGAGCTTTCTGGCAATACGCTTTTAGGCGCAGCCTTGTGCTGCGCCTGAAGGCTATGAGGCCAACTCAGCGCCTCCAGGGATACTGCAACTCCCACTGCCACGCATGCCGAACAATCTGCTCCAGCGAGGCGAATGCCGGGCGCCAGCCCAGCACCTGCATGGCTTTGCTCGCATCCGCCACCAGCCGTGGCGGGTCGCCGGCGCGACGCGGTGCGTCAAGGGCATTGATCTGTCGCCCGGTCACTGCCCGGGCCGTATCGATCACCTGTTGCACCGAAAAGCCCAGGCCATTGCCCAGGTTGAACGCGGCACGCTCGCCACCGTCCAGTAAATAATCCACTGCCAGTGCATGGGCCGCCGCCAGGTCTGCCACATGCACGTAGTCGCGTATGCAGGTGCCATCCGGTGTGTCGTAGTCGCGACCAAACACTGTCACCGCCTCACGCCGGCCAGATGCAGCCTGCAGGATCAACGGGATCAGATGGGTTTCCGGTTCATGACGCTCGCCTAGCTGGCCTTCCGGGTCAGCGCCCGCTGCATTGAAGTAGCGCAGGCATACCGACTTCAAACCATAGGCCCGGTCGAAGTCCTCAAGAATCTGCTCGACCATCCATTTGCTCAACCCATACGGGTTGATCGGCCCCTTGGTGTGTGCTTCATCTATCGGCACGTACTGCGGGTTGCCGTATACGGCGGCACTCGAAGAAAACACCAGGTGCCTGATGCCGGCATTGACCATGGCCTGCAGCAGGGAAAGGGTGGCTGCGACATTGTTCTGGTAGTACTTGCCGGGGGCACTGACCGACTCGCCCACTTGAATGAACGAGGCGAAGTGGAACACCGCATCGAAGCGGCAAACGCCAAACAGCACGTCCAGTGCGGCTTCGTCGGCGATGTCGAGCTTGGCCCACTGGATACCGGGCCCAGGTGAGACCAGGTCCGCCACCAGCACTTCATGGCCGGCGGCGAGCAGGTGCTTGACCATGTGCGAGCCAATGTAGCCCGCACCACCCACAACCAGATATTTCATCCCCACCTCCTGGAATCTGCTGTTTACAGACGCAGTGAACACTCCCTGACACGTGCAGGTGGGATGATCAGCTACAGGTGACCTGAGCGTAGATGGCCATATGCTCTATTTCAAGAATAGCCAGTTGGACATGTAGGTACCGTCGAAGGTAATGGTGTATTGCCCATCCTTGTAGGCCACCGGCAGCGGCTTCAGCTGTTCCCGTGCATCGCGGGCGAACAGTTTCAGGCCGGCGGGCGCCTTGATGTCCAGGCGGCCTTCAAGGGGCTCGACATTGAACGGCGTCTTGTCATCGGCCTTGGGCATGGCACGGGTGCCCAGTGACAGCAGAAGCTCGCGCGACTGGCCCAGTGGCTTGCCGTCCAGGCTCTGGACCACGACGCTGGCGTAAGGCGTTTTCGTTTGTATCTGAATGGCACCCAGGTTGATCGGGCGGCCGCCCAGCCAGCCGCTGGCGGCTTGGGTCAGTGGCGTGTCGATGGTGTAGATGCCTTGTTGCCAGTTGCGCCTGAGCTCGCCTGTATCGGTCACCGACTCGGTGGCATCGGCGGCCAGCAGCGCTTGCCCCGGGTCGTGCAGCACCTGCGCGTCTGCCGGGATGGGCGCGGGTTTCAGCCAGGGCAATTGCGGCGTGTGTGGCAGGGCGATCTGCAACTGGCCCTTTTCCATGGCCGTGCGCAGCAGCGGTGAGTTACGCGGGGTGATTTCCTGGTTGTAAAGGGTGGCAGGTGTCGGTGCGAACACGTAGCGAGTGGTGGCTGGTCTTACGTCCGCACGGCGATAGAGCAGGGCAGCGGCGGGCAGGGTGGCGATCATCGCTGGGTCGTTGTACGCGTGCCAGTTGTCCGCCGTGCGCCAACCTGGGTTGAATGCTTGTTGGCTGTAGGCGTATTGCAGCATGGCGTCCCAGCCTTGGTGGCTGGCAGTGCCGGCGATGTAAATGGGTAGCGAGTGACGGTCCGGCAGCGGGAAGGGCTCGGCGTTCCACTCGGTAACGGTCAGCGGTTTGCCGACGACCTGGGCGGCAGCAATCCAGTCGATCATGCCGTCGCTGGTCAGCGGGTTCTTCTCCAGTTGGCCTGCGTCGCCGTAGCTGTGGGCGTCGATGACATCACCAACGCTCAGTGCCGGCAGTGCGCTAAGCCCATTGCCGCCCCAGGTGCTGGTGGTAGCAATGGGGACTTTCACGCCCACGCTGCGCAAGTGGGCGATCATGTCGGCATTGAAGCGTTGTTCCAGCTCGTTGAGCAACAGCTTCGACGGCCCATGCTCCCAGGCACGCCAGGTCAGGTCGGCGGGTAGGTCAAACTGTTTGGCAAAGGCCTTGGCCGCCGTCATGTAGCGCGCGCTGTGGCGTGGTACATCCTTGTTCGGCATCAGGGCGTTGCCGTAATGCTGGGTCAGGTCATTCTCGTTGGTGATCAGCACGGCGGCGATGGCGGGGTCGTCCTTGTAGGCCAGGCCCGTGTATTCGTTCACATGGGTCAGGTACTGCTCGGCGAAGCGTTTCATCGCTTGCTGGATACTGTCGTTCACGTAGGCGTAACCCTTCAGGTCGACGCGACCATCCTGCTCGGGCAGCTCCTTGAAGTCTTCGATGTGGTCGTTGGCGGTAAACGCACGCTGCACATGCATGTCCAGCCAGATGTAGATGCCTTCGTCCTTGAGTGACTTGATCCACAGGTCGAGCTTGCGCAGCGATTGGGCGCTGAGCTGCTGGGTATCGCGCACCAAGGTGCCGTCGCCAAAGACGTTGGGGCTGACCCAGGGCGAGTCGTGGTGATGCAGGCGCACCAGGTTGAAACCCAGTGCCGAGAGGCGTTTGGCCTGTTGGCGTATTTCGTCGTCGGGGCTTTTGAACAGCGAGTAGGCCGACAGGTTGGTGCCCCAGAAGCGTATTGGGGTGTTGTCGGCGAACATCAACTGGTCGCCCACCGCCTTGACGAAGCCACGCTTGCCGGCGGGTCTTTCCCCTGCGTTGAGGAACGACAGGTCCACCGGCGAGGTGCGCCAGTCCAGTTGGTCATCAGGCCACTTGGCGGGGTCTGCCAGGCCGAAGCGCTCGGTGGGCGTCGGGCCGAGTTCGATGTCGCCGGTCACGTTGAGCACGGCCTTGAGCTGCTGGCGGCCGGCGCTGATCGGGTCCTTGTAGAGGAATGCGCGCAGCTCGGACGGGTTGCCGCGCTCGAAATAGACCTTGGCCAGTGGCGGGTCGAAGCGCATTTCGATGCGTCGCCCCTGGTCAGCCTTGCCCCACGTCCAGCCGCGATTGTCGGGCAGCAACTGCGGGGCCCCCATGTCGCCGGCGATTTGTGCCGGGTCGAACTGGAACACCATGCCGCCACCCATGACACCGCTCTGGCGGCTGTGGGCGTCGAGGTCGAAGGCCCAGCTCAGGGTTTGCGCCTGTTCCTTGCGGATGTCAGCCTGCAGGTCGAAGTCCAGCTCCTTGTTCTTGCCCCGCAGCGTGTAGTGGTAAGGGCCATTGACCTTGAAGTCGGTATAGAAACCGGTCCAGCTCCAGTTGGCAGCCCAGAAATCGAATTTGGCCTTCATGACCGGGCCACCGCCGTGTGTCACGCTAGGCAAGCCATTTTGCTCATCGACACTGACCTGCCAGTCGGAAGCCCAGCTGGCCAGCGGCAGCAGGGCCAGGCCGGCAATGGCCGAAAGGCGCACGTAATGACGCAGGGACAGCCTATTCATGAACATTACCTGGGTTGTAGGTCGGGTTCTGCCAGTTCCATGACCTGGCTGTTGTGCAGCCGGCGAACCATCTGGATGTAGGCCACGCCCAGGCCTGCGATAGACCAGTACACCACCGGGATGAAGGTGATGCTGCTGACCGTGAAGATGATGACCAGAATGCCGATCAGCGTTGCCAGCAACACCCGGCCGAGCTGCCTTCGCTCGTCGTCCTTGTCGGCAAAGCTGAGCATGGCCCTGCGGATACCCCGCAGCACGACGGCAAAGAACGCCACGAACAGCCCTAGCCCGACCAGGCCGACCCGCAACGCCAAGTTGATGTAGGTGTTGACGATGTCGATGATGCCGTCGCCCTGGATCATCGCCTGCATTTCGGGTGTGTTGCGGAAGTCGAAGGAGCCGAACAACGGGTTGCGCTGGATGACGATCCACGAGTTGTCCATCAGCCGCTCGCGGTAGGTGATGTTCTCTTTCTCGAGGTTACCGATGAACGGCAGCAGGTCCAGCACCTTGTCGCCCCCAGGCACGACGGTCAGCAAGGGCAACGCCAGCATGCCTGCCGCACCTAGCAGCGCCAGGCGCTTGACGGCGCCTTTGCCCAGGGCGATGAACACCACCACGATGACCACCGCGCCGATCCACGGGCCACGCGACAATGGCGCGAACAGCCCGGCGGCCAGCAGCAGGGCGCCCATGGCCCTGTGCAGCGGGCGTTGCACATAGCCCTGCACGAACAGGAACAGGCCGATGGCCACGCTCATCACGTAACCCAGTGCAATCGCCTGGCCGGTGGTGACGCTTGCCCGCAGTGCACCGCCCCGGCTCAGGTAGCCGGACATGCTCCATGGCACGCCCATGGCCTCGACCAGGGCGCTGTATAACAGCCAGTGGCGCACATACTCGGCCACAGCGATCAGCGCCATGACGAAAGAGGCGAGCACGAAGGCCAGCAGGGTGTCCTTGAAGTCGCTGATCTGGCGCAGGCCACGGCTGGCCACGTAATACGGCAGGAGAACGTCGACATACAGGTACAGCGCCTGGCGCAGCGTGTCGGTAAGGGTGGTTTCGCGCAAATAGAGCACGCTCATCAGCAGCAGGCCGGCCGCCAGCAGTTTATCGGCCCAGGTGCGGCCAAAGCGCAAAGTGTCACCTTGGCGGCGCAGGTACAGCGCGGCCGGCAGCAACACGCACAGGGTCAGCAGGCGAATATGGTTAAGGTCGACCAGGTAATTGACCACGCCAAACCCGGGCACCTGCACCGACGCTGGCGGGATCAGGAACAGCAGCATGTAGAACAGCGCCATGGGGTTGTGCTCGCGGCGCCCGGCCAGCAACAGGACGACCGCGCCCACCCCCAGGTACAGCCAGAAGCTGTGGGAGAAAAAAGCCAGCAGGGTCAGCAGGAACCACAGATTGCGCCGGCGCTTGTAGTCGCTGAGCGGAATCAGGTCGGTGGCAGGCCGCCGGGCCATCAGGAAGACCACGCTCGCCAGAAACAGGATGACGATCAACGCACGAAAATGTTCAGGCATCGGCTATGTACACCTTTCCCTCGGTGGGCAACGGCTAGCATCATGGCTAATTGAAACTATAGTGACTTTTAGCCAATCAGTCAGAGATTGAAGTCATGCCGTCGATTGATGTGTCAGCCGCCGCGAGCCTGCGCAAGCGGGCCCTGAGGGCCGGGTCTTGGAACCTGGTCTCGCAGGTGGCTTCACAGGTGATGCGCTTGGGCGGCAATCTGATCATGGCCCGCTTGCTGCTGCCGGAAATGTTCGGGGTGATGGTCATCGCCACCACTGTTTCGATACTGCTGCATTTGCTTTCCGATGTCGGCCTGCGCCAGAACATCATCCAGAGCCACCGCGGAGACGACCCGGACTTTCTCAACACCGCCTGGACCGTGCAGATCATCCGCGGTTTCCTGCTGTTTGCCCTTACCCTGCTGCTGGCCCTGGGAGCTTGGTTGGCCCAACTGGCTGAGCTGTGGCCGGCCGACTCGACCTATGCCGCGCCCGTCCTGCCGATGGTGCTGGCGGTCACCGGCCTGTCGGCGGCCATCTGGGGTTTCCAGTCCACCAAGATAGATGTGGCGGTACGAACTTTCCAACAAAAGCGCGTGGTGCTGGTCGACCTTGCCTCGCAGGTGGCCGGCCTGGTGTTGATGCTGGTGCTGGGCTTGCTGACCCATTCGATCTGGGCGCTGGTGTTATCAGGCCTGGTTTCGGCGGTCGTCTGGACCGTGCTGGGGCATACCGCCCTGGAGGGGCCCAACAACCACCTGCGCTGGGACCGTTCCGCGCTGACCGAGCTGATCGTGTTTGGCCGTTGGATTCTGTTGTCGTCGATGGTCGGCGTGCTGGCGATGTACGGCGACCGCATATGGTTTGGCGCCAGCATGTCGGCGGCGCAACTGGGTGTGTATTCGATCGCCGTGCTGATCCTGGGTGCGGTGCAGACCGCGCTCATGAAAATTGTCGGCGCGGTGGCGCTGCCTGCTTTCAGCGAAGCGGCCCGGGCCGACGACAAGCCGCGCCTCAAAGCGCTGTATTTCCGCTTTCGGCTGCTGGTCGACCTGCTGGTGCTGTTCATTTGTGGCGGTTTCCTGACCGCCAGCCCGCTGCTGATCGGCTGGATGTACGACGATCGCTACCGCGAAGCCGGGCCGATGCTGGCGATTCTCTCGCTATCGTTCATCGTATTGCGCTATACCTTGGCTCATCAGGTGTGGATTGCCTTGGGCCTGACCAAGTACCAGGCCATGGACAACATCATCCGCCTGGTCTCGTTATGGGCGCTATTGCCGCTGTTACTGGCGATTGGTGGGGTGGAGTGGGCTATCTGGGGTGTTGCCCTGCATGCTGTGCCAACGCTGGTGCTGGTTGTGTATGTGAACTGCAAACTGGGTATCTTCAGCCTCAAACGTGAGCTGGTGGTACTGCCGATGTTACTGGTCGGGGCGCTGTGCGGGGCACTGCTGACAGCCTTTTTCAACTGGCTGTAGCGCAGTTTGCCGGGTGTAACTTTCATGGCTACAGGTCACGGGATCATGGGGAAGCTCACTTTTTGTACTGCGCAGTCGGGTCGTAGAGGCTTTCTCCAGAGCTGTGTCTTGCTCGGCGTGGGGGGCGCGGTGTTCGGCACCTCGGCGGCGGTTGCCGGCAAGACGGTCGAAAAGCCCAGGTTCGTGGTGATCAACGGTTGGGTCTTACCGTCCCGTTACTTCCGGAACGCGTCAGCATGATCAAGGACTATCAGCAGCAGAAGGCGCTGCGCGACAACTACGATTTCTGCATCATCGGGGCCGGCCCGGCGGGTATTACCCTGGGCTTGCGCCTGGCCTCCGCTGGCTGGAACGTAATGATCGCCGAAGGCGGGGGGCGCGAATATGCGCCGCACTCGCAAGACTTGTACGCTTGCTCATCCACGGGCCTGGAGTTGTATGCCGAGGAAAGCCGCCTGCGTTACCTGGGGGGCACCTCCAATCACTGGGCTGGCCGTTGCCGGCCATTCACCCCATCGGACTTTGCCATCGCCCCGCCAGGCGAGTTGCCGGGCTGGCCTATTCCCTATTCGGAGATCGAAGGCTTTCTGCCGGCAGCGATGGAAATTGTCGATCTGCCTCCTGGCTCGGATTTTCGCGCGATGAACAACGGCCTCAATGGCAGTGAATTCGAGGCAGACCGCTTTCTGCTCAGCACGCCGACACGCTTTGCGCAAAAGTACGCTACAGCACTGGAGCAGACCAACGGCCTTGACGTGTTCATCAACTGTAATTGCGTTGATCTGAAGTTCGACAAGGCTTCCGGCCACCTGGAGGCGGTGGTTCTGTCCGACTATGAACGCAATCGTCAGCGTCTGGTGGCAAGAAACTTCATTCTCGCCACAGGTGGCATCGAGAATGCCCGGCAGTTGCTGAACAGCGAGACCCTGGTGGCGGCAGGCGTGGTGAGCAAGGACGGGCTGGTCGGCGGGTGTTTCATGGAACACCTGAACATCGACATGGGCACTTTCATCCTCAAGTCAGGACAGGGCCCGGAGCCGCGTCAGTACTACACCACCGATGCCTTTGTCGACGATTACAAGGCCGGTAAAGGCAATGTCACCGCCGTTTTGCTGGACGATGTAAAGACCTATGGCCGCACTGCCGAGGTCAAGTACTTTCTGGAGACCCTGGCCTGCGACATGGGTGTTGCCAGCAAGGTCGCTTTCATCGCCAAGTTCAGCTGCCCCGGCGACGGCGTGATCAGCACCATGATCGAGCAGTTTCCCAACCTGCACAGCCGCATTTCGCTACTGGACGAGAAGGATGCGCTGGGCGTGGCCAAGGTCAATGTCAACTGGGCGCTCAGCGCCGCTGACCGGCACACCATCAAGTGCATTGGCAGCGAACTGGCCAAGCAGTTCGCCGACATGGACCTGGGTTTCGTCAAGCTCAACGATTTTGTTTATGACACCTCGATTCCGCTGAAAATGTCACCCCATGCCCACCACATGGGCACCACGCGTATGGCCGCCTCGCCGCAGTACGGCGTGGTCGATGCCAATTGCAAGGTGTTCGGCACCGAAAACCTGTATGTCGCCGGTAGCAGCATTTTTGCCAAGGGCGGCGCCTCCAACCCGACCATGCCGCTGTTGCAATTTGCCGTGCGGCTGGCCGACCACCTCGATAAAAAGATGAAAGCGGCCAGCGGCGCCGCTGCGTGATACGGGTTGTACACGGGTGAGTGCGCTGCGGTCAGCACCTGGAAGAACGAGACCGGAACGCCTCAGGACACTCAAGATTGTTCAGATCGCGAGGCCAGGCAGTATGAAGGGATGGATACGCAAGGCAGTGGCGCACTACGCCCATGCAACCGGGCGAGGTGGCAAATTCTACAGGAGGTTCTGCAACCCATCTGGTCTTGAATGGGGGGCCTATCTGGCCCGATGGGGCAACTTTCATTCGGTCGGCAGCAATTTCTACGTCAATACAGGCTGCAAGTTTCTCGACCCGTCGCTGGTACGTATCGGTAACAGCGTGGGCTTGTCCGACTGCACGTTGATCGGTCATGACGGGGTGGTATTGCTGATCGAGCATCGCTTTGGCAAGCACCTGGATTCGATCGGTTTCATCGACATCAAGGACAACTGCTTCATCGGCCATGGTGCGATCGTGATGCCTCGCGTGACCATCGGGCCCGAATCCATCGTGGCGGCAGGGGCGGTGGTGACCAAGGACGTGCCGCCAGGCACCGTCTATGGTGGCAACCCTGCCGAGTTCATTTGTACCACCGAACAGTTGATCAAGCGGGTCGAGGCACGTTGCGAAGCCTACCCATGGATCGATCTGGTGAAGCAGCGCAACGGTGCCTACGACCCGGAAGTGGAACCGTTACTGATGGCGCAAAGACGTCAGTATTTCTTCGGGGACAGCTGAAATGGCTAGCAAACCTGTGGATGTCATGGTGGTCAACTTCAATACCGCTGGACTGTTGCAGCCGATGTTCGATGCGCTGCGCCGGGCCGACAGCGAGCGCCTGGCCAGTTACCTGGTGGTCGACAATGCCTCGCGCGATGACTCGGTGCAGCGCATGGCCCAGGTGTGCCCCGAGGCACTGCTGCTGAGCAACAAGCAGAACGTGGGTTTCGGCCGGGCCAACAACCAGTTGTTGGCGCACCTCAAGGGCAAGTACGCCTTGCTGCTCAATACCGATGCCTTCGTTGCCGCCGACTCGCTGCAAAAAACGCTCGACTACATGGACGCCCACCCGGAGTGCGGCGTACTGGGGGTGCGCCTGGAGGGTCGCGATGGCGACCTGCAGCCCAGTTGTCGCTACTTCCCCACGCCGCTCAATGTGTTCGTCGGGCGTACCGGGTTGGGGCGGTTCTTCCCAGGGGTGAAGATGGTCGACGACATGAACTGGGATCACGCCTCGGTGCGCGAGTGTGACTGGTTGCCCGGCTGCTTCTACCTGGTGCGCCGCGAAGTACTCGACAAGGTGGGTTTGTTCGACCCGCGCTACTTCCTTTATTACGAAGAGGTGGACCACTGCAAGCGGGTGAAGGAAGCGGGCTGGAAAGTGGTGTTCTACCCGCATACCACGGTGGTGCATATCGGTGGCGAAAGCTCCAAGTCGGTGGCGGAACTGGAGGCCGCCAGCCGGCAGATCTCGTCCTATCAGATCGAAAGCGAGTTGCTGTACTTCCGCAAGCATCATGGGGTGGCGGGGCTTGCCCTGCACATGCTGCTGGTCACGCTGGGCGACCTGGTGCTGGCACTCAAGGCGCTGTTGAAACGACGCGGCTGGGGCGCCATTCAGGCCTGCTGGCGTCATTGCCGGGCAACCTGGTCTTTGCTGTTCAAGACCCGGTACGCCAGCCAACCGACAAGGTAGGTGGAGCCATGTTCGATAATATTCGCGCCGACCTGCGTGCCCATGGCGGGGACTGGGGCGCCCAGGGCTTCTGGGTATTGTTGGTGTACCGCTTTGGCCGCTGGCGTTATACGCTGCGCCCGGCACTGCTGCGCAAACTGTGCTCGCTCATCTACAGGGTGCTGTTCAAATTCGTCCAGATCATCACCGGTATCGAACTGCCTTGCGAGGTGGTGATCGGGCGCAACTTCGTCATCGATCATTTTGGCGGCATCGTTGTCAGCGGTTATGCCCGCTTCGGCGATGACTGCCGTATCCGCAACGGCGTGGTGGTGGGCCTGAAGAATGTCGACGAGCCGATTGCCCCGGTGTTCGGCAATAACGTCGACATCGGCACCGGGGCCAAGGTGCTGGGCAGTATTCGCATCGGCAACAACGTGATCATCGGCGCCAATGCCGTCGTGCTGGTAGATGTGCCGGACAATTCACTGGCAGTGGGGGTGCCGGCCATCATCAAGGCCCGGCAACCGGCCGCCACGGCATCGGTCGAGTGAGGCCTATGGCAACGGTGATCGGCGTGGTGGTGATCGGCCGCAATGAAGGCCAGCGTCTCGAGCGCTGCCTTGTTTCGCTGGCGCAGGGGCCGGACAAGGTCATGTACGTCGACTCGGGTTCCACCGATGGTTCGCTGCAGCTGGCCGCCAACCTTGGCGTGGCAGTGCTGGCGCTGGACATGAGTATCCCGTTCACCGCCGCACGCGCCCGCAATGAAGGCTTTGCCGCCTTGCAGCGCCTGTTGCCATCGATGCAACTGGTACAGTTCGTCGATGGCGACTGCGAGGTCAATACCACCTGGCTGGCCACGGCGCAGGCTTTTCTTGAGCAGCACCCCGCCGTGGCAGTGGTGTGTGGTCGCCGGCGTGAGCGCTTCCCCCAGCGTTCGGTGTACAACTTGCTGTGCGACCTGGAGTGGGATACCCCGGTCGGTGAGGCCAAGGCCTGTGGCGGCGATGCGCTGATGCGGGCAGACGCCTTTGCTGGCGTGGGTGGCTTCCGTCCTGACCTGATCGCCGGAGAAGAGCCGGAACTGTGCGTGCGTTTGCGGGCCCGCGGCTGGAAAGTCTGGCGACTGGCTGCCGAGATGACCCTGCACGATGCCGGCATGACGCGTTTCAGCCAATGGTGGCGGCGTAGCTTGCGCGCTGGGCATGCCTATGCCGAGGGCGCCTACCTGCATGGCCAGCCACCCGAGCGGCATTGGCTGCGTGAGTCACGTCGGGCGTGGTTGTGGGGCCTGGGCATACCTTTGGTGATCGCGCTGGCCTGCCTGCTGCTGGGCGGCTGGGGCCTGCTCTTGCTGTTGATCTACCCACTGCAGGCCATGCGCCTGGCTAGCCGTGGCGGCAAGTGGACGCGCGAGAACTGGCTGCAGGCCGTGTTCCTGGTGTTGGGCAAGTTCCCGGAAATGCTCGGCCAGCTGAAGTTCCTGCGCCACCGTCTTGCGGCTGGCAAATCGGCTTTGATCGAGTACAAGTGAGAGAAACCCATGATGCTCGGCACCCTCGTGAAAAGCGTGTTTACCTTGCAACCGGGTTACTCGTTGCGGGCGATGCACAACAAGTACAAGTTGACGCGGCAGATTGCCAGGCAGTGGCCTGAGCTGAACGGGTTCATGCAACGCATGATGGCGGCGCTGGGCCCGCATGGTTTGCAGCGGCTGGGTGTGGATTGTATCGGTGTCGTGCAATGGCCTTACATCAGCCAATGCTGGGAGGCCCCGCAGCGTCTGGAGGTGGTGGCTTCGCACTTTGAGCTGGTGGCTGGGCAGTTCCCGGCGTTGCTGTTGCTGGGGCGCGACGAAAACCTGAGGCTGTGTGATCTGTCCAGCCACTCGCCGGGCTGTTGCCTGGTACTGGACCGGCCAATCTGGTTCAAGCGCGAAGGCGAGCTGGTGCTTAACCTGTTCCAGGCCGACCTGCGTGTGGCATCCCTGGCCTTCACCCTGGGCCGCAGCCAGGGGGAGACCTGCCTGTTCATCGGTGCGGTGCAGGGCATTCACAAAGGTATCGACGGCGAAACCTCGCTGGCCATCTACCGTGACCTGACCAAGGACTTCGAAGGGCTGCGGCCACGCAGCCTGTTGCTCGAAGCGTTGAAATGCCTGGGCAGAACCCTGGGTGTGACGCAGCTATATGCCGTCAGCGACGCCTGCCGGCACCATCGCCATCCCTACTTTGGCAGCGACAAGGGCCAGGACCTGGCGGCCAACTACGACGTGATCTGGCAAGAACACGGCGCCACAGCGTCTGATCGTGAGGACTTTTTTTCCCTGCCTTTAGCGCCGGCGCAACGGGCGGAAGCTGACATCCCGACCAAGAAACGGGCGATGTACCGCCGCCGCCAGGCGTTGCTTGAAGATGTTTTCACCCGTTTGCAGGCAGCATTGCCAAGCAGCAATCACAACCTTGGACTACAAGGAAAACAGGGGGATGCATTTGCTGTGAGTGCATCGGCAGTAGACAGACCGCCCGTAGTCGACAGCCTGAAGTGAAGGTTGCCAGGGAAGGTTGGTCATCAAGCGGGTTTGGATCTGGATTCGTATGCGCATTGCTTACTTCATCAATCAGTACCCGAAAGTCAGCCACAGTTTCATCCGTCGCGAAATTCTGGCGCTGGAACGCCAGGGGGTTGAGGTGCAACGTATAGCCCTGCGTGGGTGGGACGCCGAAGTGCAGGATGCCGAGGACGCAACCGAGCGGGGCAAGACCCGCTACGTATTGCAAGGTGGGCTCAAGGGGTTACTGGCACCGACCTGGCAGGTGCTGCGTACGCAGCCGCGGCGTTTTTTCCAGGCGCTGTGGCTGGCCATGCGCCTTGGCCTGCGGGCCGACCGTGCCTGGCCCTACCACCTGGTCTACCTGGCCGAGGCCTGCCAGGTACTGCAGTGGTTGCAGGCAGGGGAGGCGACACATGTGCACGCGCATTTCGGCACCAACTCTACGGAAGTGGTCATGCTGGCCAACGTCCTGGGCGGGCCGGCATACAGCTTTACCGTGCACGGGCCGGAAGAATTCGACAAACCACAGTTCTTGCACATGGGGGAGAAGGTGCGCCGCGCCGCCTTTGTCGCGGCGGTGAGCTCGTACGGGCGCAGCCAGCTGTACCGTTGGGTGGCGCACGAGCACTGGGGTAAGGTGAAGGTGGTGCATTGCGGTCTGGAGCGTGGTTTTCATGAGGTGGCGCCGGTCGATGTGCCGTCGGCGCCACGGCTGGTGTGTGTCGGGCGCCTGTGCGAACAGAAGGGCCAGCTGCTGTTGCTGGAAGCGGCGCGCTGTCTCGCTGCCCGGTCGATCACCTTCGAGCTGGTGCTGGCGGGTGACGGTGAAATGCGCGAGCAGATCGAGGCCTTGATTGCCCGGCACGGCTTGCAGCAGCAAGTGCGTATCACTGGCTGGATCAGCAGTGCGCAGGTACGTGAGGAAATCCTGGGCGCCCGTGCGCTGGTGCTGCCCAGTTTCGCCGAGGGTTTGCCCGTGGTCATCATGGAGGCCATGGCCTTGCGCCGGCCCGTGCTCACCACCTATGTAGCGGGTATCCCCGAGCTGGTGCGGCCTGGCGAGAACGGCTGGCTGTTCCCTGCCGGCGCCGTGGACGAGCTGGCAACAGCCATGGCCGACTGCCTGGCGCAACCGGCCGAGGCACTGCAGCGCATGGGCGAGATGGCCTACCAGCGTGTCGTGCAACGGCATGACATCGATACCGAGGCGGCCAGGCTGGCCGACTATTTCAAGGCATACGCATGATAAGTGTATTGGGTTGGTTACTGGGCCTGTTGGCGATCATCGTCCTGGTACCGGTGTCGGTGCTGGTGCTGCAAGTGTTGCTGGCTTGTCTGCCGGCGCGGTCGAGGCCCAAGGGCATTGGCGAGCGCCCGCGAGTGGCGGTGTTGGTGCCCGCCCACGATGAGGCGTTGGTCATTCGTGCGATGCTGGCCAGCGTTACGCCGCAACTGTTGGACGGCGACCGCCTGCTGGTCGTGGCAGACAACTGTTCCGATGACACGGCCCGGTTGGCACGTGAGGCTGGCGCCGAAGTGGTCGAGCGCCACGATACGCGCTTGCGCGGCAAAGGTTACGCACTGGATTTCGGCGTGCGCCACCTGGCTCAGCGGCCGCCCGAGGTGGTCATTGTGGTGGATGCCGACTGCCAGGTGGGCGAGGGGGCGATCGACTGCCTGGCGCGCCGCTGCCACGAACTTGCCCGCCCGGTACAGTCGCTGTACCTGATGCGTGCACCGGCAGGTGCCGGGTTGCGGGTGCAAGTTGCCGAGTTTGCCTGGCGGGTCAAGAACCTGGTGCGGCCACGCGGCTGGGCGCGCCTGGGCCTGCCATGCCAGCTGATGGGCGCGGGCATGGCGTTCGGCTGGCACGATCTGAGCCTGATCAACCTGGCCAATGGTCATCTGGTCGAGGATGTGAAGCTGGGCCTGGACCTTTGCCAGCAGGGTAAACCGCCTGCTTTCTGCCCCGAGGCACTGGTCACTAGCCAGTTCCCGCTCAGCCAGCAAGGCCTCAACAGCCAACGCACCCGCTGGGAGCATGGCCATCTGGGCTTGATGCTTGCCGACGCACCCAAACGGGCGATGGCTGCAATCACCCAGCGCAACGCTAGCCTGGCGGCCTTGACCCTGGACCTGCTGGTACCGCCCCTGGCGTTGCTGGTACTGACCTTGCTCGGGCTTAACCTGGTGACCTGGCTGGCGTACCTGCTGTTCGGCCTGGCGGCGCCTGCGTGGCTCGCCTTTGCCGGTTTGGCCTTGCTGGCCTTCGCTGTGACGTTGGCCTGGGCGCGCTTCTGCCGTGAAGTGATACCGTTCTCGGTGTTGTTGTACGCGCCGTTTTACGCGGCCAGGAAAATTCCCTTGTACCTGAGTTTCCTGATCAAGCGCCAGGTTGAATGGGTGCGTTCAAAACGGGATGACGACTGATGGATCAGTGGCAGAATCGCTGGAAGCGTGTGATCGACCAGCTGGAAGTGATCGCTGATGACGCCGCTGTGCAGCGCCTTCTCGACCGCCTGGCTACGCCGGATACGGGCACCGTGCTGGGCTTCGTCAACGCCCATGCGATGAACCTGGTGGTGCGCGATGGTGGCTACAGCCAGGCGCTGTCGGCCGCAGATGTACTGCTGCGCGATGGCGCCGGCATGGCGATCCTGTATCGCCGCCTGGGCCTGGAACCCGGGCTGAACATGAACGGCACTGACTTCATTCCCAGGCTCATGGCTGCTTACCGAGGGCGCAAGGTCGCCTTCTGGGGCACCCGGCAACCCTACCTGGACCAGGCCGTGCGGCGCTGTAAAGCCGAGTTTGGCATCGTGCCGGTGTCGGTTCACGATGGCTTCGCCAGCCTTGAAACCTATTTGCAATTGGCCCGCGAGCAGCAACCCGAGCTGATCGTGCTGGGCATGGGCATGCCCAAGCAAGAAGCGGTCGCAGCGGAGTTGGCAGTCACTGGCGGGCCATGCCTGATCGTGTGCGGTGGGGCGATCCTGGACTTTCTCGGCGGCAAGGTCAGCCGTGCCCCCGAATGGCTGCGGCGTTTGGGTGGCGAGTGGCTGTACCGCCTGCTGCGCGAGCCCAAGCGCCTGTTTATGCGTTATGTGGTGGGCAATCCGCTATTCCTGTTGCGCACCCTGTTGTACCGGCGGGCGGCGGTTTCGGCCAGGCGGGCCCTAGGAATCGGCCAAAATTCGCACAAGCGGTGATTCCGGGCACACCAGCGGCAGGTGGCTGCTACAGTGATATCAATGGCTTGAGAACTCCACGATCCTGCTTCACGGGCTTTGCATAAGCTGTTTTCAAGACTTGCTGTTTGATGGAAGGCACTTGCTACGCTCATTTTGATGAGGTCTGAAATGGTTTTCGAACCCAGAAGCAGTCGTTCCTTACTTCAGAGAAGAAGCAGTGTCAGTAACGCCATTCAGGCCGGCCTCGATGGTATTGCCGTCACCGGTATTGCCTGGTACCTGATCTACGACCAGTTCGGCTACATCACATCCGATTACGTGATCATGCTGCTGTTGCTGATTGGCGCACTGGCAGTCATTTATGATCATTACGCGATCTACCGCACCAACGTCGGGCTTTCGATCAAGGCGTTCCGCCTGTTCAAGGCCTGGTCGGCAACGTTTTGCTTCCTGGTGGTCATGGCCTTCCTGACCAAACAGAGCGAAACCTATTCCCGGTTGCTGATGGGGCAGTTGTTCGTCATTGGTTATTTCGCGCAGTTGTTCTTGCACTTTGCCGTGCGTGAACTGCAAAAACGCTTTACCGCCCACGCGCGCCTGGACAATGCCCTCATCATCGGCAACGGTGACCTGGCCAACTTCCTGTACCAGAAAATCAGCAACAACCCGTGGTTTGGCGAGCGGGTGCTGGGGTGCGTGCTACTCGACAAGGGCGATGGGCAGGGGCTGGAGAGTGCCGAGGGCAAGCAGCGCCTGCCGGTGTTGGGGCATATTGGTGACCTCGACGAGCTGGTGGCCCGGCACGGCATACGTACGGTGTACCTGGTGACGCCACTGGGTGGCTCCGAGGTCATCAACGACGTGTATTTCAAGTTGCTCGACAAGTGCATTGCAGTGAACTGGGTGCCGGATATCTTCTCGTTGCGCCTGATCAACCACAGCGTGCGGGAAATTGCCGGCATTCCGGTGCTGACCTTGTCGGAGACACCCTTGACGGGCATGAGCCTGTTCTTGAAAAACCTTGAAGACCGGGTGCTGGCCGCGTTGATTTTGCTGTTTGCATCACCCGTATTGCTGGCTGTTGCGCTGGCCATCAAGATCGATAGCCGCGGCCCGGTGTTCTTCCGCCAGGAACGTACCGGCTGGACAGGAGAATCGTTCCGCATCTGGAAGTTTCGCAGCATGCATGTTCACCAACCGGAAGCAGGTGTGGTCAAGCAGGCGCAGAAGAACGACCCACGGTTGACCCGGGTTGGCGCCTTTATCCGGCGGACAAGCCTTGACGAACTGCCACAATTGTTCAATGTGCTGACCGGGGAAATGTCCCTGGTAGGGCCCCGGCCGCATGCCTTGCAACATGACACCTTGTATTCGCAGGATATCGTTGACTACTTTGCCCGCCACAATATCAAGCCAGGCATGACAGGTTTGGCGCAGGTGCGCGGCTTCAGGGGGGAGACCAAGGATATCGAGCAAATGATCCAGCGGGTCGACTCGGACATCGAGTACATCAACAACTGGTCGTTGTGGCTGGACTTCGTGATTCTGGTGCGCACGCTTAATGCCTTCACGGGTAAGCAGGCTTATTAAGCGAAGCGCTCCTGCTCAAGCGCGCCCAGGTGGCTATTCCTTGTTCAACGGATGCAAAGCCCTGAACCCCCTCGCTTCTTCCACCAGCCAGTCATGCACCGCCCGCGCACCTGGCTGGTTCAGGCCGCCTGGCGGGTAATGCACCACATAACGCTTGTGGTTGGCAATCGGTACACCAAACGGCACGATCAGTGCCCCGCGTTCCAGTTCATCATTGAGCAGCGTGCGGCGGGCAATCGCCACGCCGATACCGGCAATCGCCGCCTCGATGGTCAGGTGGTTGCGGTTGAAGGTGTGCCCGCGCCGCACATCCAGGCCGGCGGCGCCGATGCCTTCCAGGTAGAACTCCCACTCGGCATATTCCGAACTGCCACGCCAGGCGGTGATGTCATGCAGCAGCGGGTAGTGCGCCAGGTCAGCGGGGCCGTGCAGCGGTGGGCGCCCGCGTAGCAGTGCAGGTGAGCACACCGGGAAGATCTGCTCGTCCAGCAGCGGCGTCGAGAGCATGCCTGGGTAGCTACCATCGTTCAGGTCAATGGCCAAATCGAAATCACCCGGGGTCAGCGCCTGGGCACTGTCTTCGGCGACCAGGCGCAGTTCGATATCCGGGTAGCGCTGTTGAAAACGCGGCAAGCGCGGCGTGAGCCATTTGGCCAGGAACGAGGGGATAGAACGCACACGCAATGTGCCGCGGATTTCCCCCGCGTCCAGCCGCAGCAGCTCGGCTTCGATACTGCCGTAGGCCTCCGCCACCGTCTGGGCCAGGCGTTGCCCCTCGGCGCTCAGCTCCACGCCGCGCGCCCGGCGCAGGAACAGCCGGTAGCCCAGGCGCTCTTCCAGCTGGCGCATCTGCTGGCTGACCGCGCCCGGGGTGATGTGCAGCTCTTCGGCACAACGGGTGAAGGACAAGTGCCGGGCTGCGCAGGCAAATACATGCAGCCAGACGAACATCTGACCATTGAGTTGTCGTCGCATCGTTTAGTACCGCTAAAGGCTTGCTTAGGAAGTTTCGTTGGTCATCCGTGAGCCAGCGCGGCAGTATCGCGCAAATTCGCAATAACGCTCAATTTCTTCAGACAACCCTACCCTGGATGCATGTCAGGGTAGGGGCAGGCATTAGCATGGCTATCAGTGTTTTCGACCTTTTCAAAATTGGCATCGGGCCGTCCAGTTCCCATACCGTCGGCCCGATGCGCGCGGCGGCCACCTTTGCCCAGGCCTTGCGTGAGCAGGGGCTGCTGGCCCAGGTAACGCGCGTGGAGGTGCGGCTGTATGGCTCGCTGTCGGCTACCGGGGTTGGCCATGCCACCGACCGCGCGTGCCTGCTAGGCTTGATGGGCCAGTGGCCGGACCGTATCGACCCGTCCACGATCGAGTCGCGCATCGGCCAGGTCCTGCAAGAGCACTGCCTGATGCTCGACGGTAGCCATCCGCTGGCCTTCGACTACGGCCGTGACATGCTGCTGCTCGACGAGAGCCTGCCTTATCACCCCAATGCCATGAGCCTGGAAGCCATGGACGGGCAGCACAGCCTGTTGAGCCAGACCTATTTTTCGGTGGGCGGCGGCTTCATCGTCGAGCAAGCCGAAATCGATGCGCCGGCAAGCGAAACGAATGCCGTGAGGCTGCCTTATGAATTCGACAGTGGTACCCAACTGCTGGCTTTGTGCAAAGCCCACAACCTGAGCGTGGCGCAACTGATGATGGCCAACGAATGCGCCTGGCGCCCGGAGGCCGAGGTGCGCGAAGGTTTGCTGCGCATCTGGGCGGCCATGCGTGAGTGCGTGGCGAACGGCCTGCGTAACGAGGGCGTCCTGCCGGGCGGCTTGCACGTCAAGCGCCGCGCCGCGCGGTTGCATCGCAGCCTGCAGGAACTGGGCAAGCCCAACGTGATCGGCTCGACCCTTGGCGCCATGGAGTGGGTCAACCTGTTCGCCTTGGCGGTCAATGAAGAAAATGCCGCCGGAGGGCGTATGGTTACCGCGCCCACCAACGGTGCAGCCGGCATTATCCCGGCGGTGTTGCACTACTACATGAAGTTCAACCCCGGTGCCTGCGATGCTGATGTGGTGGACTTCCTGCTTGGCGCAGCGGCGGTTGGCATCCTGTGCAAAAAGAACGCCTCGATTTCCGGTGCCGAGGTGGGTTGTCAGGGGGAGGTGGGCTCAGCCTGTTCGATGGCTGCTGCCGGCTTGGCGCAGGTACTGGGTGCTACGCCGCCCCAGCTTGAAAACGCCGCCGAAATTGCCTTGGAGCACAATCTTGGGCTGACCTGCGACCCGGTGGGTGGCCTGGTGCAGGTGCCGTGCATCGAGCGCAATGCGATTGCTGCGGTCAAAGCGATCAATGCTGTGCAGATGGCGCTGCGGGGGGATGGCGAGCACTTCATCTCGCTCGACCGGGTGATCCGCACCATGCGAGATACGGGTGCAGACATGCATGCCAATTACAAGGAGACCTCGCGCGGCGGTTTGGCGGTCGCTTTTGTCGAGTGCTGATGTTTAACGCGGTCAACTGGAGCGGCCTTGTGTCTCGATGGGCCGCTCCTTCACCAGGTCGCGTTGACCTGTTGGGTCAGCGCTGACTCAGCGGCCTTTCTGCTTCGCTGCCAGGAAGCTCGCACGCATGTCCTTGGCCCAGCCATCGAGCACCGGCTTGACGTCATTCAAAGTCAGCTTCTGGGTATCGTTCTCCAGTTCCTGGCCCGCGCCCTTGCGGACCACCTGGGCCAGTACCTTCTGGCTGGCGCCGTCCAGGAACGCTGCCTCCACACCGACATCCACATCCTGGTCACGGCCACCCATGGCGGTATTCACTCCCGCCGCGATAAGCGCGATAGGGATCACCTCGTAAGGCCTGAGGCCCTCGTTACTGGTGGACACTGCCGTGATCGCCGGGCGTACGACGATCACGCCGGGGCCAGGCCCCTTGGCCAACGGCATCACGCTGCCCATTTCGCGGCGCAGGGCGTCGTTGAAGTAGCGGGTGATTTCCTGAAGCGTCTGCTGCGAGATAACGGCGGTGGGCTGCGGCTTGGGGTAGAACTGGCTTGGCTCGACGAACACCTGGCTGTACTGGTTGATATTGACCTTGGGGTCGATCCAGCGCATCACCGGGTCACCCGACGGGCTCTTGGCCTCTTGCAGCCGGCTGTAGTCTTTGAGGAAGCCGGAGTAATCCTTGGGGTCCACGCGGTTGCTGGAGCAGGCGGCCACGGCAAGCAGCGCGGCGCACAACAGGGTAATGCGAGGCAATGATTTCATGATGAAAAGGCATCCATGAGAGGTCGGCCACAACAACGCTAGCAGGTGCGAGGCAGTTGGCCAGTGGACGGGGCAATCCTCTTTGAAAAGAACACACAGTGCCTGGCCGGGACGTGCTCGCCCTGAGTGGCGCTGCAAACGTTGCGGCCCACTCAACCCAGGGCCTCACGCAAGCGGTACCACAACATGCCCAGTGCCAGCAGGGGGGAGCGCAGCGCCTTGCCGCCGGGGAAGGTCAGGTGCGGCACGGCGCTGAACACATCCAGGCCGTGGCTATGGCCGAGGGCGATGCTTTCGGCCAGCAGTTTCGCCGTCCAGTGCGTCACGTTCAGCCCGTGCCCGGAATAGCCCTGGGCGTAATACACGTTAGGATGCTGGTTCAGGCGCCCGACCTGGGGGAAACGGTTGGCGGTAATGCCGATCATGCCACCCCACTGGTAGTCGATGCGCACGTTGGCCAGTTGCGGGAATACTTTCAGCACCTTGGGCCGCATATAGGCAGCGATGTCCTTGGGGTCTCGACCAGAATAGTGGCAGGCGCCGCCGAACAGCAGGCGGCGGTCTGCGGTAAGGCGGTAGTAGTCCAGGCCGACCTTCTGGTCGCACAGCGCCATGTTCTGCGGGATCAGGCTGCTTGCCAGTGCTTCGGGCAAGGGTTCGGTGGCCACCACATAGCTGCCGGCCGGGAGTACCTTGCCGCTCAGGCGCGGTTCCAGTTCATCGAGGTGAGCATTGCAGCCCAGCACCAGGTTGCTTGCGCGCACCTTGCCGCGCGCCGTGTGCAGCGTCAACCTGGGCCCGTACTCAATGCGCAGCACCGGGCTTTGCTCGAAAATGAGCACGCCCAGGCTGTGGGCCGCGCGGGCTTCGCCCTGGACCAGATCAAGTGGGTGCAGGTGGCCCGAGCCCATGTCGACCAGGCCGCCAGCGTACTGGTCGCTGGCGACGATCTCGTTCAACTGCCCGGCGCCGACCAGGCGTGTTTCATGGCGATAGCCCAGGGCGGCCAGGTCGTCCTGTTCCTCCTTGAAGGCGGCGAACTGCGCTGCGGTGTTGGCCAGTTCGCAGAAGCCCCAGCGCAGGTCGCAGGCAATGCCGTAGCGGGCGATGCGCTCGGCCACCAGTTCCACTGAGTCGATACCGGCCTGCTTCAGGTAGCGCACACCGTCCTGGCCGACATGCCGGGCAAAGCCGCTGACATCATGGCCGATACCGCGAATCAGCTGGCCGCCATTGCGCCCACTGGCGCCCCAGCCGATGCGTCGGGCTTCCAGCAGCACCACCGAGAGGCCGCGCTCGGCCAGCTCCAGGGCGGTATTGACCCCAGTCAAGCCGCCGCCGATCACGCATACGTCGGCCGAAAGTTCGCTGTCCAGGCTGGGGTAGGGTGCCGCGTCGCGCGCTGTGGCGGCGTAGTACGAGGCGGTGTGTTGGGTATTGAAAGACATGAGCGTTCTCGACTCAGCGGTTGGACTTGATCTTGCTCCAGGAGCGGGTCATGACGCGCATGATTTTCGGGCTCGGGGTGCTGGAGATGTACAGCTTGTCCAGCACCTCCTGGGGTGGGTAGATCTCGGGGTTGTTCACCAGCGATGCATCCATGTAGGCCTTGGCGTCCGGGTTGGCGTTGGCATAGCCGACCGTGGCGCTGACCTTGGCAATCACTTTCGGGTCGAGCAGGTAGTTGATGAACGCCAGGGCCTGCTCGGGGTTGTTGGCGTCCTTGGGGATGGCCAGCAGGTCGAACCACAGGTTGCTGCCTTCCTTGGGAATGCTGTAGGCGACCTTCACGCCGTTTTTCGCCTCTACGGCGCGGTTGGCGGCCTGGAACACGTCGCCGGAGTAGCCGAAGGCGATGCAGACATCACCGTTCGCCAGGTCAGAGACGTACTTGGAGGAGTGGAAGTAGGTGATGTAGGGGCGCAGTTCAAGGAGCCGGGCCTCGGCCTTGGCGTAATCGCCCGGTTTTTCGCTGCGCGGGTCCATGCCCAGGTAGTTGAGCACGGCCGGGAACAGCTCGTCGGGCGAGTCCATGAATGCCACGCCGCACTGCTTGAGCTTTTTCAGGTTCTCGGGCTCGAACAGCACTGCCCACGAGTCGATACGGTCCACACCCAGTGCCGCCTTGACCTTGTCGACGTTGTAGCCGATGCCATTGGTGCCCCACAGGTAAGGCACGGCGTACTGGTTGCCGGGGTCGTTCTGTTCAAGTTGCTTGAGCAGTTTGGGGTCCAGGTGCTGCCAGTTCGGCAGCTTGCTGCGGTCCAGCGGCAGGAAGGCGCCGGCCTGGGCCTGGCGGGCGAGGAAGTGGTTGGACGGTACCACCACGTCATAACCCGTACGCCCGGCCAACAGCTTGCCTTCGAGGGTTTCGTTGGAGTCGAACACGTCATAGACCACCTTGATTCCGCTGCTGGCCTGGAAGTCGGCCAGGGTGGTGTCACCGATGTAGTCGGTCCAGTTGTACACACTGACCGTGGGCGCGGCCTGGGTGGTGGTGGCGAACAGCAGGGTGAATGCAGCGGGGATCAGGGCTTGCAGATGACGCATGGGAACACCTCGTTGGTCTTGTTCTTCGAGTTCGGAGCAGGCTTGCCTGTGCATGGGGTGCAAAGCACCCCCGCGGTGGATCAGACACTCAGCATCAGGAATTCACGCTCCCACGAGCTGATGACGCGCTTGTAGTTCTCGTGCTCGGCGCGCTTGACCGCCACGTAGCCCTGGACGAATTGCTTGCCCAGGTACTGCTGCACGGTTTCGCAGTCTTCCATGTGCTGCAGCGCATCTTCGATGGTGATCGGCAGGCGCAGGTTGCGTCGTTCATAGGCGCGGCCCTGCACCGGTGCGCTAGGGTCGATCTGCTCGACCATACCCAGGTAGCCGCACAGCAGGCTGGCCGCGATGGCCAGGTACGGGTTGGCATCGGCGCCCGGCAGGCGGTTTTCTACCCGCATCGCCTCAGGGCTGGAGGTGGGCACGCGCAGGCCGGCAGTGCGGTTTTCTTCGCCCCACTCGACGTTGACCGGCGCCGAGGTATCCGGCAGGAAGCGGCGGAACGAGTTGACGTTGGGCGCGAACATCGGCAGCAGCTTGGGGATGTACTTCTGCAAGCCGCCGATGTGATGCAGGAACAGCGGGCTCATGCTGCCGTCTTCGTTGGCGAAGATCGGTTTGCCAGTGGCGATGTCGACCACACTCTGGTGCAGGTGCATGGCACTGCCTGGTTCATCGGTGATCGGCTTGGCCATGAAGGTGGCGGCCACGTTGTGCTTGAGCGCTGCCTCGCGCATGGTGCGCTTGAACACGGTGATCTGGTCGGCCAGGTCCAGCGCGTCGCCGTGGCGGAAATTGATCTCCATCTGCGCCGGGCCGTCTTCGTGGATCAGCGTATCCAGGTCCAGGCCCTGGATCTCGCACCAGTCGTAGACGTCTTCGAACAGGGGGTCGAATTCGTTGGCGGCGTCGATCGAGAACGACTGACGGCCACTTTCAGCACGGCCGGAACGCCCCAGTGGTACCTGCAGTGGCAAATCCGGGTCTTCGCAGCGCTTGGTCAGGTAGAACTCCATCTCGGGCGCGACGATCGGCTGCCAGCCCTTGTCGGCGTACAGCTTGAGTACCTTCTTCAGGACGTTGCGTGGCGAAAGCTCGATGGGGTTGCCTTGCTTGTCGAAGGTGTCGTGGATCACGATCGCGGTTGGCTCGATCGCCCACGGGATCTGGTAAACGGCGGTGGGATCGGGGCGGCAGACCATGTCGATGTCGGCGGCGTCGAGCAGGTTGTAATAGATGTCATCGTCGACGTAGTCGCCGGTGACCGTCTGCAGCAGCACGCTTTCTGGCAGGCGCATGCCTCGCTCATGGAGGAACTTGGCGGTAGGCGCAATCTTGCCGCGGGCGATGCCGGTCAAGTCGCTGATCACGCATTCGACTTCGGTGATCCGATGTTCTTTCAGCCAGGTGGACAGCTGATCGAAGGGGGCGTTCATACAGACCTCTTGGTTGGGTTTTAGTGGGGGAGCGTGGGCGCTTGCGAGAACCGTTGAACAGTTGCGAAGGCGTTACGCTTCCCAGGTGACGCGCTGGAGACTATCTTGGGCGCAGCCCCCCGGGGCGATCTATCCACTTTCTTCAGTATCGAATGCACCAAAAGAGTGCATACAGGACGATGTGTGACAACCGCCAATGCGTTGAAGGTCCAGGCTTTCCACACCACTGATGTCACCGAGCAAGTGCGCGCCACCCCAGGCTGGCAGCAGCAGTACCGGCAGATGTCGCCCGGGTACTTCAGCGGTGAGCTGCGGTGTCTGGGGCTGGATGGTGTGGAGGTGTACGAAGAGCGCCTGAACACCCGGGTGGAGCAGTTCTTTCGCGCGCCAAGCGGCTCGCTGGCGTTTTGCTTCGACCGCAGCGAGAACAGCCTGTACCTGCTGAACGAACAAAGCCGCAATATCTGGATCACGCCGGAGAACTACCAGGAGGTGGCGGTCGTGTTCGACCAGGCCTTCCTGGCCCGCCATGGGCTGGACCCGCAGCGCCTGGAAGGGTTGTTCATGGTGCCATTGGGCAGCGGCCAGAATGCGTTGTTCGGCAGCTGGCTCAGCGCCACCTTGACCCGGTTGGGCGAGGAGGGTTGCCCGTTGCAAGGGCAGGCCTTGGCTGAGCAGTTGCTGGAGGACTGCCTGTTCATTCTCGACAACGCCAGCCAGCGTTTGCAGGGCGTGGCCCTGGGGCGGCGGGACGAGGAACGGGCGATCATGCACCGAGTGAGCGAATGGTCGGCCGACTGCCCGGAAGAGACGCTGAACCTGCTTGAGCTGGCAGATGTGGCTGGGGTTTCCCTGCGCCAGTTGCAGCAGGCGTTCAAGGCCTTTACCGGCATGCCGCCGGCGCACTGGCTGCGCCTGCGCCGGCTCAACGGTGCGCGGCGTGATCTGTTGCGCGGTGGCGGCGTGACCGTGGCCGAGGTGGCGATGCGTTGGTCGTTCTGGCATTTAGGAAGGTTTTCAGAGAGTTACCGGCAGTTGTTCAAGGAGTTTCCCAGTGAAACATTGAAGCGCTGCAGGGTTTGAGGTGGAGGCGGGGCTGCCGGCCTCTTCGCGGGCTCGCCCGCTCCCACAGCGCCAGCATGGTTTCGTGAATCGCACGTTGCCTGGGGCGCGGGCAAGTCCGCGAAGCGGCCAGCCCAGGCAACACTGAACCCAGCATTCCACGCCAAAAGTTGCTATCGTGCCGCCCTGATTTCACCCGAGGTGCCGATGTTCTACCTGCCTTTGTCCAGCGACCAGGCCGACCGCCTCGCCAGCGCGGCCGTTACTGAGTTCTTCACCACCGCCAGTGTTGTCGATGCCGCTACCGTGCTGTTCGTGCAAAACCTGCCACGCCAGCCTGCCACCGCCTCGGCCGACGCGCAGGAGCGTCGTTTCGCCGAAATCGTGCGCATCGCCAACGAAGTCGAAGGTGTCGCCCCCGGGCGCTTCCAGGCCCAGGTAGCGCAGCAATTCGATCGCGAAGCGTTCGCCATGGGCCTGGGCATGCTGGGTGAAAATGGCATAGCACTGCTGTCGGCCGAAGTGCAGTACCAGGTGGACGAATGGCTGGATGACGAAGGCCAGTGGAACTTCCAGTTCGCCGACCGCTACCGCCAACGGGCTACACCGCTGCATCCGGTGTACCTGCCGTCGCTGGCCAGTGACTTGATGCTCAGCGACCAGCAGAACCGCCTGCTGCGTGAATTCCTCAGTGGCATCGACGAGTCTGTGGCTGTGCAAGGTTTCGCCGGCACGGGCAAAACCTTCCTGATTCACCAGTTCGCCCGGCTGCTGGAGCCACAGCGCACCTTGCTGCTGGCCTTGACTGAAGGGCAGTTGCGCGCGCTGCAGGCGCGGGTCAAGGACGCTGCTGCCTATACCGCGCTGACCTTCGGCCAACTGGCTGACGAGCTGCTCAACCGCGACCTCACCAGCAACGGCTGGCGATTGCGCGATCCATACCGCACCAGGCTGTCCTGGCGCCCCCAGGAAGCGCAAGTGGTGCGCTGGCTGGCCATCCCAGATATCGGCCCGCTCGCAGCGCGCGACGTGGTTGCCTTGTGCATCCGCGCCGTGCGCACGTTCTGCCACAGTGCCGATACCCAGCTTCAGCTGCACCACTTGCCCTGGGCCGGGCCTGGCACCTCGCCGCTGGATCAGGAGGTGCTGCTGGAAAAGGCACGCCTGTACTGGCAAGAGCTGATTCGCCCGTCGGCGCGGGACATTCAGCTGCCGGTGCGTGACTACCACCGGGTCAAGCTGCTGTCGCTGACCGAGCATGTGATCGACAGCCGTTACACCCATGTCATCGTCGACGAGGCCCACGAGCTGTCGGCACCGATGCTGGCGGTACTCGATCGCAGTCCGCAGTCGATCATTACCCTGGGTGACGAACTGCAAAACCTCAATGGCCTCAGCCCGCACCATGGCAGCTTCATCCGGCAACGCTGCATCGACCATTCACTGCGCGCCGGGCCGGCAATGGACAATGTGCTCAACCCACTGATCCAGGCGCACCCGGCCACGATCCAGGCGGCCTTCAGTGGCAACGCCGAACACTACACCCGGGTCAGTTTCTTCGATACGGTGATGGTGCCGGAACAGCCTACGGCGCTTATCGTCGATGATGAATGGGGCCTGTTTGGCTGGTTCCAGCGCCTGACGCATCAGGGGGTGCCGTTCTTGTTGCTGAAAAGCGCTCGCAAGGACTTTGAGCTGTTCGTCGAGGACTGCATCGAGCTGTACCGCTACGGCACCCGGCCGCGCCACCCGATGCTGTTCCGCTATGCCAGCTGGCAGGCGCTGGAACAGGACAAGGGCGATGACAAAGCGTTCGTCGCCGTGGCCAATATGCTGCGCAAGGGCTACACGCCGGAGCATTTTGCCAAGGCCAAGAGCCGTTACCGCTGGGACAAGGCGCCGAAGCTGTTCCTGGGGCGAGTACGGGATGTGAAGAACATGGAGTTTGCCCGGGTGATGGTGTCGCCGGAGCTGATGGTGGCGCCACAGGTGGCGGGTAACCGCAATGAACGGGCGCGTATGCTGGCGGGGTTGTATACCGCCTGTTCGCGGGCGCGGCATGAACTGATCGTGCCGGGGGGGATGCTGGACTGGGTCAAGGACCAGGTTCGGGATTGAAGCATCTGGGGCTGCAAAGCAGCCCCAGGGTCATGAATCAGTTACGGTCCAGCCACACGGTCTGGGCATTGGTGAACTCGCGCACACCAAAGTGCGACAGCTCACGGCCGAAACCGCTCTTCTTCACGCCACCAAACGCCACGCGGGGGTCCGAAGCGCAGTAGCCGTTGATGAACACGCCACCGGTATCCAGTGCGGCGGTCATGCGTTCGGCCAGCGCATAGTCGGCTGTGTAGATGGTCGAGGCCAGGCCAAACTCGCTGTCGTTGGCCAGTTCCACGGCATGGTCGGCATCGCGTGCAGTGATGATCGCCGCTACCGGGCCGAACAGCTCCTGCTTGAACGCGGTCATGTCCGGGGTGACATTGGCGAACACGGTCGGCGCGTAGAAGTTGGCCACGCCTTCGACCTTGTTGCCGCCCAGCAGCAACGTGGCGCCTTCGGCCAACGTCGCCTGAACCTGGCCGTCCAACTCGTCGCGCAGGTCATAGCGGGCCATCGGGCCGATATAGGTGTCGTCCTCCAGCGGGTTGCCGACTTTCAACTGGCGAGTGGCTTCAACGAACTTGTGGGTGAACGCTTCGACGATGCTTGCTTCCACGATCAGGCGCTTGGCGGCGGCGCACACCTGGCCGGTGTTCTGGTAGCGGCCTATCACCGCGGCCTGGACGGCGGCATCCAGGTCAGCATCGGCCAGTACGATGAAGGGATCGGAGCCACCCAGCTCCAACACGCACTTCTTCAGCGCGGCACCGGCCTGTGCACCAATCGCCATGCCGGCACGCACGCTGCCGGTCAGGGTGACGGCGGCGATGCGCGGATCGTTGATGGCGCGGGTGACGCCATCCGGGGTCACGTTCAGCACTTCGAACACGCCTTCCGGCAGGCCGGCATCCTTGAACAGCTCAGCCATCAGGTAGGCGCTGCCCATCACGTTCGGTGCATGCTTGAGCACGTAGGTGTTACCCGCCAGAATCGCCGGCACGGCGCCGCGCAGCACCTGCCAGACCGGGAAGTTCCACGGCATCACGGCCAGGATCGGGCCTAGCGGGCGGTATTCGATACGGGCTTTTTCGACCTGGGTCGGCTCGGCGGCGAGCATGGCCGGGCCGTGCTCGGCGTACCAGCGGCACAGGCCCACACACTTGCTGACTTCACCGCGAGCCTGGGCGATCGGCTTGCCAATTTCGCGGCTGATCATGTGCGCGAAGGCTTCAGCCTTGGCTTCGAGGGTGCCGGCCAGGGCCAGCAGGTACTCGCTGCGCTGACCCAGCGACACCTGGCGCCACTGGCGGTAGCCAACCTTGGCACGTTGCAGCGCCGCTTCCAGTGCGGCGTCGGTGTCGAACGGGTAGGCGCCGATCTGCTCGCCGCTGTACGGGTCGAGGGAGATGGCGTGGGTCAGGCTGCTGATCGCGCTCATGGCGGGACACTCTCGTTGTTGTTAATCAGTGAGGCCAGACTAGTGGGCTATGGCTTTAATGAAAACTGAATAATAATGAGCGAAACATTCACGTTTGGAGAATGGCTGTGGACCTGGTGCAACTGGAGATCTTCAAGGCTGTGGCAGAGCAGGGCAGCATCAGCGCCGCCGCGCAGCACATCCATCGGGTGCCGTCGAACCTGACCACGCGCATCAAGCAACTGGAGGAGGACCTGGGTGTAGAGCTGTTCATTCGCGAGAAGAGCCGCCTGCGCCTGTCGCCTGCGGGTTGGAACTTCCTCGAATACACCCGGCGCATCCTCGACCTGGTCCATGAGGCGCGGCTGACCGTGGCGGGTGAAGACCCGCAGGGCACCTTTGCCCTGGGATCGCTGGAAAGCACGGCGGCGGTGCGCATCCCGGCGTTGCTGGCCGCCTACAACCAACGCTACCCCAAGGTTGACCTCGACCTGTCCACCGGGCCCTCCGGGACCATGCTCGAAGGCGTGCTGTCTGGCCGCCTGGTGGCGGCGTTCGTCGACGGCCCGGTGCTGCACCCGACGCTGGAGGGCATACCGGTGTTCGAGGAAGAGATGATGGTCATTGCGCCGCTCAACCATACACCGGTGACCCGCGCCCAGGACGTGAACGGTGAAAGCATCTACGCCTTCCGCGCCAACTGTTCCTACCGCCATCACTTCGAAAACTGGTTCGTGCAGGACCAGGCGGTACCCGGCAAGATCCACGAAATGGAGTCGTACCACGGCATGTTGGCCTGCGTCAGTGCGGGTGCCGGCCTGGCCATGCTGCCGCGCAGCATGCTCGACAATATGCCCGGGTGCAGCACTGTCAGCGCCTGGCCAATGTCGGAGGACTTTCGCTACCTGAAAACCTGGCTGGTATGGCGGCGGGGCACGGTATCGCGCAGTTTGAGCATGTTCGTGAAGTTGCTTGAAGAAGGCCGCGCAAGCTGATGTTTTTGCTCGATAACCTGATTATCTGAATTGAATTTCATCTGCATGACCAGGCATCAGCACGAACACCCCTTCGCTGGGAGGATCAGATAATAGGTAAGCCATCCTCTAAAGGAGGGTCGTACCATGCGAAACCATCACTATGCGCTCGGCGCTGCCTTGCTGATCACTCTGGCCCTGCCATGGACCCTGACCGCCGCCGCCGACCTCAATGCCCCCATCGACATGCAAGCCGTGCAGTTGCAACCGCAGGAGAAGAATGGCGTGCGCTACCTGCAGGGCGGTATTGGCCAGGACGAAGCCAATGCCCTGCGCAAGACCACGGGTTATGACCTGCACGTAGAGCTTTCGACCGGCCCGGAAGGCAAGTTCCAGAGCGGGGCCACCGTCGATATCCAGAATGCCCAGGGCCAGCCCGTGCTCAGCGTCAGCGATGCCGGGCCACTGCTGTATGTGCAGCTGCCTCCCGGCAAATACAAGGTCATTGGCAATGCCCAAGGTCAGGCGGTGCAGCAGTGGGTGGCCGTGACGGGCAAGGCCCCCACGACCGTTAACCTTAATTGGCGTTGATGAAGAGACGGGCAGGAGTACGGATGTACTCCTGCCTGGGGTCAGGTCATGCCTCGCGAATTCCCGTGCCCGGCAGGCACATCTTTACCAAGTGATTTAGCCAATAGTGGCAATACACTTCCAACTTTCTGATTATCTGGACAATAATCAGAAAAGTATTACTTCGTATGACCGGTTTGGATGCACCGGTCAGCGCAAAACATCGAGGGGCCCAAGCCCCCGCTTGCCGTGTAGACCATCAGGAGAGTTGTTGATGAAAACCCGTCTAGCCGCTTCGCTGGCCGTTGCAGTGCTGGCCGTTGCCGGGGCCGATCTGGTCCAGGCTGCGCAGATATCAGGCGCCGTGGGCGCCACTGGCCAAGGTGACATGACGTACCGTATCGGCATGTCGTTCGACTGGGACAAGAAATGGCTGGAAAGCAGCACTGGCCATGTGAGCGGTTACTGGGATGCGGCCTACACCTATTGGGAAGGTGGCGATGCCAGCGGCGCGCATTCGCTGTCGTTCAGCCCGGTGTTCACGTATGAGTTCAGCGGCTTTACCTACACGCCTTACATCGAGGCAGGTATTGGCCTGGCAGCCTTTTCAAAGACCGACGTGGGCGACCAGCGACTGGGGTCGTCGGTCAACTTCGAAGACCGCATCGGCTTTGGCCTGAAGTTGCCGGGAGAACAGAAGGTAGGCATCCGTGCCATGCACTACTCCAACGCCGGGATAAAGCAGCCAAACGACGGCATCGAGTCGTACTCGCTGTTCTACAGCACAGCGTTCTGAAATTACGGGGCCGCGGCGCGGCCCCGGCAGTTCAGAAGGTATAGGAAACGCCGGCCTGCACCGTGCGCGGTGCGCCGGGGTATACGTAGCTGTTGAACGCCCCCTCGTCATACCCCTTGTTGAACACGTTTTTCACGTCCAGATTCAATCGCACGTGTTCGTTGACCTTGTAGAAGCTCAACAGGTCGACCACGCTGTAGCGTTCCATCGTGTAGGTGGCTGCCGATGTCTGCCCGGCACGGTCGTCTACATACTTCACGCCTACGCCCAGGCCAAGGCCTTTGACGAGGCCATCCTGGAACTCGTAAGTGTTCAGCAGGCTGAAGGTGTTGCGCGGGATATTGGCCAGGTGCGTTCCCTTGGGCAGGGTGGTGTCCTTGGTGACTTCGGCGTCCACGTAGGCATAGCCACCGATCATGCGCCATTCGGGGGTGAGGTTGCCGGCGACGTTGATGTCCAGGCCACGGCTGCGCACCTCGCCGGCGGCAATGCTGTAGGTATTGGTCGAGTCGTTCGGGTCGCGAGTCAGGACGTTTTCCTTGGTGATCTGATAAATCGCCGCGTCGAGGCTCAACTGCCGGTCCAGCGCTTCCCATTTCACACCCAGCTCGTACGACTTGCCCTTTTCCGGGTCGAAGCCACCGCCGCTGGCAGGCGTGCCTGTGTTGGGCTTGAACGAGCGCGCAGTATTGGCATAGACCGCCACGGTGTCAGTCAGGTCGTAGATCAGGCCAAAGCGTGGCGTGACTCCGTTTTCGCCCTTGCTGAAGTCCCGATTGGCAGGTCGCTTATCGTCGTAATCGTGCTCGAAGCGCTCGAAGCGTACACCCGCCAACGCCTTCAGACGCTCGGTCAGCGCCACCTGATCCTGGATGAAGAAGGCCCAGGTCTGCAGGTTCTCGCTGTCCCAGGTCGTTGGGATCGCAGCCAGCGCCGGTCTCGGTTGGCCGAGTACCGGGTCGTAGATGTCGATCGGGTAGGACGCGCTGGAACGTCGGATGATGGAGCTGTAGTGATAGTTCTCGTACTCGATGCCTGTCAGCAGGGTGTGGCTGAGCGTACCGGTATCGAAATGCCCGGTCAGGTTCAATTGCCAGTCACGGTCGGTCCATTCCAGCTTGCGGTAGTTGAAGTTCCGCTGCAGGGTGCGGCCGTCTGCCAGTAAATTGCTCCCCTCGACCGCATTACCCTTGAGCGAGCCATCGAGATACTGGAATCCACCGCCCAGCGTCCAGTTGTCGTTGAGCAGGTGCTCGAAACGCAGCTGCGCCATGTTGTTGTCATTGTGCAGCAGGTTGTCGCTGCCTTTTTCCCAGATATAGGTATCGCGCGAGGCGCTGCCGGTCTGGGTGGGGTAGCGGGTCAGGCCGCGATCGAGGGGGTGGTTGTTGCGCATGAAATCGCCTTCGAAGGTGATCTTCGTGGCGTCATTCACCTGCCAACTGATGACAGGGGCGACATCGTAGCGTTCGCTTTCGACATCGTCGCGGAAGCTGTCGCCGCCTTCACCCAGTACGTTCAGGCGGTAGGCCAGCGAGCCGTCCTGGCTCAGCGGCCCGGTGGCATCGAGGGTGGCACGGTGCATGCCCTGGTCATCGAACTGACTGCCAAGGGTGACCTTGGACTCCGGCAACGGCTGCTTGCTGACCACGTTGAACGTACCGCCGGGGTCGCCACGGCCGTACAGGCTGCTGGCCGGTCCACGGATGACCTCCAGGCGCTCGACGGTGTTGGCATCCGGAGCATTGGGGTAACCGCGGTTGATCGGAAAGCCGTTGCGATAGAACTCCCCGGTAGTGAAGCCACGCACGGTGAACGTTGTCAGGCCCTGGCCGCCGAAGTTGTTGGCGCGGCCGACACCCCCGGCGTAGTCCAGGCCATCCTGCAGGCGTGTGGCGCCCGTGTCTACCAGCACATCCTTGGGCACCACGCTGACCGATTGCGGGGTTTCGTGCAGCGCCGTGTCGGT
The DNA here is from genome assembly GCF_043103245.1 of Pseudomonas sp. YQ_6. Taxonomy (NCBI): domain Bacteria; kingdom Pseudomonadati; phylum Pseudomonadota; class Gammaproteobacteria; order Pseudomonadales; family Pseudomonadaceae; genus Pseudomonas; species Pseudomonas sp. YQ_6. Next base: position 123,985 of record NZ_JBICJR010000068.1, read on the forward strand.
GCGGGTGGCACTCGCCGAGCGGGTGGCCTTGTAGCCTTCGACCGGGCCGTCGGCGCGTTCGCTGTCGGCAGTACTGGTGATGCTCAGGGCTTGGAGTTCTATCTGGTTAGGGTCGCTGAGCGGTTCAGGCTCGGCAAAGGCCAGCGGGGAGACAGCATGAAGCACACAAAGCGAAACGAACGTGCGGCGCATCGACGGTACGGTCCTTGAATAGGGCGCTAAGGGCTGGGTCGGGAAATGCCGCGAACATACTACGAATCATTATCAAATGCATTAATTTTGAGTGGCACTGGTGTACCAGAAACCAAGGAAGATGAAGCGTCAGTGACAACAGTGCCGGCAGGCACTGCGAAGGGGCCGACAGGGAAGAGGCTGCTCCGTGGTTGGAAGTGCCTCTTTGCAGTAGAAGGTTATTCCTGCCTGGCCCCTGGGCAGGCTGCTGAAGGTCAGCGAACAGCCTTGATCGCCAACACATTGCACAGCGGGTGTTCCAGCACATGCGCCGTTGTCCCGCCCAGGAATGTCTGCATGGCGTCATGCCGGTGGCTGCCCATGACTATCACGTCCACCCGGTTGTGGCCGACGAACTGGGCAATGGCCCTGGTCGCGGTCCCTTCGAGGAAGTGCCGGCGCTCCAGCGGGATCTGGTGATGGTCGCCCAGGCGGTTGAACGCCGCCCGCTGCGCGGTTCGCACACTGCTGTCGAAGCCGGGCATGGTGACCGTACCGGCGCCGAAGTCGGCGATGTGGGTCTTGGCCGCGTCGCACACATGCAGCAGGTGCAGTTCGGCGTTGCACTGCAGGGCCAGGTCATGGGCGCAGTGGATGACCTGCTCGTCCAGGTGTTCGCCAGTGCCGTGGCTGTTCAGGTCCACCGCGGCAGCGATCTGCCGGGGCAGGGGCAGGCGAATGTCGCTGACCAGATGCACGGCGACCGGGCTGTCCTTGAGCAACTGCCAGTCCAGCGGCGTGACCAGCAGGCGTTTGAGTACGGGCTCGTGCTGTACGTCCTTGACCAGCAGATCGCAGCCCAGCCGTTCGACCCGTTCCAGTACGCTGCCCAGCGGGTCGCGGGTCAACAACAGCTCGGTGGACACGTCCACACCGGCATCGCTCAGCTGTTCGGCCTCATCCGCCAGCCATTGGCGGTTGTCGCTGAGCAGCCGCTCACGCTCACGACCATCGCTCATCAAGCCAAAGGTGTCGACGTCGTCGACGAACACATTTATATCCAGCAGGGCACCGCTGGACTCTGCCAACGCCGCCGCGCGTTGCAGCGCAGGCGTATGACGCATTTGCGGGCCGAGCATGACGAACAGACGTTTGAACTGGCTCATCGCACACCTCCACGTGTGGCAGCCCCCCGGTACCCTGATGATGTTCAGTCTAGACTGCCGCAGCGTACACCGGGGCGATGTGTCGGGTATGATGCGTTCCCCATCATTGTCACGAGGCCTGTCCCATGTCCCTGAGTGCTGAACAGATCGTTGAGTATCGCGCCTTTGCCGAGCAATTGGCCGATGCTGCCGCTGCAGCGATCGCGCCGTACTTCCGCGCCAGCCTGGATGTCGAGGACAAGGGCGGGCGTCTGTACGACCCAGTGACCGTGGCCGACAAGGCCGCTGAAGACGCCATGCGTGAGTTGATCCAGGCGCGTTATCCCGAACACGGCATTCTTGGCGAAGAGGCCGGTGTTGCAGTGGGCAGCAGCCCGCTGACTTGGGTGCTCGATCCGATCGACGGCACCCGGGCGTTCATTACCGGCTTGCCATTGTGGGGCACCTTGATTGCCCTGAATGACGGTACCCGCCCGGTGCTGGGGGTGATGAACCAGCCGTTCACCGGCGAACGTTTCGTGGGAACCCCGGCAGGCGCCTGGCGCAGTGGCACGCCCCTGAAGACGCGTGCCTGCGCCGACCTGTCTGCCGCCACGCTGATGTGCACCACGCCGGACATGTTCGACACCGCCGAGCGCAAGGCGGCATTCGAAGCGGTCGCCAGCAAGGCGCGGTTGATGCGTTATGGCGGTGATTGCTATGCCTACTGCATGCTGGCCTCGGGCTTTGTCGACGTGATTGTCGAAGCGAGCCTTCAGCCGTATGACGTACAAGCGCTGATGCCGATCATCGAGGGGGCGGGTGGCGTGATCACGGCGTGGGATGGCAGTTCGGCGCAGGATGGCGGGTGCGTGGTGGCCTGTGGCGACCCTGCGCTGCATGCGCAGGTGGTGGAGATGTTGCGCCACGCCATGTGATCCGGGTTCGTCGCTCCTAGCCTCTTCGCGGGCGAGTCCCTTATTGTGGGAGCGGGTTCACCCGCGAAGTGGCCGCCACAGGTTTGCATTCTTTCCAGCCACCGCACTTTTTCCCATTTTCGGGCTCTATGCTTGGCCAGGCCGCGCTGACTCCCAGCGCAGCCGCCGAATATCGACCCGGTGCCGATGGTTGCAAGCTACCCGAATTTCCTCCCCCGCCTGCTACTGACAGGTGCCCTGGCATGCCTGTGCGCCTGTACGCAGCAGCAGGGCCGTGACATGGTCAACCAGCTCGGCAACGGCAAACCCAGCGAGCTGTTCCAGACCAGCGTCGACCGCCTGGCCACGCTGTCGATGCGCGACAACTTGCAAAGCCTGTACCTGCTGATGAACAAGCTGTACCTGCGCAACCCCAGCCAGTGGAAGATGTCTGGTTACCTGGACGCCGCCACCGCCGAGCGACAGATCCGCATCGCCATCGAACAGCGCCGGCCGCTGCCGCAACTGGGCAACCGCCGTGACCTGGCGGCATTGAGCTACGCCCTGAGCCCGGAGTTTCGTGGGGACCGGGTCGGCGCCTTCATCTACGCCATTGGCAGCATGCTGATCACCGCACATGGCGGGCGTACCGAGTTCTACATGACCGATACCATCGATCCACTGTTCGTCAACAACGCCGCGCGCAATATCGAGAAGGCAACATGGATGCTCAGCCAACGGCAGGATGCCAATGGGGTGTTGTTGCTGTTCTCGAACGAAATCTCGGAGGAGGGCAGCAACCTGAGTTTTGCTGTTGAATTCGGCAAGATCGTCGCGCGGCTGGACTTGCTGGCCGAGTTGCTGGATGAGCGTTATCGGCGCATTGGCTTGAATTACGCTCAGAGCCTGTTGCTGATGAACTTCCTGCCGGTGCAGTGAATGACGGTTGTTGCAGGAGTGCCTGGTCCGCCGTCACGCGCAGGCCACGCGAGTACCGGAAGATACTGTTCGATAAACGAACACGCATGACGCCGGACCTGTCCGCTATCCGCCCGGCCAATCCCATCGTTGCATTGCCCAACCCCCGCCTTTTTGCTGTAGTGTCCCTGTCCGCCGGCTGTCGCCTGCCCCTGCGACGCGCTGCCAGCCCGATAGAATGACCGTGATGACCGCAACCACAGCCCACAAGGCGGTAGGGCGCGGCGACCAGAACAATAACGATACCGAGTGCCTTGCCTATGGAAAGCCGCCTGCTGAGCGAGCGCAGTAGCGTGTTTCACCACGCCGATCCTTACGCTGTGTCCGATTATGTGAACCAGCATGTAGGCCAGCATTGCATCGGTCTGTCCCGTACCACCCACCCCCAGGCCAGCCTCAGCCATCGCAAGTTCGCCGAGCTCGACCTGTGCCGTATCAGCTATGGCGGCAGTGTTCGCGTGACGTCGCCTGCGCTGGAAACCATCTACCACCTGCAAGTCTTGCTCAATGGCAACTGCCTGTGGCGCGGGCAAAAGCGCGAGCAGCACCTGGTGCCGGGCGAGCTGCTGCTGATCAACCCGGACGATCCGGTTGACCTGACTTACTCGGAAGACTGCGAGAAGTTCATCCTCAAGGTGCCGACCCGGCTGCTGGACTCGATCTGCGATGAACAGCGCTGGCAGCGGCCTGATGGGGGCGTGCGGTTCTTGCGCAATCATTACCGGCTGGAGGAGCTGGATGGTTTCGTGAACCTGCTGGCCATGGTTTGTCATGAGGCGGAAGTGAGCGATTCGCTGCCCAGGGTGCAGGGCCATTACAGCCAGATTGTCGCCAGCAAGCTGCTGACTCTGATGAGCACCAATATCCGCCGCGAGAGCCTCAGCTCACCGGGTGCAAGCCTGGAGCGGATCATCGACTACATCGATCGCAACCTTAAGTTCGAGCTGACAGCGGAGGCGTTGGCGGAGCAGGCGTGCATGAGCCTGCGCTCGTTGTATGCGCTGTTCGACCGGCACCTGCAGACCACTCCCAAGCAGTACGTACGACAACGCAAGCTGGAACAGGTGCGTGCCTGCCTGGGTGATGCCAGTTGCTCGGTACGTAGCGTGACCGAACTGGCCATGGATTATGGTTTTCTGCACCTCGGGCGTTTCTCCGAGGTGTATCGACAGCAGTTTGGCGAATTGCCGTCCGAAACCTTGCGCAACCGGCGTTGAACCCTACCGGTCTCTCGCGGGTACGCCCGCGAAGAGACGGTTGAACCTGTCACCTCAACCTGCACAAAACGGATAGCACCCCGCACAAACCGGATATTGCGACCCAATCCCAGCCTCTAACCTGACCAGGTCTAAACAATAACAAGGGAGACCCTGGCCATGTCCCTGGGATTCGACTACCTCAATGCCATGCTCGAGGACGACCGTGAAAAGGGTATCTACCGCTGCAAGCGGGAGATGTTCACCGACCCACGGCTGTTCGACCTGGAAATGAAACACATCTTCGAGGGCAATTGGATCTACCTGGCCCACGAAAGCCAGATCCCCGAGAAGAATGACTTCCTCACCCTGACCATGGGGCGCCAGCCGATTTTCATCGCACGCAACAAGGACGGTGAGCTCAATGCCTTCCTCAACGCCTGCAGCCACCGCGGTGCCATGCTGTGCCGGCACAAGCGCGGCAACCGTTCCAGCTATACCTGCCCGTTCCACGGCTGGACGTTCAACAACAGCGGCAAACTACTGAAGGTGAAAGACCCCAGCAACGCCGGCTACCCCGACAGCTTCAACTGCGACGGCTCCCACGACCTGACCAAGGTGGCACGTTTTGAGTCGTACCGGGGCTTTTTGTTCGGCAGCCTGAACGCCGATGTGAAGCCGCTGGTCGAGCACCTGGGCGAGTCGGCGAAGATCATCGACATGATCGTCGATCAGTCGCCTGAAGGCCTGGAAGTGCTGCGCGGTGCCAGCTCGTACATCTACGAAGGCAACTGGAAGCTCACCGCCGAAAACGGCGCCGACGGCTACCACGTAAGCTCCGTGCACTGGAACTACGCTGCCACCCAGAACCAGCGCAAGCAGCGCGAGGCGGGTGACGAGATCAAGACCATGAGTGCTGGCGCCTGGGCCAAGCAGGGCGGCGGTTTCTATTCCTTCGACCACGGCCACCTGCTGCTGTGGACCCGCTGGGCCAACCCGGAAGACCGCCCGGCCTATGAGCGCCGCGACCAACTGGCCGCCGATTTCGGCCAGGCACGTGCCGACTGGATGATCGAAAATTCGCGCAACCTGTGCCTGTACCCCAACGTGTACCTGATGGACCAGTTCAGCTCGCAGATCCGCGTTGCACGGCCGATTTCGGTGAACAAGACCGAAATCACCATCTACTGCATCGCGCCGAAAGGCGAGAGCGCCGATGCCCGCGCCAAGCGTATTCGCCAGTACGAAGACTTCTTCAACGTCAGCGGCATGGCCACCCCGGACGACCTGGAAGAATTCCGCTCGTGCCAGACCGGCTATGGTGGCGGCACGGGCTGGAACGACATGTCTCGCGGCGCCAAACACTGGGTCGAAGGCGCCGATGAGGCGGCCAAGGAGATCGAACTCGAACCCCTGCTGTCGGGCGTGCGCACCGAGGACGAAGGCCTGTTCGTGCTACAGCACAAGTATTGGCAGGACACCATGATCCAGGCCCTCAAGGACGAACAGCAGCTGATCCCCGTGGAGGCCGTGCAATGAGCCTGTATGAAATCGTGCGCGACTTCCTGTACCGCGAAGCGCGCTACCTGGACGATGCCCAGTGGGACCAGTGGCTGGAACTGTACGCCAGCGATGCCAGCTTCTGGATGCCGAGCTGGGACGATGACGACACCCTCACCGAAGACCCACAAAGCGAAATATCGCTGATCTGGTATGGCAACCGTGGCGGCCTGGAAGACCGCGTGTTCCGCATCAAGACCGAGCGCTCCAGTGCGACCGTGCCCGACACCCGCACCTCGCACAACATCAGCAACATCGAGATCGTCGAGCAGGGCGAGGGCAGCTGCCAGGTGCGCTTCAACTGGCACACCCTCAGCTTCCGCTACAAGACCACCGACAGTTACTTCGGCACCAGCTTCTACACCCTCGACCTGCGCGGTGAGCAGCCGCTGATCAAGGCCAAGAAGGTGGTGCTGAAGAACGACTACGTCCGCCAGGTCATCGACATCTACCACATCTGATACAGGGTTTTCGAGCATTGCCCGGTGCGTCTTGTGACGCGCCGTGGCCCGGCTCGCCCGCGAGGTGCAACATGAGCTACCAGATCGCACTGAATTTCGAAGACGGGGTTACCCGTTTCATTGAAGCCACCGGTCAAGAAACCGTGGCCGACGCCGCTTACCGCCAAGGCATAAACATTCCGCTGGACTGCCGTGACGGCGCTTGCGGGACCTGCAAGTGCAAGGCTGAGTCCGGTCGTTATGACCTTGGCGACAACTTCATCGAAGATGCCTTGAGCGAAGACGAAATCGCCGAAGGCTACGTGCTGACGTGCCAGATGCGCGCCGAAAGCGACTGCGTCATCCGCATCCCGGCTTCGTCGCAGCTGTGCAAGACCGAGCAGGCCAGTTTCGAGGCCGCCATCAGCGATGTGCGCCAGCTGTCGGTCAGCACCATTGCCCTGTCGATCAAGGGTGAGGCCCTGAGCCGTCTGGCCTTCCTGCCGGGGCAGTATGTCAACCTCAAGGTGCCGGGCAGCGAGCAGAGCCGGGCCTACTCGTTCAGCTCGCTGCAGAAGGACGGCGAAGTCAGCTTCCTGATCCGCAACGTACCAGGTGGGCTGATGAGCAGCTTCCTGACCAACCTTGCCAAAGCCGGCGACAGCCTGAGCCTGGCCGGGCCGTTGGGCAACTTCTACCTGCGGCCGATCCAGCGCCCGCTGTTGCTGCTGGCCGGTGGTACCGGGCTGGCACCGTTCACCGCGATGCTGGAGAAGATCGCCGAGCAGGGCAGTGAGCACCCGCTGCACCTGATCTACGGCGTGACCAACGACTTTGACCTGGTCGAACTCGACCGCCTGCAAGCGCTGGCGGCACGCATCCCCAACTTCACCTACAGCGCCTGCGTCGCCAACCCGGACAGCCAGTACCCGCAGAAGGGTTATGTCACCCAGCACATCGAGCCACGCCACCTCAATGACGGCGATGTGGACGTGTACCTGTGCGGGCCGCCACCCATGGTGGAAGCGGTCAGCCAGTACGTGCGCGAGCAGGGCATTACCCCAGCCAACTTCTACTACGAGAAGTTTGCGGCTGCGGCCTGACAGCCCCTCTGATTCAAAGCAATACGCCGACCCTGTGGGAGCGGGCGAGCCCGCGAAGCAGGCTGCGCGGTGGATGGCACGGGCTTCGCCCGTGTTCGCGGGCAAGCCCGCTCCCACAGTGATCGCGCAGCCTTTCCGGCTTTGAGCAAGACAATTGCTGCCACAGGGTCTCTCGCGAACTGGAGATTTGCATATGAACAACAGATTCCAAGGCAAGGTCGCCCTGGTCACCGGTGCCGCTCAAGGCATCGGCCGGGGCGTGTGCTGGCGGCTGAAGGCTGAAGGCGCGCAAGTGGTGGCGGTAGACCGTTCCGAGCTGGTCCACGAACTGGCTGGCGAGGGCATGCTCACCCTCACCGCCGACCTGGAACAACACGCCGATTGCGCCCGGGTCATGGCCAGTGCGGTGGAAACCTTCGGCCGCCTCGACATCTTGGTCAACAACGTCGGCGGCACCATCTGGGCCAAGCCTTTCGAGCACTACGAAGTCGAGCAGATCGAGGCCGAAGTGCGCCGTTCGCTATTCCCGACACTGTGGTGCTGCCATGCCGCGCTGCCCTACATGCTTGAACGTGGCAGCGGCGTCATCGTCAACGTTTCTTCCATCGCCACCCGTGGCGTCAACCGTGTGCCCTATGGCGCGGCCAAAGGCGGCGTCAATGCGCTCACCGCCTGCCTGGCCTTCGAAACGGCTGGCCGTGGGATCCGTGTCAACGCCACCGCGCCGGGTGGCACCGAAGCACCGCCCCGGCGGGTACCGCGCAACAGTGCAGAGCAAACCGAGCAGGAAAAGCGCTGGTACCAGCAGATCGTCGACCAGACCCTCGACAGCAGCCTGATGCACCGCTACGGCAGCATCGACGAGCAGGTGGGGGCCATTCTGTTCCTCGCGTCCGACGAAGCCTCGTACATCACCGGCGTGACCCTGCCGGTAGGGGGCGGCGACCTCGGCTGACCCGCAACCTCAAGGCAAAGCTTTCTTCCACAACAAAAACAAGAGCGACAGATGCCATGCGAACCCTTGACGTACACCCGATCATCGACAATGCGCGCTTTACCCCGTTTCACTGGATGGTCATGGCCTGGTGCGGCCTGCTGCTGATTTTCGACGGCTATGACCTGTTCATCTACGGTGTGGTATTGCCGGTCATCATGAAAGAGTGGGGCCTGACCCCATTGCAGGCTGGTGCACTGGGCAGCTATGCGCTGTTCGGCATGATGTTCGGCGCCCTGGCCTTCGGCAGCCTGGCCGACCGCATCGGGCGCAAGAAGGGCATTGCCATCTGTTTCGCCTTGTTCTCGGGGGCGACCATCCTCAATGGCTTTGCCAGCAGCCCGAGCGAGTTTGGCATCTACCGCTTCATCGCCGGCCTGGGCTGTGGCGGCCTGATGCCCAACGCCGTGGCACTGATGAACGAATACGCGCCCAAGCGCCTGCGCAGCACGCTGGTGGCGATCATGTTCAGTGGCTATTCGCTGGGCGGCATGCTGTCGGCGGGTGTCGGCATTTTCATGCTGCCACGCTTCGGTTGGGAATCCATGTTCTTTGCCGCGGCCGTGCCGCTGCTGCTGTTACCGGTGATTCTTTACTACCTGCCTGAATCCATCGGCTTCCTGGTGCGCCAAGGCCGTATCGAGGCAGCACGCACGCTGCTCAAACGGCTGGACCCGGATTGCGATGTGCAGGCCGATGACATGCTTCAGGCGGCTGACCGCAAAGGCAGCGGCGCTTCGGTGCTGGAACTGTTCCGCAATGGCCTGGCAATTCGCACCCTGGCGCTGTGGGTTGCGTTCTTCTGCTGCCTGCTGATGGTCTACGCCCTGAGCTCCTGGCTGCCAAAGCTGATGGCCAACGCCGGCTACAGCCTGGGCTCAAGCCTGTCATTCCTGCTGGCACTGAACTTTGGCGGCATGGCCGGGGCGATCCTCGGCGGCTGGCTGGGCGACCGCTACAACCTGGTCAAGGTGAAGGTGGCGTTCTTCATTGCCGCCGCACTGTCGATCAGCCTGCTGGGGGTGAACAGCCCGATGCCGGTGCTGTACCTGCTGATCTTCATTGCCGGCGCCACCACCATTGGTACGCAGATTCTGCTGTATGCCGGCGCTGCGCAGATGTACGGCCTGTCGGTGCGCTCTACCGGCCTGGGCTGGGCCTCGGGCATTGGCCGTAATGGCGCCATCGTCGGCCCGCTGCTGGGCGGTGCGCTGATGGGCATCAACCTGCCACTTCAACTCAATTTCATCGCCTTCGCCATTCCTGGCGCCATCGCCGCGCTGGCCATGGCCGTGCACCTGGCCAGTGGTCGGCGCCACGCCCAGGCCCTGGCGGCGCAGGCCTGAACCGAACAGAACAAGACGAGGTAACCCCCATGACCGTGAACATTTCCCATACTGCCGAGGTACAGCAGTTCTTCGAGGAGGCAGCAGGTTTTGGTAATGCGGCCGGCAACCCACGCCTCAAACGCATCGTGCAGCGCCTGCTGCAGGATACCGCGCGGCTGATCGAAGACCTGGACATCAGCGAAGACGAGTTCTGGCACGCCGTCGACTACCTCAACCGCCTGGGCGGTCGCGGCGAAGCCGGGTTGCTGGTGGCGGGGCTGGGCCTCGAACACTTCCTCGACCTGCTGCAGGATGCCAAGGACCAGGAGGCAGGGCGCGTCGGCGGCACCCCACGCACCATCGAAGGCCCGTTGTACGTGGCTGGCGCACCGATTGCCCAAGGTGAAGTGCGCATGGACGATGGCAGCGAGGAGGGCGTGGCCACGGTGATGTTCCTGGAAGGCCAGGTGCTGGACCCGCACGGACGCCCGCTGCCGGGTGCCACGGTCGACCTGTGGCATGCCAATACCCGTGGTACCTACTCGTTCTTCGACCGAAGCCAGTCGGCGTACAACCTGCGTCGGCGCATCGTTACCGATGCCCAGGGGCGCTACCGTGCGCGCTCCATCGTGCCATCGGGGTATGGCTGCGACCCGCAGGGGCCAACCCAGGAATGCCTGGACCTGCTGGGCCGTCATGGCCAGCGCCCGGCGCATGTGCACTTCTTTATCTCGGCGCCCGGGTACCGGCACCTGACCACGCAGATAAACCTGTCGGGGGACAAGTACCTGTGGGATGACTTTGCCTACGCCACACGTGACGGGCTGGTCGGGGAGGTGGTGTTCGTCGAAGGGCCGGAGGGTCGGCATGCCGAGTTGAAGTTCGACTTCCAGTTGCAGCAGGCCCAGGGCGGTGCCGATGAGCAGCGCAGCGGGCGGCCGCGGGCTTTGCAGGAGGCCTGATCCACCGAGTGGGCTGTTTCGCGGGCATGCCCGCTCCCATAGGTGAAGCCTGTGCAGTCGTTGTGGGAGCGGGCAAGCCCGCGAAGCAGCCAACACCCAAACAAGAGCCCGCCACAACGGGCGGCCGCTGGCTTGCGAGAAACTTCATGAAAACGCTGATCAAGGACTGCTCTGTGTCGGCCATCGTCGCCGGCAGCATTGCCACGACGATCTCCTATGCCGGCCCGTTGGTGATCATTTTCCACGCCGCCGAAGCGGCCGGCCTGTCGCACCAGCAGTTGTCGTCCTGGGTCTGGGCCGTGTCCATGGGCAGTGCGGTGCTCGGTGCGCTGCTCAGCCTGCGCTACCGCGTGCCGGTAGTGATTGCCTGGTCAATCCCGGGGTCGGCCCTGTTGGTCACCGCCTTGCCGCAACTGGGCCTGGAGCAGGCCGTGGGGGCCTACCTGGTGGCCAACCTGGTCCTGCTGCTGATCGGCATCAGCGGGGCCTTCGACCGCATCATCGCGCGCCTGCCGGGTTCTATCGCTGCCGGTATGCAGGCCGGGATCCTGTTCAGTTTTGGCATCGAGGTGTTCCGCGCCTTGCCGGTGCAACCGCTGCTGGTACTGGCGATGTTCGTCACCTACGTGCTGATGCGTCGGGTGCAGCCGCGCTATGCAGTGGCTGCGGTGCTGGGCGTGGGCATGCTGGTGACCGTGGCCAGCGGTACGTTGCGCAGCGAGGTACTGGTGCTGGAACTGGCCTCACCCCAGTGGATCACCCCCCAGTTCAGCCTGTCGGCGGTATTCAGCCTGGCGCTGCCGATGGTGCTGGTGGCACTGACCGGGCAATTCATGCCGGGTATGGCGGTACTGCGCAACGCTGGCTACGCCACGCCGGCCAGCCCGCTGATCAGCGCCAGTGCCCTGGCTGGGGCGCTACTGGCGCCGTTCGGTTGCCACGGGCTGAACCTGGCGGCGGTTACCGCCAGCCTGTGCACCGGCCATGAAGCCCATGAAAACCCGCAACGGCGCTATGTAGCTGCGGTGGCTGGCAGTGTGTTGTACCTGCTACTGGGCATTGCCGGGGCCACCTTGATGTCGCTGTTCGCCGCCTTTCCCGCCGTACTGATCGCTGCCCTGGCCGGTTTGGCCCTGTATGGCGCCATCAGCGAAGCCTTGGTCCGCAGCCTGGCAGAACCGGCCGAGCGCGACGCCGGGCTGTTCACCTTCCTGGTCACCGCTTCGGGGGTGGCTTTCCTGGGCCTGTCGGCGGCGTTCTGGGGGCTGCTGTTCGGCCTGCTGGCGCACGCGATGCTGAGGCTGCGCCAACCAGGTGCCCGGGAGGTGCTGCGCCGTACCCCATGAACTGCCGTGTTTCCAACGCTTTACCCATAAAAACAAGATCAAGAGAGCTTCGGAATGAACCACACCCCTTGCGTTGCCCTGGGCCTCACATTGCTCAGCCAGCCACTGCTGGCTGCCGAAGGCGGCTTCTTCGAGGACTCGAAGGCCACCCTGAGTGCCCGTAACTACTACTTCAGCCGCGACTTTTCCGACATTGTCGGGGCCAACAAACAGTCCAAGGCCGAGGAGTGGGCCCAGGGTTTCATCCTCGACTTCAAAAGTGGCTACACCCTGGGCCCGGTCGGCTTTGGCGTGGACGCCCTGGGCTTGCTGGGGATCAAGCTGGACAGCAGTCCAGACCGTACCAACACCGGCCTGTTGCCGGTGCATGGCGACGGCCGCGCTGCCGACGAGTACAGCCGCCTGGCGCCGACCTTCAAGGCACGGATATCAAAAACCGAACTGCGTGCAGGTGAACTGCAACCGAACCTGCCGGTGCTGACCTTCAGTGATATTCGCCTGTTGCCGCCCACCTATCAGGGCGTGAGTTTGAGTTCGGCAGAAATCGACGGGCTGACCGTGCAGGCCGGGCACCTGAAAAGCACCCACCTGCGCAACGAAGGTGGCGACGGCAAGATGAACGCGATGCTCGGCCATGTGCCGATGCGACAGGCCGAAAGCGACGCGTTCAACTACGTGGGTGGGGATTATGCGTTCAATGCCAACCAGAGCAACGTCAGCCTTTGGTACGGTCAGCTGGAGGACATCTACCAACAAGGCTTCGTTGGCCTGAAGCACAGCAAACCCGTCGGGGACTGGGTACTCAGCGCCAACCTGGGTTATTTCACCGCACGTGAGGAAGGCGATGCGCTGCTGGGCAACATCGACAACCAGGCGTTCTTCTCGCTGTTCACTGCCCGGCATGGCGGGCACAGCTTCCATGCCGGCTACCAGGGCATTTATGGCGATAGCCCGTTCCCACGGGTATTCGCCAACATCTCGCCGCTGGGCAATGAGGTGCCGACCTATGAGTTTGCCTACACCGACGAACGCTCGTACCAGGTGCGTTACGACTACAACTTCGCCGCCATGGGCGTGCCGGGCCTGACAGCGACCGTGCGCTACATAACCGGTAACAATGTCGATACCGGGCTGGGTTACGAAGGGCGTGATCGCGAGCGTGATCTGGATATCGGCTATGCGGTGCAGAGCGGGGCACTGAAGGGCTTGGGGATACGGGTGAGGAACGCCATGGCGCGCTCCAACTACCGCAGTGATATCGACGAGAACCGCCTGACGCTGGTGTACACCTGGCAGCTGTTCTGAGCCATTCAGGAGAATTGCGCATCAGGGGTGGATGGGGGTAGCGTGCGCAAACGACTTTTTCAGGAATCCCCACCTTGGACTCCATCACCCAAGCCGTACTTGGCGCGGCGCTGCAAGGGACCGTGCTCGGGCGCATCCAGGGCCGACGCTCGCTGCTGTATGGTGCAGCACTGGGCACGCTGCCGGACCTGGATGTGATCATTCGCTACGCCGATCCGGTGTCGCAGATGACCTACCACCGTGGTTTTTCCCACTCGCTGTTCGTGTTAACTGGGCTGGCCTTGCTGCTGGCCTGGCTGGTCAACAAATGCTGGCCTGGCAAAGGCTATACCTTGCCAAGGCTGTTCCTCGCATTCTGGCTGGTACTGGTTACCCACCCGTTGCTGGACGCCTTTACGGTCTACGGCACGCAGCTTTTCTGGCCACTGCAAGGCACCCCGCAAAGCTGGGCGGCGGTGTTTATCATCGACCCGGTCTATACCGTGCCACTGCTGCTGGCGGTCATCTATGCCATCGCCAAGGGCGTGACTGCCAGGGCTAAACGCCTATTGACCCTGGCGCTGGTATTCAGTACCGCATACCTAGGGTTTGGCCTTGCCGGGCGCATGGCGGCCGAGCAGCGCTTCGAGGCGGCGCTGCACCAGCGCGGTATCGCTACCAACGAGGTCCGCGCCGTGCCGATCGCTTTCAACAGCCTGGTCTGGCGGGTGCTGGCCAAGACTGCGGAAGGGGATTACTACGAAGGCATCAGCAGTGCATTCGACCGGCAACCGCCAGAGATGCAGCGTTTGTCACGTAACCTGCAGCTTGCCCAAGCGCTGAGCGATGATCCTCTGCACCAGCGGTTGCGCTGGTTCACCGATGACTGGCTGCGATACGACCAGATCGGTGATGCGCTGGTGGTCACCGACCTGCGTATGGGTATTCCAGGTAACTACACCTTCCGTTTCAACATGGCCCACCGTGATAACCAGGGGCGCTGGATTGTCGATGTGCCTTCGATGTTCCAGGGCGCTGGCCCAGGTTCGATGTTCAGTGGTGCAGACCTGGCGTTGATCTGGCGACGCATTATCGAACAGCAACCACCCTTGCCTCTGGCAGTGTGGACCGAACGTTATCTGGGCGTCAGCCCCGTAGAGCGCTAGCGCTTGCGCTCGGCCGGGCTGGATCTGGTCAAATGGACGGCGATGTTGACCATGGTCGTCGATCACTTGCGTTTTCTGTGGCCCGAGGCCGATAGCCTGTTCGTGTTGGGGCGGCTGGCGTTTCCGCTGTTCTGCCTGGCGATTGCAGTGAATGTTGGGCGAGCCCGTGCGGGGGCGCTGTATACCCGTGGCAACCTGCGCTACCTGGCGCTGATGCTGATGTTCGCGGTGCTGTCCGAGCCTGCGTATCGTTGGCTGGACAGTGGCTCGCAGACATTCAGCGTGATGCCGACCTTGTTATTGGGGTTGGTGGTTGCCTGGGGTGTGCATCACCCCTTGATATCGGCACGCGTGCTTGGCATCGCCGGCCTGCTGGCGGGTTGGTTGTTGCGTGAGCAGCTGATGTATGGGTTGCCGGGGGTGTTGCTGCCGGGCGCCTGGTTGATGGCGCGCAGGCAAGGTGGGGTTGCCGGGTTGTTGCCTTGCCTGTTGGCTGCGGGCGGCAATCTGACCAATAGCTGGTTGCGCGAGCACCTGTTGGCGCCGTTCACGGTGCTGACACTGACTGCTGCAACTCTGGCGATTCCGCTCGGGGTGCTGTTGTTACGGCAAGATGAATGGCGGGTGCCCGTGGTGGGGCGCTGGGGTTACCTGTTCTATCCGGTGCATTTGCTGGTCATCAAGGTCCTGTCATGAGCCAGGCATCGGGCCGCGGTGAAAAAGGGGATCGGGAGCCCGGCGTTGGGCCCCCATTGCCCGCGAAGAGGCCAGTACAGGAAGACGCTCAGCTGCGTGCCAACCGCCCACTCACATAATGCGCGACATCATTGAACCCTGGGGTCGACGCATGCCCCGGCGTCACCAGTGAGTCAATGAACGCCTCGTCCTCTGCGGTGATCTTCACCGCCAGCGCACCCCCATAGGTCTCCCACTGTTCCTCGGTGCGAGGCCCTACGATTGCGGAACTCACCAGCTGGTTGTTCAATACCCAGGCAATGGCGAACTCGACGATCCCCACACCTTTGGCCTCGACATAGGTCTGGATCTGCCGGGCAATCGCCAGCGATTCCTGGCGCCACTCCACCTCCATGATGCGCTTGTCCTGGCGCCCGGCACGGCTGCCAGCGTCCGGCACTGCCCCAGGCGCGTACTTGCCACTGAGCACACCTCGCGCCAGCGGGCTGAACGGCACCACGCCCAGACCGTGCGCGGCCGCAGCAGTGAGTTGCTCTGGCTCGGCCTGACGGTTGACGATGTTGTACAGCGGCTGGCTGACTACCGGCCTGGGCACCCCAAGGCGCTCGGCAACATGGCAGACCTCGGCAATGCGCCAGCCACGGAAATTGGACACCCCCCAGTAGCGGATTTTGCCTTGGCGCAACAAGTCACCAATGGCCTGCACGGTCTCTTCCAGCGGTACCTTGTGGTCTTCGCGGTGCAGGTAGTAGATGTCCAGGTAGTCCATGCCCATGCGGGTCAGCGTGGCATCCACGGCATTGAAGATGTGCTTGCGCGACAACCCGCTGCGGTTGGGCAGGCCGTCGGCCGGGCCGAAGCCGACCTTGCTGGCGACGACCCAGTCATGGCGATGGCGCGCCACGGCTTCACCGACGATTTCTTCCGAGCGCCCGGCGTTGTACACGTCGGCGGTGTCGATGAAGTTGATGCCTTGGTCCCAGGCCTTGTCGATGATGCGCAGGGCATCCTCGGTACGGGTCTGCTCGCCGAACATCATGCTGCCCAGGGTAAGGGCGGAAACCTGCAGGCCACTGTGGCCGAGGGGGCGGTAGATCATGCGCGTGGGTCCTTATGCAGTGGGCTGACCTACCTGTTTTACACACAACCGGGATGCATTGAAAGGCACCCCTCAGCCAATGAGCGCCACAGCCTCCTGCAGGCTCAAGGGGCGCTTCAGGCGTTGCGACAGCGTCGCCATGGCATCGGAGTAACCCTTGGCGATAACGGCCTCGACGCGTTCATCCACACACTGCAGGGCAATGAAATCGCCGTTTTCCGGCTCTCCGACGAATTCGATCCGGTTCCAGTCTCTGGCATGGCCTAGCACTTCATAGGTACGGCCATGCTGGTAGGTCCAGAAGAAGGGTACATCGGCATAACGGCGTTGTTCGCCAAGCATGTTGGCGGCGGCGATAACCCCGTGCTGCTGGGCCAGGCGCCAGTGCTCGATGCGCACCGGGCGCCCCGTGAGCGGGAAGGTGGCGATATCACCGGCGGCCCACAAACCGTCAGCTGCGCGCATTTCTGCGTCGACCCTCACCGATTTGTCTTCGCCAAGCGGCACGCCTTGAAGGAACGCGGTGGCGGGCTTTACCCCGGTGCCGAGCAGGACCAAGGGGGTCTGCAGCCGTTCACCATTGGCCAGTTGCACCGCTTCGACCTTGACCAGGCCTTCGAGCCGCTCGACCTCGGTGGGGCCGTGGAAAGTGATGCCTTTTTGTTCATGCAGCGCGCGAATGCAGCGCCCGATCCGCTCGCCCAACTGTCGGGCCAGAGGGACTTCGTGGCGCGAGACCACGTGCACCTGCAAGCCATACTTGCGCAATGCCGAGGCTGCCTCCAGGCCGATAAAGCCGTCACCGACGATGACCACCGGTTGGCCAGGCTCGGCTGCGTCGAGCAACTGTGCAGCATCTTCCAGTGAGCGGAGGGTGAACACCCCGGGCAGGTCGGCACCGGGAATGTCTGGGCGCAGTGCTTTTCCGCCGGTTGCCAGCAGGCAGGCGTCGTAATCGATCTGCTGACCATCGGCGAGGGTGACCTGGCGCTTCTGGCTGTTCAGGGTGCGTACCTTGCCGTACTTGCGCTCCAGCTGGCCCTTGCGCAGGGCGTCGGCTTCGAGCAGCGCGGGGACCTCATCGGGCGGCATCTGCCCGGCAATCACGAATTTGCTCAGAGCTGTGCGATCGTAGGCCGGCTGGCGCTCCTGATCGATCCATACCAGCCGCCCAGCGAAGCCATGAGCCAGCAGGGTGGCGACGGCGGCGCTGCCGGCGGCACCGGCGCCGACCACCACAAAACAGCGGGCATCGCTGTGTCTGGGCGGTTCGGTTGCCGGCAGGGGCTGGTCATCGACCCAGACTTCATCGCCCTTGATCCACGCCTTGTAGCGGCGCAGGTCGGCGAGTGCAGGCGGCTCACAAACCACGCCGTCGTCAACGGCGAACGCAGCTTTGTGCCAAGGGCAGACCAGCAGGCCACCGCAGACTACACCTTCGTCGAGTGGGGCCCCGGCATGGGGGCAGTTGCCTTGATAAGCGTGTACCTGCTCCCCTTGGCGGACGAGGATGAGTTCTTCGCTACCGGCCTGCACGCGCAGGGGGCGGTGTTCGTCGAGCTGGGCCAAGCGGGCCACGGCGTACTGGGTCATGGGGCTTCTCCAAAGGGGCCTTTGGAACCATTTGACGCCTGGGGCGGGAAGGGGATGCGTTGAGCTGACGATCGGTGGAGGGTGTGGCTTGAGTGGGCTTCATTGCAGGCTTGCCCGCGCCAACAGGCTTGAAAACCTGTGGGTGTGGGCAAGCCGGCCAATGCCTCAACTCGCCCGTGCAGTACTCAGCGAACCCGCTCGCGTTACACGCAAGGCCACCAGGCTACCCAATACGATCAACGCCGCGAGCGAATACAGTGCGGCATCGGTTGAGCCGGTCTGGTCCTTGATGAACCCGACCAGGTACGGGCTGAGAAACCCCGCCATCTGGCCTACCGAGTTGATGATCGCCAGACCTGCCACGGCGGCTCCGGCACTGAGCAGCGCAGTCGGCATTGGCCAGAACATCGGCAAACCGGTAAGCGCGCCCATGGTGGCGATCGACAAGCCAAGAATGGCAATAGTCGGGTTGCCGGCGAAGTTCACCGCAATCAGCAGGCCGACGGCGCCCATCAGCATTGGCACCACCAGGTGCCAGCGGCGCTCGTTGCGCAGGTCGGCCGAGCGCCCGCAAAGGATCATGAACACACCCGCCAGCAGGTACGGGATGGCGCTGAGCCAGCCGATCAGCAGCGGGTTGTCGAAGCCCATGCTCTTGATGATCGAGGGTAGCCAGAAGTTGATCGCGTACACGCCGCTCTGGATGCAGAAGTAGACGAAGCCGAAGGTCCAGATCAGCGGGTTGGTCAACACGGCTAGCACGCTGTCGCTGGTGGTGTCCGGTGTGCTTGCGGCATCGGCCTGCAGGTCGGCAGCAATCAGTTGACGTTCAGCCGGGCTCAGCCAGGCGGCTTTCTGGTAGCCGTCACTGAGCAGGAATACCGCCAGTACGCCCAAGGCCACGGTTGGCAGGCCCTGGATCAGGAACATCCACTGCCAGCCGGCCAGGCCGTGCTGGCCGGCGGCAAAATGTTCGAGGATCCAGCCGGAGAACGGCCCGCCAAGCAGGCCCGATACCGGGATCGCCGACATGAAAAGGGCCATGATGCGGCCGCGCCGGGCCGCCGGGAACCAGCGCGAGAGGTACAGCACCACACCCGGGAAGAAGCCGGCTTCGGCAGCGCCGGTTAGCAGGCGCAGGGTGTAGAACTCGGTAGGGGTGGTGACGAACAGCAGGCAGGTGGACAGGCTGCCCCAGGCGATCATCATCAGCGCGATCCAGCGCCGTGGGCCGAAGCGGTTGAGGGCCAGGTTGCTTGGCAGGCCACACAGTACGTAGCCGATGAAGAAGATGCCGGCGCCAAGGCCGTACACCGTTTCGCTGAATTTCAGGGCGTCGAGCATCTGCAACTTGGCAAAGCCGACGTTGACGCGGTCCAGGTAGTTGAACAGGTAGCAGATGAAAATGAACGGAATCAGCCGCAAGGTGATACGCCGGTACAGCGCGTTGCGGGTGGTGTCCGTGCCTTGGTCAGGGGCGGGGCTGTGTGCCATGATCGGGTTCTCTGTTGTTATGGTTTTCGCCGCGTCGCCTGTTCCGGCGCTCGCCCTGACGAGTCTCGGGGACTGCGGCCAGCCTGTCTTTGTGCTTTTGCACAGCGCTTGGCCCAGGCTGCTGTGCCCGAGCCCAAAAGCCAAACACCTAAAGGACCCCGCAATGTTCGAACTCGACCATGACCTGGCGCAGGATATCGTTGACCGGGCAATGGCCATCTTGCCTTGCAACGTCAATGTCATGGACAGCCAGGGGTTGATCCTGGGCAGCGGTGAGCCGGAGCGTATCAACACCCGTCACGAGGGCGCGCAGCTGGTCTTGGCCAATGGCCGGATCGTCGAACTGGATACCGACGCGGCCAAGTGCCTGAAGGGCGTGCAGCCCGGCGTGAACCTGCCATTGATGCTCGATGGGCGGCTGATGGGCGTGTTGGGCCTGACTGGCGACCCGCAGCAGGTGCGCACCTATGGCGAGTTGGTGCGCATGACCGCCGAAATGCTGCTGGCCCAACGCAATTTACAGGCTGACCAGCAATGGCGAAGGCAGCGCTGTGACGACCTGCTGGCGCTATTGCTCGGCGGCAGCGGTAACTCGCCGCGCTTGCTGGACGAAGCCCGTCAGTTGGGCCTGAAACCTCAGCTACCGCGGATACCGTGCCTGTTCGAGATTACGTCGGGGCCACCTGCCGAGGCGCTGGCCGCATGGTTGATGAGCCGTTATCCGGATAGCTGGTGCGTCAGCCCGGCTCGCCAGTCGTTGCTGTGGTGCCGCCCGGCAGGCGTGGCCCTGGATGAATTGCGCCTGCTGGAACGCCTGCAACGCCACGGCTGGGACATTGAGCGACTGGCCCTGGGCAGTGCAGCGCAGAGCCTGGAGCAGTTACGCCGTGGTTACCGCCGGGTGCGTGACTTGCTGGCCTACGGCCGCGAGGTATTGCCCAGCGAACGATTGCTCAGCCTGCAGCGCTACCGGCTGCCGGCGCTGCTGTGGCGCCACCGTAACGACGACGCGCTGGACGAGCTGCTGGAGCCGTTGCAGCGCATCCGCGCCAAGGACAGCAGTGGCCAGTTACTCGCCACCCTGCGCGCCTGGTGTGCCCATGACGGCCAGAGCCAGTCCTGTGCCGATGCCCTGGGCATCCACCGCAACAGCCTGCGCTATCGACTGGAGCGCATAGCCGAGCTGAGTGAGGTCGACCCGCTGCGCCTGGAAGGGATGCTCAGCTTGTATCTGGGGTTGCAGCTGTTGCCAGCTGACTGAAGTGTTCCCTTGCCGGCGATTGGGCCAGAACAGGCAAAAAGGCATCTGCCCAAACAACCCGGCCGGCGTTTTGTGCATTTGACTGAGGCCACCTGGCCAGCCACCTGTCAGCATGCCGCTCATCAGGACAGGAGAAACCCCATGAAAATCGTCATTGCCCCCGACTCGTTCAAGGACAGTCTCGACGCTGCCGGTGTCGCCCGCGCCATCGCTGCGGGCCTGAGCGAAGCGTGGCCGGAGGCTGAGCTGGTCGAGTGCCCAATGGCCGACGGTGGCGAAGGCACCATGGAGGTGATCCTGGCCGCCAGCCGCGGTGAATTGCGCCGCCAGACCGTGCGCGGGCCATTGGGGCAGCACGTCGAGGCTGGCTGGGGCTGGTTGCCGCAAAGTCGCACCGCAATCATCGAAATGGCCCAGGCCAGTGGCCTGCAACGGGTGCCAACCGGCCAGCGCGATGCTTGCCGCAGCAGCACCTGGGGTACCGGTGAGCTGATTGCCGCAGCCCTCGACGCCGGCGCTCGGCGCGTGGTGCTGGCCATCGGTGGCAGCGCCACCAACGATGCCGGCAGTGGCATGTTGCGAGCGCTTGGCCTGCGCCTGCTGGATGCTGACGGGCAAGCGCTGGAAGAGGGCGGCCTGGCCTTGGCCAAGCTGGCCCATATCGACGCCAGCGGCCTCGACCCGCGCCTGGCCGGGGTGCAGTTTGAAGTCGCAGCGGATGTCGACAACCCCTTGTGTGGCGCCAACGGCGCATCGGCGATCTTCGGCCCGCAGAAAGGTGCCAACCCGCAGCAAGTGGAGGCGCTGGACCACGCGCTGAATCATTTTGCCGACCATTGTGCGCTGCTGTTGGGCGAGGATGTGCGCGATTACCCTGGTTGTGGCGCGGCGGGTGGCATGGGCTTCGCTGCCCGGGCATTCATGGACGCGCAGTTCCGCCCCGGGGTGGAAGTCGTGGCTGAGCTGGCTGGCCTTGACGCCCTGGCGCAGGGGGCAGATCTGGTGGTGACGGGCGAGGGGCGTTTCGATGCCCAGACACTGCGCGGCAAGACGCCGATGGGGGTGGCGCGGGTTGCCAAGCGCCATGGCGTGCCGGTGGTGGTACTGGCCGGGACCTTGGGGGAGGGGTATCAGCAGTTGTATGCCCATGGGGTCGATGCTGCATTTGCCCTAGCCAGCGGACCGATGAGCCTGGAGCTGGCGTGTGCAAATGCTGCCGAGCTGTTGCAGGCCAGGGCTTGTGATATCGGTCGGCTGTGGCGCTGCGCGAAGCGAGGCTGAACACCGTGCAGAAATGGCCTTATTGCTGCGTCTCGAACATGGCAATGAAGTTGGCCAGCGCTGGCGAAGTATTTTGGGCGCTCCATTTCATGTACAGCCCAAGCCCTGGGGCGGGCTGGTCATCGATAGGGCGGATCGGGCAAAACCGCACGCGTTCGCGCGGGGTCGAGCGGACGAACGACTCCGGCACCAGGGCCACGCCAAAGCCGCAAGCCACCAGACCCAGCAGGGTGTGGATCTGCGCCGCCTCCTGCACGACCTTGGGGTAGAACCCGGCCGACTCGCACAGCGCAACCAACTGTGCGTGGTAACCCCCGCCCAGCGCTTGCGGGGTGAACACGAAGTCCTCATCGGCAAACTCGCGCAGGTCGACGGCCTCGTGCCGCGCCTTGGGATGGCTGGCGGGCAGCGCCATGACGATCTGCTCGTCAAGCAGCAAGCGTGCCTCCAGGGTGCCGGCCGGCAGCGGTAGCCTGCGCATGAAGCCGATGTCCGCCTCACCGGCCAGCAAGGCCTTGGCCTGAGAGGCGGATGGCATCTCGCGGATGGTCAGCTGCACGTTCGGATAAGTCTCCCGAAAGCGGCGCAAGCGGTTGAGCAGCGAGTCGTAATAGGCGATGGAAATGGCCGTGATGGTCAATTTGCCGCTGACCCCCGCAGAAACGTTGCGCGCGTACTCGATCCCTTGTTCCAGTTCAGCAAGCGTGCGGTAGGCGGTGTCGAGAAACGCTGCACCCGCTGCGGTCAGGCGCACCCCGCGCTTGTTGCGCAGAAGCAGGCCGAAGCCGAGCTTTTCCTCGAGCCGGTTGATCGCCTGGCTCAGCGGCGGTTGCGCCATGTGCAAACGCTGGGCGGCCTTGTGAAAGTGCAGCTCTTCGGCCACGGCGATGAACTGCCTGAGCAAACGTGTTTCGATCATCCAGCATTCCTGCAGCGCGGCGACTCGGCGGTGATATTCATGGGATATCAAAGTTGCATGCTTTTAATATTAAGTCATTGATTTTTTTGTTGATATCGTAAAAAGGAGAACTGAAGGTAGTCAGAAATGCCCGTTACAGACCCTTTTCATACTAAAGTTGCGGTCATCACCGGTGCCGCACAGGGCCTGGGCTTGGCCTATGCCATGGCGTTGGCCGAACGCGGCGCGCGGGTAGTCATCAGCGACCTGGGCACTGACCGTTCGGGGCAAGGGCAAGATGGCTCGGCGCTTGAGCACGCACTGGCGGCCATGCGTGCCAAAGGCTTCGCAGTGGTTGGGCACGCCGGCCAACTGGAAAGCGAGGAAGGCTGCAAGCAGCTGGTCGAGTTGGCCATCGAGCATTTCGGTGCGCTGGATATCCTGATCCACAATGCCGGCTGGGTCGATTACCAACGCATCGAGGTCCAGGAAGATGCCTTCCTGCAACGCGCCCTGGGCATCAATGTGCAGGCCCCCGTATGGCTGGCCAAGCATGCCTGGCCACATCTCAAGCGCTCAGCAGCGCCACGGGTGGTATTGACCACCTCGGACCGCGCCATGTACCAGCGCTATGCGCAACCCGGCCTGGTGGCCTATGCCGCGGGCAAGATGGCCCAGATCGGCATCATGAACGCCCTGAGCATGGAGGGCCAGGAGCACGGTATTCTGGTCAATGCCATTTCGCCGGTGGCCAAAACCCGCATGTGGGGCATCAGCCAACCACCTGAAGAGCTGAAGCCCGAGTGGGTGACGCCCGGCGTGCTTTACCTGGCCAGTGCGCTGTGCCATGACACGGGTTACATCTTGCGCGCCAGCAACGGCCAGTTCACCGCCACACGCTTCAACGAAAACAGCGGCGTCAGCTACCCTCGTGACCTTGGCCGCGTGCAGGCCAGCGACCTGGCGCAGGTGGCCGAGCGCTGGAACCGCATCAAGGAATGCAATTACGTGCCAGTCAAAGTTGCCAACACGCGCGCGGATCTTGGTGAAAGCCTGGTCTGGGATGAGCGCAGCGGCGTATTGTATTTTGTCGATATCTCTGGCGGGCGCATCAACAGCCTGACACCCGATGGCGAAGTCGAGTGCCTTTACGAGTCGGCCGCGCGCATTGGCGCCTTGGCGCTGACCGACCGGGGTAACCTGATTTTCACCGAGGATGCCAGCGTGGCCATCTTCGATGTGCCAGCACGCAAGGTGAGCCAGCATTCGGCATCAGTGCATCCGCGCTCGACTTACCGCTTCAACGACGGCGCCTGCGACCCGCAGGGACGCTTCGTCACCGGTCTGATGGACGAGGCCCTCAGCGGCAGTACCGGGGCGCTTTTTCGTTTTGACTGGCAATTGAGCGACCAGGTGATCCACGATGACATGGCTTTGCCCACCGGCCTTGCCTGGTCTCAGGACGGCCACACGGTGTACTTCGTCGATTCGGCGGCGCGTGCGATCTACCGCGCCGAGTACCTCATCGAAGGCCGGCTGGGCGCTGTTACGCTGTTTGCCGAAACCCCCGCCGAACTGGGCCGGCCGGATGGCCTGGCGCTGGACCGCGACGGCGGGCTGTGGGTGTGCCAGTACCATGGCAGCTGCCTGCTGCGCTACGACCGCCACGGGCACCTGACCGACCAGGTGTTGATGCCAGTACCGTGCCCCACCAGCTGCTGCTTTGGCGGGCCCGGGATGAACACCTTGTACATCAGCACCGCGCGTTACGACATGACGCCAGAAGACCTGCACCATTATCCGGACGCTGGCGACCTGTATGCCATCCGCCCGGAAACGGGCGGCGTTGCCAGGCACAGCTTCAAGGAATAAGCGGTTGCACCTGACTGGCCGGTAGCACGGCCAGTTCGCCAAAACGCTGTGCCGAGTCGATGTAGCGCAGCGCCGACTTGGCGTCTTTCCAGCCCACATAGCTCATCAGCGACTTCAGCTCCCAACCATTGGCCGTGGCCCAGGTGGCGAAGCCACGCCGTAGCGAGTGGCCGGTATACAGTGCCGCCGGCACACCGGCGCGTTCCAGCATGCGCCGCAGCAGGCCCACCAGGCTGTTGCTGTTGAGCGCGTTGTCGCCAAGGTTGCCCCAGCGGTCGAGTTTGCGGAACACCGGCCCATGGGCAATACCGGCGACTTCAAGCCATTGCAGGTAGGCTGTGACAGGGCACAAGGCCTTGAGGGCAGGGGTGCGGTGCTGTACGCCCAAGGCTTCGCGGTCGCCCTTGCTGCGCGGCAGGAAAAGCGTAATGCCGACACCGGCTTGCGCCTGGATGTGTTCGATGCGCAGGCGTGCCAGCTCATCGCCGCGAAAACCACGCCAGAAACCCAGCAACAGCAAGGCGCTGTCACGGCGAGCCCGGCGCAGGGCTGCCAAATCATGGTGCTCGCGGGCTTGTCGGGCTTCTTCTTCAAAACACGCTACAGCGGTTTGCAGGTGTTGCAGCAACAGCGGGGCGGCCTGTTTGGGTGGCGTCGGGTGCAGGGTGCGGATGCCGCGTAGCACCTGACGCACCAACGGCGCCTTGGTCGGATCGGGGAAGCCTTGGGCGACGTGCCATTGGCTGAGCGCGGCCAGGCGTTGACGCAGGGTGCTGACTGCATGCTGGTCGGCATGATCGGCCAGGTAGCGAGCAATACTTTCGGCGGTGGCCGGGAGAAAGCCGCCCCAGTGGCTTTCGAAGTGCTCGATGGCGGCCTGGTAGCTGCGCCGGGTGTTGTCACGGGTGGCGGCGCGAAGGTAGCGCTCGATATCGGTCATGGTGCGGGTGTCGGTGTGTGATCGGTACACGATAAACCGAAATGCGTTGTCTGTCCTTGCCCAACGTCCTCGGCAAGCCTGTCGTTGCGCTCAATACACGCATGCCTTGTCCTCGACACCGTTGAAGGGCGGGTAAGCCCACAGCTGCGGCAGCGACAGTGGCCGGCTGAAGTGGTAGCCCTGGGCGATATCG
This sequence comes from Pseudomonas sp. YQ_6, assembly GCF_043103245.1. Taxonomy (NCBI): domain Bacteria; kingdom Pseudomonadati; phylum Pseudomonadota; class Gammaproteobacteria; order Pseudomonadales; family Pseudomonadaceae; genus Pseudomonas; species Pseudomonas sp. YQ_6. The sequence goes on from NZ_JBICJR010000068.1 coordinate 149,902, forward strand.
CAGCCGGCGAGCTTCAGGTATACCACCTGCTCACGGGTTTCCACCCCCTCGGCCACCACTTCCAGGCCCAGGCGCTTGGCCAGGATGATGGTGGAGGACACGATCGGGCTGTCGTCATGGCTGTTGGACAGCGCCGCGATCAGCGAACGATCAATCTTCAGCTTGCTCAGGGGCAGTGAATGCAGGTGGGCAAAGCCGGCGTAGCCACGGCCAAAATCGTCCAGACTGATACCCAAACCTGCGCCGCGCAACGTATGCAAGTGAGTCACCGCCGTGCCTTCGGGGTCGAGGATGGTGGTTTCGGTAATTTCCAGCTCCAGCTGCTGGGGCGCGATGCCATGATGCTGTAATTTGCTCAGCAGCCGGTCAGCGAAGTCGGCTTGACGCAGCTGCAGGGCGGAGACATTGACGGCCAGCCGTGTCTTGCGGCCTTGGGCATCCCAGCTCGACAAGGCTTCACAGGCCAGCTGCAGTACTTCCCAACCCAGTTCGACAATAAAACCACTGCGCTCGGCCAGGTCAATGAAGCGGTCCGGGTACAGCAGGCCGAACTCGGGGTGGTCCCAGCGCACCAGCGCCTCGTAGCCCTGCACCTGGTGTGTGTCCAGGCGCATCTGTGGCTGGTAGTGCAGCACGAACTGACGTTCGGCCAAGGCACTGCCGAACGCTTGCTCAAGGGTGAAAGCCTGGATATCGGCCAGGTTCAGCGAGGGGTCGAAAAAGCGATACTGCGCGCGTCCTGCCTGCTTGGCCGAGTACATGGCAGCATCGGCACTGCGTATCAGGCTGTCGATGTCCTGGCCATCACGCGGGCAGATGCTCACCCCTACGCTGGGGCTGGTGTTGACCTCTTGGCCATCCAGGGCGTACGCGGCCGACAGTTTCTGCACCAGTTCGTGGACCCAGGCGTTGATCTGTTCCTCGCTGCGCTCGCCGGCCAGCAGCACCACGAATTCGTCGCCGCCAAAGCGCGAAGCCTCGTCGCCGGGCTCCAGCAGGCGCTGGATACGCCCGGCCACAGCCTGTAGCAGCAGGTCACCAATCTTGTGTCCGAGCGAATCGTTGATCGACTTGAAGCGGTCCATGTCGATGAACAGGATCGCCATCAGTCGGCGCTTGCCACGTTGCCGAGTCAGCGCCTGGCTGGCCACTTCAACGAACTGGCGGCGGTTGTGCAGGCCGCTGAGGTGGTCGGTGGCGGCGGCGTGGCTGCTGCGCCGGTGTTCATCCTCCAGGCGTACGATCAGTTGCTGATTGACCTGCTGGGCATGTTCCAGCGCGTCGAATGCCTCCTGGCGTTTGCGCAGCAGGCGCAAGGTCCATAGCAGGCTGGCCAGGATCATCAGGGTCATGCTCAGGTTCAACCAGAACTGCCGGGAATAGGCCAGCGTCGAGGGTGCGAGTATTTCTGCCTGGCGCTGGCTGACCACCACGCTGAAGCCGTGCTCGGGTACATGGCGGTACAAGCTTTGATAGGCATCACCCGCTACGTATTGGGTCAGCATGCCCGCTTCGGTGTTTAGCGCCGGCAGCGGTGGCTGCGATAGGTCGCCCGCAGTCACCACGCCGCTGTTGTCGATGCGCAGCCGCTCCAGGCCGTCATCCTGCAGCAGACGCACCAGGCCACTGTTGCCCAGGTCGATAGGCTGGAACAGCACCGCCAGGTAGCCGACGTCCAATTGCACCACCAAAAGGTTGTCGATTTCCCGGCCGTTCGAATTGGTCAACGGCAGCAGGAAGGGCAGGCGCCCAGTGGGCGGGGCAGCGTCTTGGCTGACAGGCTGAATGCTCGGCAGGAAAGGTTTGAAACCGTAGCGGTCAATGTGCCGCTGCAGTTGGCGCAACCAGTCTGCCGGCAACTCGGCGGCCTCATCGGTATGGCTGGCCGCTAGCAGCCGGCCTTGTCGGTCGTACAGGCTCAAGCGCTTGAACACTGTGTCTGCTGCCAGGCTGAGGTTGCCTTGGCGCCGCGCTTTCATGTCGTCCTGAGTAACACGACCCACCGCCTGGGCGCGGTCAACAAGCTGTCGCAGGCTTTCGCCCACGATGCTGGCCAGGTTCAGGTGCTCGATGGCCTTGGTCGACAGTGCATTCTGTCGGGCGGCGGCTTTCTGGGTGACGTGCAGCCCCCAGAGAAACGCCAGGGTCGCTGCACAGAGCATCAGGATCAGCAGTCGCAGAAGGCTGGTGGAGGAAAGCGAACGGCGAATCACTGCTGATAGTTCCCGACCCTGGGTAATGCTCGGAAAATACGACAATAAGATGACAGCCTGATGACTGGTGGCCAATAGCCTTTAGGGGCCACACTTCCAGCGCGCCGTCGCCGCTGAAACCGCCGTTGGTGGATTGATTGGCAATGGCCGCATCGCTCATGGCGGATGTCTGCATTGGCTTAAGTCTCGCTCATAGGTTGGGTAGTTGAAGTAGTGACAGGCGCGGCGCCCTCGGGTATACCTGAGCGCTACCAAGGGGAGCCCGGCAATGGGCTGAGAAACCGCTGAACGCTACAGCGCGGTGACCCTTCGAACCTGATCCGGATCATGCCGGCGAAGGGATGGGGCTTGTAACCTGCCTTTTTGCCGGCCTCACTGCGAGGCCAGTCCATGCCAACTTTCAAGGTCTCGCTGTCACCCTCATCAAGGACAGCAACATGACCGAACGTTTCAGCCAGTCCCTGCGCCGCCAGAACGAGCCGACCTGGTCGGCGGCCGTTGGCCACCGTTTCGTGACCCGATTGTGCGACGGCAGCCTGCCTGACCCGATCATGGTCGACTACCTGGTTCAGGACCACCGTTTCCTCGACAGCTTCGTGACCCTGCTAGGCGCGGCCATCGCCACCGCTGACACGTTTGAAGCCCGCCTGCGCTTCGGCCGCTTTGCCGGGATGATCTGCAGTGACGAGAACACTTACTTCCTGCGTGCCTTCGAGGCCTTGGGTGTCAGCCCGGCGCAACGCATTGAACCGGCCGATACCGCGCCTACCGCTGGTTTCAAGGCGATCATGCGCGAAGCGGCAGCCACCCGTTCCTATGCAGCGGCACTGGCGGTGCTGAACGTTGCCGAAGGCCTGTACCTGGATTGGGCGCTCAACGCGCCGAAACCGATGCCGGACAACTTCGTCCATGCCGAGTGGATTACCCTGCATGACAACCCGGCATTCCAGGCATTCGTCGCTTTCCTGCAGGCCGAACTGGACCGCGTCGGCCCGCACGAGGCCGCATTGGCAAGTGACTTCTACCAGCGCACGGTGGCGCTGGAGCTGGCTTTCTTCGATGCAGTGTACCCAGAGGGCAAATGAGCATGGATATCTTCGAGCGCCTCAAGGCCGCTGCCACACCACAATGGAACAACTACGTAGACCATGACTTCGTGGGGCAGATGGGCGAGGGCACGCTGAGCGAGGAAGCGTTCCGGACCTACCTTGTGCAGGATTACCTGTTCCTGATCCAGTTCGCCCGCGCCTGGGCGTTGGCCGCCTACAAAAGCCGTCGCCCGGCAGACATTCGTGCGGCGCAGGCCGGGCTGTCGGCGATCCTGGATGAAACCGAGCTGCACTTGCGCCTGTGCGCGCGCTGGGGCTTGACCCAGGCAGACATCGAGGCCGCACCAGAGCATCAGGCCACGGTGGCATACACCCGTTATGTGCTGGACTGCGGCGCAGCCGGCGACCTGCTGGAGCTGCATGTGGCACTGGCACCTTGCGTGATCGGCTATGCCGAAATCGGCCGGACCCTTGCCGAGCGCATTGGCGACTTGAGCAATCACCCCTACCGCGAGTGGATTGGCGAGTATGCCGGGGAGGGCTACCAAGGGGTGGCCGCAGCAGCGCGCAAGCACCTGGACGAACTGGCAGCGCGCAGCATGACCGAGCAGCGGTTCGCCGAACTGGCAGGCATTTTTGGCCAGGCCTCCAACCTGGAGGCTGATTTCTGGCAAATGGGGTTGGACGGGACCGCGTAAACCGCCGTGGGCTGGGTGATTACTACCCAGCCCAGGCCCGCTTTGGTGCATGGGCGCCTCAAAATAAGTCGTCCCGCACACTCCAGATCGTCAGATCGCAGCTTTAATGTGCACAGTGCATATGGATTTTTGGGCGAACAGCCCGATTTCTTCCGGGTGGCGGCGCAGGAAAAAGCGGCCCGCATATTGCTCTTTCTGCTCCCAACTACAAACCCGGAGCCCCCGTGCAATGAGCTCACCCAGCGAATTTCCCCTCAGCGAAGCCCCCCAGTCCGCCCGCAAGGGCCTGCTGCCGATCGCGATGGTCTTGTTCAGCTTCACCTTCTTTACCGGCACGATGTTCGCCGGCGGCAAGCTGGGCATGGCATTCAGTTTTGTCGACATGCTGTGGGTGGCTACCCTCGGCAACAGCCTGCTGGCCTTGTATGCCGCAGTGCTGGCTTTCATTGCCTCGCGCAGCGGGCTTAATACCGTGTTGATGGGGCGCTTCTGTTTCGGTGAAGCGGGTAGCCGGCTCTCGGACTTTCTGCTGGGTTTTGCCGAACTGGGCTGGTATGCCTGGGGTACGGCCACGGTGGCCATCGTGCTGGTCAAACTGCTGGGGCTGGCCGATGGCTTCGGCATGCCATTGATGGTGCTGTTCGGGCTGGGTTTCAGCATTACGGCCATCATCGGGTTCAAGGGGCTGGACCTGTTGTCGCGGGTGTCGGTGCCATTGATGTTCGTGCTGCTGTTGGTGTCCATGTACATCGCCACCCGTGATGCCGGTGGCTTTGCCGGCCTGGCTGCAGTCGTCCCGCATGAAACCATGACCTTTTCGGCGGCAGTGACCATGGTCTTCGGCACCTTCGCCAGTGGCGCCACCCAGGCCACCAACTGGACACGGCTGGCACGCAGTGGCCGGGTAGCGGTGATCGCCAGCGTGGTGGCATTCCTCCTTGGCAACGGCCTGATGGTGGTGGCCGGGGCGTGGTGCGCGATGGTGTATCAGCAGGCCGATATCGTCGACGTGATGATGCTGCAGGGCCTGTCGTTCGCGGCCGTTGTGATGTTGTGCCTGAACCTTTGGACCATTCAGGGTCCGACCATCTACAACGTGTCGGCCGCAGCCTGCCACTTGTTGCGCAGCGAGCGCCGGCGCACGGCAACGCTAGTGGCGGCCGGGGTTGGCATTGTGCTGGCGATGGGTGGCATGTACGAAATGCTGATCCCGTTCCTGGTGCTGCTGGGGTCGATCATTCCGCCGGTGGGTGGGGTGATCATGGCTGACTTCTGGTATCGCCACCGCGGCAAATACCCGGCACTGGGGACGGCAAACCTGCCACGCTACAACCTCACCGGGCTGTTTGCCTATGCCGTGGGCGCTGTACTGGCCTATGCCTCACCGTGGGTCGCGCCGCTGGTGGGCATCGCCGCCTCGGCAGTGTGCTACATCGTCATTCTGGAGCTGGGCGCACGCCGCCGGGCTCCCGGCCAGGCGGGCGTCGAACCGTGAGCCTGGCGCTGGACGAGATCCTGCAGTTGCCCGGCCTGCACGAGATGCATGTGCGGGCCGGAGCGCGCAACCTGCAACGGCGGGTACGCTGGCCTTACGTGGCGGAGAACGAGGGTATCGCCGAATGGGTGATGGGCGGTGAACTGGTATTCGTCACCGGCATCAACCACCCGCGCGGCGAAGCCAACCTGCTGAGCCTGGTGGAGGATGGCGACGCCGTGGGCATTGCCGGCATGGTGATTCTCACCGGCGGCAGTTTCATCCAGAGCATCCCGGCGCCCGTTATCGCGCGCGCCGATCAACTGGGCTTGCCGCTGATCGAACAGCCCTACGCACTGAAGATGGTGGTGGTCACCCACCTGATCGGCACTGCACTGGTGCAGATGAGCCAGGTACGCCGCTCGCGCAACGACATCCTTGGCCAACTGCTCACAGGCGACTACCCGAGCCTGGCAATTGCCCGGCAGCGGGCAGCACACCTGCAACTGGCGTTGGATAAACCGCGGCGCCTGCTGGCGTTGCGCCTGACGGGCGTGGACGCCTTGTTCGAGCGCCACGGGCTGGCGCACGGTGAGCGTACCTGGCAGGCCACCCGGCAGGCCCTGGAAGACCAGCTCGAAGCCTGGTGCCGCCAGCGACCCGGCAGTGTGACGGCGCAGTTGCCGGGCGACCTGTTCGTGGTGCTGCTGGCCGATACACACGACTTACCCGAGACGTTGGGCGCGCTGTACCGGCAGTTGCAGGCCACCACAGATGAACTGGGCCTTTACATGGGCTTGTCGAGCCTCGCTGACGATTGCGCGCACTATCGCCAGGCCCTCAACGAGGCACGCCAGGCGCTGGATGTGGCGCAGCATCTCCGCCCGGCCAGCGGCTATTGCAACTTCAGCGAGCTCGGCGTGTTGCGCCTGCTGCAAGGTATTGTCGACCGCTCGCTGGTTGACGATTTCGTCAGCCGCACCCTGGGCCCGCTGATCGCCCCTGGCCGCAAACACGCCCATGCTTTGGTGCATACCCTCGACGCCTTGCTCATGGAAAATGGCAACGGGCTCAAGGCCGCACAGCGTTTGGGGTTGCACCGCAACACGATCAATCAGCGCATCCAACGCATCGAACAACTGAGCGGGCAGTCGCTGGACGACCCGCTTTTTCGCATGAATGCTTCGGTCGCCATGCTGGTATGGCGCATGAGCGAAGCCCACGGCAAGGAGTAACAGCATGAACATCATCAACGCACGCCTGCGCGGCAAGCCTGGCCTGTTCCGCGTCGAACTGAACGGCGAGCGCATTGCCGCCATCGTGCCCCAGACCGACGTCGTGGCGCCCGCTACGGTCAATGACCTGGACGCCGGGCAAAACCTGGTGGTCGCGCCCTTTGTCGAGCCGCACATTCATCTTGATGCCACGCTGACCGCTGGTGAGCCGAAGTGGAACATGAGCGGCACGTTGTTCGAAGGCATTGAGCGCTGGTCGGAGCGCAAGGAAATTACCACCCACGACGACATCAAGACCCGTGCGAAAAAAACCATCGGCATGCTGGTGGACCACGGTATCCAGCATGTCCGCACCCATGTTGACGTGACCGACCCGAAACTCACCGCGCTCAAGGCCATGGTCGAGGTACGTGACGAAGTGCGTGAGCTGATCGACCTGCAGATTGTCGCCTTCCCGCAGGAGGGCATCGAGTCGTACGCCAACGGCCGGGCGCTGATGACTGAAGCCGTGGCGATTGGCGCCGACGTCGTCGGCGGCATTCCGCATTTCGAAAATACCCGCGACCAGGGGGTATCGTCGGTGAAGTTCCTGATGGACCTGGCCGAGCGTACCGGCTGCCTGGTGGACGTGCACTGCGATGAGACCGACGACCCGCAATCACGCTTCCTCGAAGTGTTGGCCGAAGAAGCGCGGGTACGCGGCATGGGGGCCCGGGTCACGGCCAGCCACACCGTGGCCATGGGCTCGTATGACAATGCGTATTGCTACAAGCTGTTCCGCCTGCTCAAGCTGTCGGGCATCAACTTCGTGTCGTGCCCGACCGAGAGCATTCACCTGCAAGGGCGCTTCGACAACTACCCGAAACGTCGTGGCGTTACCCGCGTGGCCGAAATCGACCGCGCCGGCATGAACGTGTGCTTCGGCCAGGACTCCATCGTCGACCCGTGGTACCCACTGGGCAATGGCAATATCCTGCGCATTCTCGAAGCCGGCCTGCACATCTGTCACATGCTCGGCTATGAAGACCTGCAGCGCTGCCTGGACCTGATTACCGACAACAGCGCCCGCACTCTGAACCTGGGCGAGCGCTATGGCATCGAGGTGGGGCGGCCGGCGAACCTGTTGCTGCTGTCGGCGCCGGATGATTACGAGATGGTGCGCAGCCAGGGGCACGCGTTGGTGTCGGTACGCAATGGCAAGGTGCTGATGCAGCGCACGCCAGCGCAGGTGCAACGTTTGCGCTGACGCTGTGGTCGCCTCAGGTGCACAGGGCGGCCAAGGCGTGGCTTGCGACTTGTGCATCCTGCACTGCCACACCGGTCAGGTCCGCCAAGGTAATCTGGCTGTCGTGCTCACGCCCCTTGGCACGGCCAGCCAGCAGCGAACCCAGCTCGATCAGCTGGTGAGCATCGATCCGGCCACTGCCGAGGGCATGGGCCACTTCGCCGTACTGGCTGCACTGGGCGATGGAGTCGACGATGATGCGGTCCGCCCTTGCCACCAGTGCCGGGTGCAGTTCCTGCTTGCCGGGCGCATCGGCACCGACGGCGGTGATATGCGTACCCGGCTGGACCCAATCGCTGTGCAACAGCGCCTGGCGAGAAGGCGTGGTGCAGACGATCAGGTTTGCAGCGCCCGCAACCTCGGCAGCATCCTGCGTGCTGTGAACCCCGAAGCCCAGTTCGCGGGCAAATGCGGTATAGGCCGCAAGCCCGCGTTCATGCCGGCCCCAGACAATCACCTGGCGGCAATCGGTTACCGCGCGAAGCTGCTCAAGCTGCATCTGTGCCTGCATGCCGGTGCCGAGGATGCCAATGGCCTTGACCTGGGCCGGCGCCAGCAGCCGGGCGGCGATACGCCCGGCCAACGCGGTGCGCATGGCAGTCAGCCAGCCTTGGTCCTGCAGCAGTGCCAGCGGCTGACCGGTGTGTGCAGACAACACAAGCATCAGGCCATCATTGCTCGGCAGGCCCTTGGACGGGTTGTCGTAGAAGCCGGTCGAAAGCTTGACGGTGAAGGTCGGGCTGCCTTCGATGTAGGCCGACTTCACGCAACAGTCACCGTTCGCGCCCTTGAAAGCGAAGCTCTGTACGGGCGGCACCTGCACCTTGCCTTCGGAGTAGGCGATAAAGCCTTCCTCCAGCTGGCTTACCGCCAGCTCTGGGTTGAAGCGGGCGATGATCTGCGCCTTGCTGAAGACCTTCATTGAACGGCCTCGAGGAACTTTTCCAGCAGGATGTTACGGCCACACAGGATCACCGCGACACGCTTGCCCTGATAGCGTTCTGCGAGCTTTTGCATGCCGGCGACCGCAACCGCTGCAGCGCCTTCGATGATCCAGCGCTCACTGCTGGCGATGTCGCGCATGGCGCAGCGGATTTCGTCCTCGCTGACCAGCACCGTATCGGTGAGCAGCGCCTGGCAAAGCGGGAAGGTGATGGAGCCTGGCTCGACGCCACCTGCCGTGCCATCCGACAGCGTTTCGCTGGCATCCACTTCGATGATTTCACCGGCCTTGAGTGATTGCTGCAGGGTTGGGTCATTCGCCGGCCAGCAGCCGATGATCTCAGTGCCCGGCTTGAGTACGCGCAGGGCGGCGCCGATGCCGGAAATCATCCCGCCACCGCCCACGGCGACGAACACCGCGTCCAGGTCTGGCGCCTGCTCGAACAACTCCATGCCTATGGTGCCCTGGCCGGCAATGACTTGCAGGTCGTTGTAGGGGGACACGAAGGGTACGCCGTGGACCTTGGCTTGCCTGGCTGCTTCCAGCTCTGCACTCAGCGGGTCGGTGGGCAGGCAGACCACTTCGGCGCCCAGCGCGCGCATTGCCTCTGTTTTGTATGCCGATGCGCCCGTGGTGGTGTAGACCTTCACGGGCACGCCAGCCATCTTGCCGGCCAGGGCCAGGGCCTGCCCATGGTTACCGGATGAGGCGGCTATCACCCCCTGCTTGCGCGCCTCGGCCGGCAGTAGGCGCATCTTGTTGCTGGCACCGCGAAACTTGAATGAACCGGTGTGCTGCAGGTGTTCGCATTTGAGCAGCACTTCACAGCCGGTCAGTGCCGACAAACGAGGGCTGTGCAAGAGCGGGGTAATGCTGACGGCCGGGCGGAGCGCCACATGGGCGTCCTGAATGTTTTGGTACAGTGTATCAAGGTACTGGGCATCAACGGACGGGGTGGCTGGCATGACGGGTCCTTGCAGGCTCGTGGATAATTTGTCCACAATAGAATAATATTCCACAAACAGCAAGGGCGTGTGCCTACAGCCAGGCAATACCTGCTAGGCCCTGACTTCCTTCAGGTATTTGTACACAGTGGCCCGCCCCATATTGAGGACGTTGGCAACGTAATCGGCGCCGCTGCGCCCCTCAAATGCACCCTCGGCGTGTAAGGCCAGTACGAGGTTGCGTTTGTCTTTCATCTTCAAGGTTTGCAGCGACAGGTTATGCGCTTGCAGCCACGCTTGCAGGAAGGTGTTGATGCGCTCCTGCCAATCGTTGCGGAACAACGCATCCGGTTGCGGCTCCAGCCGGCTCATCTGGAAAAACGCATCCAATGCCACACGCGCCTGTTCCAGCACCGACACGTTCAGATTGATGCACATCAGATACTCGGCTTCGCCTTGCGGATTGTGCAGCACAGTGCTGATCGAGCGGACCTTCTGACCGTTCCAGTTGAGCTTCTCGTAGGGACCAAGGTTGGTACCCTTCAAAAGGTCACCCAGTTCTGAACCGAGTGCCGAATCATCGCCGAGCTTGCGATGTGAGAAATTATTGGCGATATGAACGATTGTCTGGCCGCGTATCTCATGAATGACGACTTCCGCGTGGGGGTACAGCAGCAGGGCAATGCTTTCAGCGATTGCCTGGTAATTTTCCAGTGTCATGCATTAGCCAATGGTCTGTTGAAGAATGCCTATGGTGGCCCTGGAGAATCCTGGGCACAAGACGGAGCTTTACCGGGTCAGGATCAAGGCCTGGCTGCGAGCCGCTCGCCTAAGCCCTTGACTGCGTCAGCGGCGATACCAGCCAGTGTGAAACGCGAATGCTCGGCCCAGCGCATTCGCGTATAGGCCCTACATGCGCTATCGACGTCTAGATCTCAACCTGCTGGTCGCCTTGGATGTACTGCTCGAAGAACGCAGCGTCAGCCGGCGGTAGCAATCTTCGATTAGGGACAAAGCCATGGGCCGCGAGGAGGGGACGTGCGCAGCTGCCGTCAGCCGTTGGCCCTCGGGCAGCTGCGGGCGATGGTCAAACGTCCAGCACCAACCGGGCGCTGTGGCAGCCCGATACGCAGGGCGTTATCCATTCTCCGCTGTTGCGCTGGGCATCGCTGAGGTACTCGTCGCGGTGATCAGGCGCCCCCTCGATGACCCGGCTGACACAGGCGCCACAGATACCCATCCCACATGACACGGGTAGCTCCACGCCAGCCCGCGATGCTGCTTGTACCAAACTTTCGCCCGGTTGCACCTCGACCTGGAGGCGACTGCGCTGTAGCACCAGTGTGCAGCGACGCTCAAGGTGCAAGGAGGGTTCTGCGGCCTGGAAATGTTCGCGATGAAGCGCCGTGGTGGGCCAGCCGCTTGCCAGCGCGACGTGCTCAACACAATCCATGAAACCTGCAGGGCCACAGTAATAGAGGCTTGCGCTGCCGTCCCAGGCAGGCAGGTGTTCCTCCAGGTACCCGGCGATCATCGGGGCGCGCAAGCCTCCATGAACCTCGGTATTCGCATCGAGGTACTGGATAAAAGGCACCTGTTTGGCATCGCGGGTGAAAAACAGCAAGCGCACCGACCGACCTTGAGCTTGGCATTGCCGGTACATGGCGAGCAGTGGCGTGATTCCTATGCCTGCGGCCACCAAGACGACCTGTCCTGTGCCAGGTTGCAGGCTAAAGAGGTTGCGCGGCAGGCCCACCTCCACCCGGGCACCCAGCCGCAGGTGCTCGTGCAGCCATTGCGAGCCGCCGCGGGAGGCTTTTTCGCGCTTGATGCCCAGGTATACATGACCGTCCTCGGGCAGGCTGACCACTGAGTATTGGCGTACCACGCCATTGCCCAGGCGTAGGTCCACATGAGCACCGGGTGCCCAGTCGAAGGGCAGGGGGGCTGGACCCGGCGGGGCCAGTTCCACACCCAGCACGTCTTCGGCTTCGAGGCGCAGGGCCCGCACCTGCAGAGGCGTCCAGCTCATGCGCGTACCCCCGCGGCCTGTTGCAGACGAAGTACAGCTTGGCGTGCCTGGCTGCCCAGTTCGGCGAGGTCCAAGCCAGGAAGCGCATCGTTTTCCACGCTCAGGCGGCCGCCCACCAGCAATGCCCGCAGCGTCGGACGGCCACCGCCTACCACTGGCGCGATGCCCAGATCATGCAGACCGAAGTAGCGGGGTTGATCGAGGCGATAGATCGCCAAGTCCGCTGCCATGCCGACCTGCAGCGTGCCGATGGCGTCCAGGCCCAGCACCTGGGCGCCACCTGCTGTGCCCCAGCGCACAACGTCCTCCACGGTGGCGACATGCGCACCGCCCTCCAGATCGCCGCCAGCATGGCGGGCCATGGCGCGTTCGCCGGCCTTGGCCCTTTGCATCAGCCAGGCGGCGTGGGCTTCGCTGATCATGTCGCAGGCTTCGTTGGAGGCAGCGCCATCCACGCCGATCGAAACCGACATGCCTGCAGCCTCCATGGCAACGATATCTGCGATACCACTGCCAAGCCGGCCATTGCTTTGGGGGCAATGGGCGATGCCGGTGCCGGTGGCGCCCAGCAGCTGGATTTCTTCGGTGCTCAGCTTGACCAGGTGCGCGAACCACACGTCCGGCCCGAGCCATTCCTGCTCCGCGCAGAACACCACGGGCGAGAGGCCGTGGCGATCATGGACTTCGTTCTGGTACTCCACGGTTTCGCTCAGATGGCTGTGCAGGCGGATGCCCAGGCGGCGTGCGGTGCGGGCGGTCTCGCGCAGGTGCTCGGGCGGCATGGAGTAGGGTGGGCTGGTCGGCGCCATTACCACACGGCGCCAGGCATCATCGGCGGGATCATGGTAGACCTGCACCAAGCGCTGAACATCGTCCAGGTACTGTTTGAGGGTCTCAGGTCCGGCCGTCGCGGGGCCTTCCGCCTGACGTACCTGGGTTGCGCCGCCCCGGCAAAGGACGAAACGCAGCCCCAGGCGCTCGGCTTCTTCGAAGAGGATCTGTGCGCTGTCGAAGGCCATGCCTGGCAAGTACAGGTAATGATGGTCGGCCACCGTGCTGCAGCCAGAGCGGGCCAGTTCCACCAGCCCGACCCGAGCGGCCAAGCGAAAACTGTGCTCATCGAACAGCCCGCGATAGCGATAGGGTACGGCCCCCAACCAGGCACCGAGGCTCTGGTCGATGCCAGCGGGAATGCCCTTGAGCAAGGACTGGAACAGATGATGATGGGTGTTCACCCAGCCTGGATACACCACGCAATCGGTGGCATCGAGCACTTGCTCACCTGGTAACGGTTGCAGCGGGCCCAGGGCAGCGATACGCCCCTGGGTGATACGGATGTCCGGCCCCACATGGCGCGCGGCGCCGCCGCGCAGGCCAGTGAGGATGGCGCTGGCGTTACGGATCAGCCAGCTGTTGGTGTGTTTCATGTTCGTCTCCATAGGCAGGACGGCGTTTCGCATGGAAGTCAGCCCAGTTCGCTTTCGTGCCAGTGACGCAGGCTCAAGCGCGCCAGCAAAGCCATCAGGCTGAACAGCGCCACGCCGGTCAGGGCGATCAACACCAGGGCGGCGAATAGGCGGGGAATGTTGAGCTGGAATCCCGCTTGCAGGATCTGATACGCCAAGCCCGCGCCCGTGCCACCCGTACCGGCGACGAACTCGGCCACCACCGCGCCGATCAATGCCAAGCCGCTGGCGATGCGCAGGCCAGCGAAAAAGCACGGTAAGGCGCTGGGAATGCGCAAGCGCAACAGCACTTGCCAGCGGCTGGCGCGGTTCAGGCGGAACAGGTTGAGCAGGCCCGGGTTGACGCTGCGCAGGCCCAGGACGGTGTTGGCGATGATCGGGAAGATCGCCACCAGCGTGGCGCAGATCACCAACGCCAAGGTCGTGTCGCTGCACCAGATGATGATCAGCGGTGCGATGGCCACCACCGGCGTGACCTGCAGCAGAATCGCGTAGGGAAACAGACTGGCCTCCACGACGCGGCTCTGCACGAACACGAACGCCGCCAGCGTGCCGATGACAACGGCGAGGGCGAATGACAGGAAGGTGATCTTCAGGGTCATCCACAGTGCCCCCAGCAGCATCGGGCCATCGGCGGCCAGGGTGCGGCCGATATCGGCTGGTGACGGTACCAGGTACACCGGGACTTTCCAGGCGATGCATGCCAGTTGCCAGACGCCGAGCAGCAAGGCGCCAACCAGTAGCGGTGAAACGATGCGTAGTACAGAAGGGTGGCTTAGCCAGGGAGTAGAGGGTCGGCTCATGATGATGCTCTCAGGAAGGGTCGCCATTGGCCTGGGCCAAGAGTCGTGACAGGTGCGCGCATTGCTCGATGAACGCCGGTGAAGTGCGGTATGTCTCGTCGCGTTCCAGTGGGCCGTCGATGATTACATCGGCGATCACTCGACCGGGACGCGCGCCCATCACGATCACCCGCGAAGACAGGTACACCGCCTCGAAGATGCTGTGGGTCACGAATACCACCGTCAGGTCGCGCTGGAGCCAGAGCTGGCGCAGGTCGCTATCGAGCTTGTTGCGGGTGAACTCGTCCAGGGCGCCGAAGGGTTCGTCCATCAGCAGCAGATTGGGTTCGGTGGCTAATGCCCGGGCAATGGAGGCGCGCATCTGCATACCGCCGGAGAGCTCCCGCGGGTAAACGTCGCCGAACTTGCCCAGCCCCACCAGTTCCAGGGCGGCTTGCACCTTGTGCTGGCTCTGGGCCTTGGGGGCGCCGGCCAAGTCCAGGGGCAATCGCACGTTGTCGTGCACCTTGGCCCATGGCATCAGGGTGGCTTCCTGGAACACCATGGCCAAACTGCGCCCCGGTGTGCCTGCGTGGTGGTCCGTACCCGGGGCATCCTTGCCCCACCAGCGCACATGGCCGGCAGAGGGCTGCTCGAGCCCGGCGAACATTTTCAGCAGGGTGCTTTTGCCACACCCCGACGGACCCAAGAGCGAGACGAACTCGCCGCGTTCGATCGCCAGTTTCACGCGGCTCAAGGCATGGGTGCCATTGCTGTAGGTTTTTTCCACCTGATTGGCGAACAAAGGAGTGTCCACACCGATGGTGTTCGGCAGGGCCTGCGTCTGGACGTCGGCCTTGGATAGGGTCTGCATCAACATAGCGCTCTCCCCGTGGGTCATGAGCGGTGGTGAATGCCCCGGCGCACCGGGGCGTTGGGCAAGTGTCAGTGGCTGAGGAACACTTCGCTCTCGCCATGGGCTTCAAGCAGACCCAGTAGTTGCCGGCGAATAACCAACCCAGGCTTGTCCGATGGCATGTGCAGTTCCACCCTGCGGCGGGTGTCGACACAGGCGTCAGGATCGGTGGCTTCCAGGATGTCGCGGTCTTCGGCTGTGATCGCCGCGTCCCAGTCGATCAGTTCCTGGGTTGAGCATTGGTCTTCGCTGTCGTTGCGATACAACCACTGCACGAGCATCAGTCGGTTGTCGTCGATGGGCGTGGCGCAGTTGTAGATGATGTGATGGATGCCGCTGTCCGGATACATGCAGCCAAAGCGCCGAGAGAAGGGCAGGTAATAGCGGTTGAGCAGGTGCCGTTGGGTGATCGGCTCGGTCGTACCGGTGATACGGAAGCTTGCCTCGGGGTTGCGGATCGGCACGCGGGTCTCGGCTTCGAAGCCATAATCGGTTTCGCGAAATTCGTAACTGGCCGGTTGCGGCTGGTCGAACAAGCCGAAATTGGCCTTGTGCACGAAGGAAAAATGCGAGTTGTCGAAGGAATTCTCCATGACCCGCAGCGGGCTGGTCTTCCACTCTTCGTAAAACTGGAAGATGCGTCGGTAACCGGGGGTGCCGTCTTCCGGGAACTCAGGGATCGGTTGTAGCGGGTCGTCCAGGCTGACCCAGGCATAGCCGTACTTTTCCTGGCAGTGATAAGCCTTCACCGCGGCACCCGGAGGAATAGCGCCGGTGGGGTTCTGCGGGATCTTTACGCACGTGCCGGTGCAGTCGTATTCCCAGCCGTGATACCCGCAGGCGATATTGCCCTCAGCACTGACGAAGCCTTTGGACAGTTTGGCGGTACGGTGGCAGCAGCGGTCCTGCATTGCCACCGGGGTACCATCGGGACGCTTCCACAACACCAGCGCTTCACCCAGAAGGGTGAATGGCTTGGGGCCGTCTTCGAGGGCTGTCATAGGGAGCAGGGCATACCAGAAACGGCGCAATACCGGTTGTTTGGTAACCAACATAATCAGGATTCCTCACAGCGTTGAGCTTGTTATGGTGTTCAGCGGCTGCCGACCTGCTCGGCCTCAGGGAGTACCTTCAGGTCTTGCACAAAGCGCGTGGTGTAAGCGTTGCGCCACGGTGCGTCGGGACCGAGCAGACCCGCCTCGACCATGAAGTCGCGCGTCGCTTGCCAGCGGCTGTCATTCATGGTGCCGATCCCCTGGGTTGCAGCCTCTCCACCGGTGACCAGGCGGTACTGCTTGAGGGTCGAGACGCCCCAGGCCAGCAGTTCATCTGTCATGTTGGGGTTGTCGCGCTTGATCAGTGCATTGCCGGCGCTGGGGTCATCCAGATAGCGCTTCCAACCCTCCATGGACGCGCGCACGAAACCTGCTACCCGCTCCGGGTGCTGAGCGATGATGTCTTGACGGGTGACCACGGTGGATCCGTAGGGTGGATAACCGGCATCTGCGAAGAGGAAAAAGTTAGGGGTGACGCCTGCCTTTATCGCCTGGAACAGTTCCGAGCTGGCATACGCCTGTTGTGTGGTTTGCGGGTCGGCTAGAAAGGGTTGCAGGTTGAAGGTGTAAGGCCGCGCCTGGCTGTCAGCCAATTGATACTTACCCTTCAGCCAAGACCACCAGGTTTGCTGGCCCGAGGTGGACACCAGCACAGGCTTGCCGCCAAGCCCATCAAGTCCGCTGACGTCCGCGTGGGTCATCAACCCTTGCGGGTCTCCCTGGAAGGGCGCAGCCACTGCGACCACTGGCAAGCCTTGCTCGACACTTTTTAGAATCTGCAGGTCATAGTTGACGATGAAATCAGCTTGCTTGCTGACCAGCAGTTGCATGCCATTGACCTGTGGTCCCCCCATGCGGATGGACACATCCAGGCCTTCCTTTTCGTACAACCCATCGGCCAGTGCCTGGTAGAAGCCGCCCTGTTCGGCCTGAGCATACCAAGAGGTCAGCAACACGACTTTGTCGCCAGCGATCGCCAGCGGAGCGATCGTCAGCGTGGTGGGGAGCAACGCTGCTGCCAACAGCGAGCGTAACGGGCGAGCCAAGGCAAAACGCGTTTTCATCATGTGTTCTTCACCCCGATTCAAAAAACCGCCGTGCGCCTGATAGCGCGACAGCGAAGGAGCCGGGCGGAGAGAACGTGGGAAGAGAATGGCGTCGCGAAGCAAAAGGGCCTGAACTGGCGACTGACATTGCTCTCTTGCCCGGGGCTGCCATAGCCTCGTTCAAACATCCGCTCGGATGTACGCCCCAAAGGACGCAAGAGCAATGCCCCATGCCATGCCTGGCACTGACCGCTTCTACTCGCAGGTACAAGAAGCCAGAAGCATGCCAATTTCATGAAGCCGCTGACTTTGCGGTGTAGCGACCCGCATCCGAGGGGGCCGGCACTGACGCGTGAGTTGAGAAGGTGCAGACCGTATCGATTGAGCACTAATAAAGTGCGCAATGTTCTGCGGGGATGGTGTTCATTGATGCTTAGGATTGCTCACAATAAGTAAATTACGTGTATCCGATTAGTTGGCACGCGCCCTGCTTTGCGCTAACTCGAGTAGAAGCGGTCAGTGCCCAAAGATGGCATGGGACATTGCTCTGGCGGCCTTGCGCCGCTCCCCCGGCAAGGGTGGCGCCTCGGCATGAGCCGGGGCCAGAGGAGAGGTCGTCCGCTGCTGCATACCCTTGCTGGCGAAAACCAACAATCACGACCCAAGGGATGCACATGAAACCGAACGCTCTTTCCTGGCTGCTTCACAGCGTCGTCCCACTCTGCGCGCTGGCCACTGGTAGTGCCCAGGCGAATCCGCTGATGTGGAGCAACAACAGCCTAAGCTACCTCTACGGGCACGGTTATAAAGTCGATGGCACGGGCAACGATATCCAGCAAACCATCACCTTCGAGCACGCCAGTGGCTGGACATGGGGCGACATCTTCTTGTTCGTCGACAACAAGTGGTCCAACGGCTTGTCCGGCAACGATGGCTACACCTATTACGGCGAGTTTTCACCGCGACTGTCGCTTGGCAAAATCAGCGGCCACCGTCTTAGCTATGGCATCGTCAAGGATGTGTTGATCGCTGCCACCTATGAGCGCGGAGAAGGGCGCAATCGAAAGTACCTGCTTGGGCCCGCTGTTGACCTGAACCTACCTGGGTTTGATCGTTTTTCACTCAACACTTACTACCGCAAGCCCGATGGGATCACCGGTAAAGCGTCTGGACAGTGGCAGATCAACCCGACCTGGGCGATGACGATACCGCTCGGGCGCTCAGACATTTTGTTCGACGGTTATCTGGAGTGGTACGTCAATGATGTAGGCACGAAGGGTACCTCGAACTATGTAGCCAAGAGTTTCCACTTCAACCCCCAGATCAAGTACGACGTCGGTAAGGCGATGGGGCAAGCGCCGGCACGTTTCTATGCCGGGATCGAGTGGGACTATTGGTCCGACAAATATGGCATCGAAGACAGCCACGGTTTTCCGACCGATCAGAACGCGTTGAGTGCATTGATCAAGGTGCATTTCTAATGTGATGTTTCACACGTACCACTGAGTATCTGGTACAGGCTCCGTTGATCCTCACTCATCAAGCGTTTGTATCGACGAGAGCCGACCAGCAACTGGGGATTGCCCGGCACGCGAATTGCCGCAGCCTTTCTGAAGCGCAATGGGTGTTCCGCCTAGCCCTGTTCGAAACGCCCATGCAGGAAGTGAGCGGCCTGAGGGTGCTGCCCCCCTGCAGATGAGCAGCGTTGCCTCGCGCAGTTCGTCCTGTTGCCCGAGGAGGGGCTTGCAGTCACGGCTTGAAGCAATCAACGCCCCCCATCCGCTGAATGCCTACCAGCGCGACTTCGGACGTAGGCAAGCAGGCTATGGCCTGGCGGGCCATCGAGCGCAGCACACTGTCCAGATCGTCTTCGTCATACAGGCGAACCCTCGAAGGAGCGGGGCGATTCATGGTGTTTTTCGTTTATTGGATATCACTCTGTTCGGGAGCCTACCCGGGCACCTTGAGGTGGGCTTGATAAAAGCCAAGTGATCGAATCGAAAACAAGCCCGTTTTGCGCATCACATGCGATAAGCCGTGATTATTTCACCTGAGGAAATGTTTGCAGGAGGGTTTTTCTATCGCCATAATTGGTACGTAATTACATGTTACATAACACAGTACAAAATCGTAGGAGCAAGCATGGCCCGTGGCGGCATCAACAAGGTGGTAGTGCAACAGGCGCGTCAGGCACTGATCGCCCGGGGTGAGAACCCCAGCATCGATGCCATCCGTATCGAATTGGGAAATACCGGTTCCAAAACCACGATTCACCGCTACCTGAAGGAACTGAACGGCCAGCAGCCGGTGGCTTCCGAAGGCGGGGTCGCGCTGAGCGATGTGCTGAGCCGCCTGGTCGGGCAACTGGCAACGCAGTTGCAGGACGAGGCCGACCTGAAGATCGAGCAGGCCGAGAGCACATTCACGCAACAGCGCGAGCAGCTTGAGGCGCAGCTGGAAATCGCCCGGCAGGCACTGGCCGCAGCGCATCAGCAACACAAGATCGATGCAGCGGCATTGGCCGCAGAGACCGAAAAACTGCTGTCCACGCAAAGCACGCTGCAGGCCGAACAGCTGCGCAGTGCCAGCCTCAACCAGTCGCTGGGTGAGTTGCAGGTGCGCCTGGCCGACAAGGACGAGCAGGTCAAGTCGCTGGAGGACAAGCACCGCCATGCCCGCGACGCCTTGGAGCACTACCGCAATGCCAGCCGCGAACAGCGTGAGCAGGAACAGCGCCGCCACGAAGCGCAGTTGCAGCAGATGCAGGTGGAATTACGTCAGATGCAGCAGGGCATGATCGTCAAGCAGGACGAACTTACCCGCTTGCACCGTGACAATGAGCGGTTGCTGGGAGAGCATCGTCAGGCGGCCAGTGAATGCCGGGCGCAGGATGAGTTGCTGGAACAACGCGATGCGCAGATCCAGGGCCTGCGCACGATCCTGGCCCAGGCACAAGGCGCCAGCGAAGAGATTCGCCGGCAGCTGGATGTGCAAGCCCAGAGCCTTGAAGCCAGGCGCGACGTGTGCGCCGAGCAGGCGCGGCAATTGCAGTGGCTTGAGGAACAGTTGAAGGCACGCGACGAGGCGCTGGCGCAGTGTCGGGCGCAATTGGCCTCGGTTGCAGATTAATCAAACTTTTCCTGGCGGGTGGTTTCTTCCTTAGACACTCACCGGAGACAACGCCATGCCTGGATCTCAACCACCACACAAAGAGGGGCCTCACTCGGCCGAGCAGGCCGATAAAAAGGCAGACCTTGGTTTCGACCCCGACTCCCCGGATGCCGAAGACCCTCAAGTCGACCCACAGGGGCCGGCCAAACCGCCTAGAGACATTGAGAAAAAGGAGTAAACCACTGCCTTGATTACTGGTCTCGTCGCCGGCAAGCCATGTGCGATCCCTTGGGAACCGACTTGCCGGCGACGGTCACCACAGGCGACTGTCAGCCTTCAGCGCGCCTGGCGGCGTCTACGCCCGCCGCCGACAGCTTGATCGGGTAGTGCACGCTGATCTGATGATCACTGCTCACCGCCACGCTACCGTCGTGAATCAGACCGGCTTCTTGCAGCGTCTTGAGCATGCCGGCCACCGCCTTTTCGCCGCGGTAGTTGTCCAGCACTTCCTTGCCTAGCCCTTCGGGGTGCGCATGCAGCAGACGGGTAAGTACTTCGGTCTTCAACGCATCGTTACTCATGTGCGACCTCACTTGCCGTGCTTGGACTGAAGTGCCTTGGCATGCTCCAGGTGCTGTTCGAGTTTGGGCAACGTTTCGCTGGCAAAGGCCTTCAGCTCGGCCTTGTCGGACGATGCAGCCTCCTTCTTGAACAGCTCCACCGCTTTTTCGTGAGCATCGACCTGGTTGTTGAGGTACGACTTGTCGAACGATTCATCGCGCCATTCCAGGATCATTTTCTTGACCTTGTCGGTCATTGCTGCCTCATCCGGTACGGAAATGTCCAGTTTGCGCGCGATATCGCCGAGTTTCTGGTTGGCCTGGGTGTGATCAGTGACCATTTGCTGGGCGAATGTCTTGATTTCTGCATGCTGGCTTTTCTCCTGGGCCAGCTTGCCAGTGACCACTTCGGCAATGCCGGCCTCGGTGGCCGCATCGACGAAGTCGTCGGAACTCGCCGCCAGTGCGTGCGCCGATGCCAGGCCCAGCACCATGGAAAAACCAACGCGTCTGATGAAGAGACTATTCATGCTTCACTCCTTAAACCGTGGCGCGACCTCAGTGTCGCGTACGGTTGAGGGTGTGGGCATGGCAAAGGTTTAATCTTTTTCGCCGCCGGTTTCGACCGTGCGGCGCTGAACTATAGTGAAAGGTGGCGAACGCGGTATGGCCAGGGATTCCAATGTGCGCAGCCAGGAAACAGGATGATGACGGATTTTTCGCGATAAGTGGCGAGGGCCGCGCCGTGGCGCTGTTCCGCCTGGTACTGGCGTTCATGCTGGTGGTAATGCTGGCATTTGTGCTGGTGGAAGGCTGGCGCATCTGGCGAGATTACCGTTTTGCCTATAGCAATGCCGAGAACATGGTCAGCAACCTTGCCCGGGCCACGGCGCAGCACGCCGAGGACGCTATCCGCCAGGTCGACACCGTTACCGCTGCCTTGGCCGAGCGCCTGGAAGGCGATGGTTTCGACCATATCGACCGGCCGCGCCTGCATGCCTTGCTGGCGCAGCAAAAAAGCATCATGCCGCAGTTGCACGGGCTTTTTGTTTATGGCCCGGACGGCAGCTGGATCGTCACTGATCAGGCGGCCATCCCGCCCAACGCCAATAACGCCGACCGGGACTACTTTGCCTATCACCGCAGTCACACCGACCACGGTGTACGTATTGGATCGGTGGTGCGCAGCCGCTCCACCGGCGACCTGATCATTCCTATTT
This sequence comes from Pseudomonas sp. YQ_6, assembly GCF_043103245.1. Classification (NCBI taxonomy): domain Bacteria; kingdom Pseudomonadati; phylum Pseudomonadota; class Gammaproteobacteria; order Pseudomonadales; family Pseudomonadaceae; genus Pseudomonas; species Pseudomonas sp. YQ_6. Next base: position 171,931 of record NZ_JBICJR010000068.1, read on the forward strand.
CCAGGCGCCTGGAGTATGCCGACGGCGGCTTCGCCGGTGTATTGCTCGGCACCATCAAAGTGGAGTGGTTCGTGCGTTACTACGGCGACTTCAAGATCGACGAGCGCGGCGCGCTGGTGCTGGCCAAGCGCGACGGCACCATCCTGGTACGGCGCCCGTTTGTGGAACAGGTGGTCGGCCGCAGCCTCGCCAACAGTGAGATCTTCCGCAACCACTTGCCGTATACCACGGAAGGGGTAGCCGAGGCGGTGGCGGTAGTCGATGGTACACCTCGGCTGTACGGCTATCGCGCGTTGTCCAGCTACCCGTTGGTAGTGGAGGCGGGCCTGTCGCGTGAATCCATTGTCGCGCCCTGGCGGCACGATGCGATCAAGTCGGTGGCGGTATTGCTGCTGTTGTTGGTAGGGCTGGCAGCGTTTGGCGGTGTGGTGCTGCGCCAACTGCGCGAGCGTATCGTCATCGAGCGGGCGCTGCTCCAGGCTCACCAGACGCTGAAAGCGCTGGCCTTGACCGACAGCCTGACAGGGCTGGGTAACCGTCGGCGGCTGGATGGGGTGTTCGAACCAGAGCTCCGCCGTGCACGCCGCCAAGGCTACCCCCTGGCACTGGTGATGCTCGACCTGGATTACTTCAAGGCCTACAACGACCGCTACGGTCACCCGGCTGGCGACCAGTGCTTGCGACGCTTTGCCGAAGTGCTGCAGCAGGCCTTGAAACGGCCGGCCGATCTGGCTGTGCGCTATGGAGGCGAGGAATTTACGCTGTTGCTGCCCGATACCGATGGCCGCGGTGCGGAGCTGCTGGTGCAGGAGTTGCAGCAGCTGTTGCGCCGGCAGGCGCTGGAACATGCGGGAAGCCCGTTGGGACGGGTGTCGTTCAGTGCGGGGATCGCGGTGGGCGACCTGGCGCGGGAGGCGGTGACTGCCGAGGCGCTGGTCGCGGCGGCGGATGGGGCGTTGTACCAGGCCAAACAGCAGGGACGGGACGGGTATTGCGTGACGGAAAGAGTGGCGGCGGGGCTGGATTCCTGACCTGGCTGGAGATCGCGGGGGCGCCATGCGTCGCGATGAAAGGCTAAAGCCCCACGCGCAGACGCATGGCACAACGCCCGCTGAGACCATGAGCATGCTCGCTGGCCAGGATGTCCCGGAGCCGTTCGTCAAGCAGGCTTTCATGCAGCACCTCAAACCCGAAACGTGCATAAAACGGCGCATTCCAGGGCACATTCACAAAGGTGGTCAGCGTCAGGTCGCGCACACCGGCGCAGCGCCCTGCATCGACCACTTGCTGCAACAACCGTCGCCCGACACCTTGCCCTTGGGCCTCTTGGCGCACCGATATCTCATGAAGGTGCAATGCCTGATCCGCAAGCCGGGCACACGCAAAACCCACAATGTGCCCAGCCGGGTCCTCAGCCACCCAACTACCACCTGCCTCGACAAAAGCCCTGTGCGCCGCGCAATCCATGACTTCGCCTTGCGCCAGCCAGGCCAGTACCGGCCAACCGGCAAAAGCCTGGGCTGCCGAACGCTCGACGTCCGGCAGCCATTGAATGTCTCGTTCAAGGGTAGGGCGGATAAGCATGAATCACTCCTGTCGTTCTAGTCCGTCGCCAACGTCTGCGGCTGTAATTGCCAGCGCACCGAGCTTACACCTTTCTCCAGGCTGACCCTGCTGACCAGGCGCTCCAGTTGCGCCGGCGCCTGCGCGGTGCCCAACAGCTCGGCGCGCACTTCCAGGCGCGCAGGATTTTCCAGGTCCTGGCTCTGCAACGACTGCAGGCGCAGTTGTGGATCGCCCAGGCTATGCAACATCAGGCTACGCACCTGGATCTCATCCTCGCCGCGGCAGACGATACGGACTTCGAAGTGCTGTTCCACCTCGTTGGCCGGCACCACGTCCTGACGGTCGAGGCGCTGGGCGATGTCACGCAACAAGATGTTGGCGCAGAGCACCACCAGGCTACCCAGCGCCGCCTCCATCATCAGCCCGAGGCTGCACAGCACGCCGACCGCAGCCGTGCACCACAAGGTGGCCGCGGTGTTCAGGCCACGTACATTGAAACCATCGCGCATGATGACACCACCGCCGAGAAAGCCGATGCCCGACACCACATAGGCTGCGACGCGCGACGCATCGGCAGGCGCCATGCCTGGCACCGCCTGGGTCATCAATACGAACAGGCAGGCACCGGTACTGACCAGCGCATTGGTGCGCAGCCCGGTCAGGCGTTGGCGCAATTGCCGCTCGGCACCGATCAGCGCCCCCAGCACCAGGGCAATGCTGACGCGCAGCAGAAATACTTTCCAATCCATAGCAAACCTCTTCCGCAGGCACACGCCCGCATGAACGCCATCAGTTGGCGCGGTTGAAATAACCAGAAAATTGCGCAGGACCACGAGGAGGGAAGGAGAAGCGGGGTTAAAGGAAACCACCGTCTTGCCAGCGCGGCCAGACAGTGCAGAACACTGCCGGGCTAGCGCGCCACGCGGGCCTGTCGCAAGCGACTGGGGCTACTGTCCAAGGCAGGTCTCCTGTTGAGGAAGGCAAAATTGCGTCGCGGACCATACGCCGCAGGGCAGAGCAGGTCAAGGGCAAACACATGACAATGGCTTCATCCGGGAACGGCCTGCAGCCGGTCACGCCCACATGGAAAAAAACCTGGGCAGCCGGTAACCTTGCGCCTCCCTTTGCCATCACCCGGACCGTTCCATGCTGTTCAATCTCGCCGTATTGTTCGGCACCCTGGTGGCCATGGAGGGCGTCGGTACGCTGGCTCACAAGTACATCATGCATGGCTGGGGCTGGTGGCTGCACCGATCGCACCATGAGCCACACCTGGGCATGCTCGAAACCAACGACCTGTACCTGGTGGCCTTGGGGCTGATCGCCACGGCGTTGGTGGCGCTGGGCAAAAGCGGTTATGCGCCTTTGCAGTGGGTGGGCGGTGGTGTGGCAGGGTATGGGGCACTGTATGTACTGGCCCACGACGGTTTCTTTCACCGGCATTGGCCGCGCAAGCCGCGGCCAGTCAACCGCTACCTGAAACGCCTGCACCGCGCGCACCGCCTGCACCATGCGGTGAAGGGGCGCACGGGGAGCGTGTCGTTCGGGTTCTTCTATGCGCCGCCGCTGAAGGTGTTGAAGCAGCAACTGCGCAGCAGGCGCAGCCAATCGTGACGCATCCCTGGCACGCACGGCACCTTCGGGGCATTGGGTGACGTCAGTTCACGGTTTCACGCTTGGGCTCTGCCGCCACATGGCCGCGGCTCACCCACCAGCCAAACCCGGCCGCGGTAAAGAACATGATCAAGCTGTACAACGCAGCCGGCACCGCCATGGTCGCGTTGTTCAGCAGCGAAGGGCTCAACGCCAGGGCAATTGCCAAGGTCCCATTATGGATGCCAATTTCCATACCAATGGCAATCGCCTGGCGCTTGGGAATGTTCAACAGCCGCGGCACCCAATAGCCCACCGTCAGGCTCAGCAGGTTGAACAGCAGCGCCGCCAGGCCCACCACCGGTGCGTACTCGACCACTGTCTGCCAGTCCTTGGCCAGTGCCAGGACGATGGTGAAGGCCAGGAACAGCGCAGCCACCAGCTTCATCGGTTTTTCCATGCGCGCAGCGAACGCCGGGGCGAAATGGCGAATCAGCATGCCCAGCGCCACCGGCAACAAGACGATGGCGAACACTTGCATGACCTTGGCGAACTGCAGTGGAATAGCCTGGTCCGAGGCCATGAACCAGCTCAGTGACAGGTTCACCAGCAACGGCATGGTCAGGATCGCGATCAGTGAGTTGACCGCCGTCAGGGTGATGTTCAACGCCACGTCACCGTGGGCCAGATGGCTGAACAGGTTGGCCGTGGTACCGCCCGGCGAAGCAGCCAGCAGCATCAACCCCACTGCCAGGGCAGATTCCAGGCCAAAGCCGTTGGCGATCAGGAAGCACACCAGCGGCAACAGCAGGATCTGGCACACCAGGCCCACCACCACGGGCTTTGGATACTTCACCACGCGAGCGAAGTCGGCCAGGGTCAGCGACAACCCAAGGCCAAGCATGATGATGCCCAGGGCAAGCGGCAGAAACGCAGTGAGCAGGGGCGAGGCGGTCATGAGGGGTATCTCGGGCGAAGGATCTGAAGCAGTGTAGGTCGGCCTTGATTGATAGCTAATTGCAAAGGGCCAGCTCTTGGTAACCGTTTGTTACTACGTGCAGCGGCTGGCGAGGCTGCATGCCGCATTGCAGCAGGCATGCAGGCGAAGTAGCATTCCGTTTTTACCTTAGGATTAGCCTGATATGCCGTTCCAGCAAGGTCTGCTTGCCACCCCGGTGCCGGCCCACGCCCGTCACCTGTTCTTCACCCTGCAGTCGCCCGAGGCGTTGCCTGCCGCGCTGGATGCCTTGCTGCCGCAGGTCGATGGCAAACAGTTGCTGCTGGGCGTAGGCGCCCCCCTGGCGAAGGCCCTGGGCCGGGAAATACCAGGGCTGCGCCCGTTCCCGCTGCTGGATGCCGCGGTGGAGAACCCCAGCACCCAACACGCCCTGTGGCTGTGGCTGCGTGGCGACGAACGTGGCGACCTGCTGCTGCGCGCCCAGGCCCTGGAGCAGGCGCTGGCACCCGCGCTGGGCCTGGCCGACAGCGTTGATGGCTTCCTGCACCGGGGCGGTCATGACCTTACCGGTTATGAAGACGGTACCGAAAACCCGGTAGACGAAGAAGCGGTGCAAGCGGCCATTGCCGCAGATGGCTCCAGCTTTGCCGCGTTCCAGCTGTGGAAGCACGACCTGGATTACTTCAAGTCGCTGCCCCAGGCAGACCAGGACAACATCATCGGCCGTCGCTTGAGCGATAACGAAGAACTCGACGACGCCCCCGAGTCCGCGCACGTCAAGCGCACCGCCCAGGAAAGCTTTGAACCCGAGGCGTTCATGGTCCGTCGCTCGGTAGCCTGGGCCGACCAACGCGGTGCCGGCCTGGCCTTTGTCGCCCTGGGCAAGAGTTTCGAGGCATTCGAAATGCAGCTGCGGCGCATGAGTGGCCTGGAAGACGGCATCATCGACGGACTTTACCGCTTTAGCCGCCCGCTGACGGGGGGCTACTACTGGTGCCCGCCAATGAGCGAGACGGGTGTCGATCTGAGCCCCTTGCTGCGGGCCTGATCTCTAAACATCCAGATACAGAAACACCCGCAGGCGAGGGACAGAGCGGCTAGGCTTGAAAATTTCCGATTCATGACGGGAGATTTTCCATGTACGCACGTCGTGAAGTCCTACGCGCAGGTGCAACATTGGGATTGCTGGCCGCCGCCAGCCCTTGGCTGCACGCTGCCGTGCCGGCGGGTTTGCTGGCCCGTAAAGTCCCGTCCACCGGTGAAGCGTTGCCGGTGATCGGTGCCGGTACTTCGGGCAGTTTCGAAGTAGAAAGCGGTTCGCCCCAATACCTTCAGCTCAAAACGGTGCTTAAGGCATTTTTCGAAGGCGGCGGCCGGGTGATCGACACCTCGCCCAACTACGGGGGCGCCGACAGCATTCTCGGCCAGTTGCTGGAAGAGGGCGGCTGGCACCGCCAGTGCTTCCTTGCCACCAAGATCGCCGCCAATAGCCGGGCTGAAGCCCAAGCGCAGTGGGCCGGCAGCCTCAAGAGCCTACGTACCGACAAGGTCGACTTGCTGCAGATTCACAACCTGCGTGACTGGCAGACCCAGCTGCCTTATGCCCGCGAGCTGAAGCAGCAGGGCGGGACACGTTATGTCGGCATCACCCATTACCTGAACAGTGGCCACGACGACGTCGCCCGTATCGTGCGCAACGAGCCGCTGGACTTCATCCAGATCAACTACTCGGTCAACGCCCCTGACGCCGCCCGGGAACTGCTGCCGCTGTGCCAGGACAAGGGCGTTGCGGTGTTGATCAATCGGGCCTTCGACGATGGCCGGCTGTTCGCCCGGGTCAAGGGCCAGACCTTGCCGGGCTGGGCAGCCGAAGCAGGCATCGGCAGCTGGGCACAGCTGTTTCTCAAGTTCGCCATCAGCCACCCGGCAGTGACGACGGTCATACCCGCTACCAGTCGGCCTGACCGCCAGATCGATCAGCTCAAGGCCGGGCATGAGCCAATGCTCACCCCGGCGCAGCAACAGGCGCTGATCACGCAGTTTGCCTGACATCATGCAAACCTGGCGGCGGCGCCTGGGCCAAGGGCTGAACATCCAGCCTGGAGAGGGGCCGGCGGTCATCGCCGGCTTGCTGCTGTTCTACCTGCTGTTCACCGGTTACTTCATGCTACGCCCGGTGCGCGAAACCATGGGCGTTGCCGGTGGCGTGGAAAACCTGCAGTGGCTATTCACCGGCACCTTCATTGCCACGTTGGCGTGCCTGCCGCTGTTTGGCTGGCTGGCATCCAGGGTGCAGCGCAGGCATATCCTGCCTTGGACTTATGGTTTTTTCACCAGCAACCTGTTGCTGTTCGCGGCACTGTTGGCCGGTAACCCTGACGATCTCTGGACCGCCCGGGCCTTCTACATCTGGCTGTCGGTGTTCAATTTGCTGACGATCTCGCTGGCCTGGAGCGTGCTCGCTGATCTGTTTTCCACCGCCCAAGGCAAGCGGCTGTTCGGTCTGCTGGCAGCCGGGGCCAGCCTGGGCGGGCTCAGTGGCCCTGTGCTTGGCACGTTGCTGGTGGCGCCGCTCGGCCATGCCGGGTTGCTGGTGCTGGCGGCGGTATTTCTGCTGGGCAGTATCGGCGCGACACTGTTCCTGCAACGCTGGCGAGCAGGCCAACCCGTTGCGATACAAACCGAACATCAGGACTCGCGGCGATTGGGTGGCAACCCCTTTACCGGCGCCACCGCAGTCCTGCGCTCGCCCTATCTGCTGGGCATCGCTTTGTTTGTGGTACTGCTGGCCAGCGTCAGCACATTCCTGTACTTCGAGCAGGCGCGTATTGTCAGCGAAACCTTCACGGACCGCACCCGACAGACACAGGTGTTCGGCCTGATCGACACGGTTGTGCAGGCCCTGGCCATCCTCACCCAGGTCTTTCTTACCGGGCGCCTGGCCCGTCGGCTGGGTGTCGGTGTGTTGCTGGTTGCAGTGCCGCTGGTAATGGCTGCCGGCTTCTTGTGGCTGGCACTGGCCCCGGTGTTTGCCCTGTTCGTGGTGGTGATGGTGGTGCGCCGGGCAGGTGAATACGCACTGGTACGGCCAGGGCGGGAGATGCTGTTCACCGTGCTGCCCGCCGAGGACAAGTACAAAGCCAAGAACTTCATCGACACGGTGGTATACCGTGGCGGCGATGCGCTGAGCGGCTGGGTCAAGCGTGGGTTGGACGTCATGGGCGAGCACCCGCAATTGGCGATGTTGATCGGCGCGCTGCTTGCCGTGGGTTGGGCCGCGACGGGTGGCTGGCTGGGCCGGCGCCAGGCGCGCATGGATAGCCCGCCGCACCACTGACAAGCGCACCAAATACGGCGATGCCGTTTATTTAACGCCACCGGTCCGAACCTCTCGTAATAAAGCGAATCTGCCGATATCGCCGAACTCCGAATCTGTGTACGGCATCTTGCCGTGCATTCCGAAGTCATATGAGGTTTGAACACCATGGCCACTAAAGACAACAGCCGCACCGGCAATCAACAAGGCAGCCAAGGCGGTAACAAGAACCCGGGCAATTTCGCCAATGACCGTGAAAAAGCTTCCGAAGCCGGTCGCAAGGGCGGCCAGTCCTCGGGCGGCAACATGCCCCACGACCGTGAGTCGGGCCACAAGGGCGGCCGTTCGTAACTGACCAAGGCGCAGTGCCGGGGCGACCTGGCACTGCAATTTTCAAAGGGGGTACTCCATGCGACTGACTCCACTGATCATCCTGATGGCCGCGCTGAGCTTGGTCGGCGGCTGTTTCGACCGCGACAATGACCACCCCGGCAAAGATTCCGACCCCAGCAAGCCTTCGCTGCAGATGCAGCAACCTGATTCCAAGCCTGCACCGCAGCCTGCGCCCGACCCCGAGCCGATGCCTGGCCAAAAGCCGAGCCAGTAAAGAAGACAAGGAGCACGGCATGACGGTGATGAACCGCAATACCGCAAGTGCTGCGCCAATGGTCACCGAATCGACCAGCCTGCGACAACGCTACCAAGCAATGCTCGCAGGCCAGGATGCTGGCAGCGGCTCATGGCTGGAGGAACAACTGGCGGGTGCCGCGAGCATGCCGGACGACTTGCCCGACACACCGTCCGAGTTGCCGGCCTGGAGCAAGAAGCATACCGCCGAGGTCGCCAAGGCCTACACCGATTACCGGGCACAACGCCGTCAAGGCATGCCCCGGCGTTACTTTTCCAACCGCGCCCACGCATTGTGGTTCCTGCAACAGGTTGCGCCGACCAAGGCCGTGGATGGCGCCTGGCTACAGGGCACCCTGCATCACTGGCGCGATCCACGTTATCACGGGCTGATTCGCACGTATCTGGAAGAGCTCGGCAACGGTGATCCACGCTGCAACCATGTGCTGATCTATCAGCGCCTGCTTGGTCGCCTGGGTTGCGTAGAGGCCATGCCCCTGGATGACACGCGATATCTGCAAGGGGCCCTGCAACTTGCCCTGGGGCAGCACTGCGACACTTACCTGCCAGAGGTGGTTGGCTACAACCTCGGTTATGAGCAGCCACCGCTGCATCTGCTGATCACCACGTACGAGCTGGCCGAACTGGGCATCGACGGGCAATATTTTCAGCTGCACGTGACCATCGACAATGCCGCCAGCGGCCACGCCCGCCTGGCAATTCAGGCGCTGAACCAGCTAAGCCCCGCGCATGATCCACAGGCGTTCTACGCCAAAGCGCGCATAGGCTACCGCCTGAATGACCGAGGTATCGCCACGCCAGACCTCATCCGCCAGTTCGACCTGCAGGGCGAACTGTTTGCAGCCCTTGAGCGCAAGCGGGTCTATGGCCAGTTGATGCATGCCGACCATTGCCGCCTGCAGCAGCGCACGATCAATCAATGGCTGGCCGAACCCGGCGCCATGCCCGCATTCGTGGCCGCATTGCAGGCTCAGGGTTGGATCCGCAGAGGGCAGCCGCCAGCAAACAGCCGCTGGTGGACGCTGATCGACGGGCCGACGGCGGCGATGTTCGGAGTTTTCAACGCCTATGAAAAACAGCTATGGCATGACTGGATCGCCGACGATTGGCAGCCGTCCATCCGCCGCGTATCCCCTGGCAGTTGGGGGCTGCCTGAGGAGCCTGAAGATATACCCAATGACGCCTTGAATGTGGCCCCCAAGGCCTTGATCCAGAGGATGGCCGGCAACCGCCACGCCACGCCGGACGGCTTGTGTGCCACGCGCGCCTACATGCGCGCAACCGGGCTGCGCCAGGAGGAACCGCGTTGATGATGCTTACTCACAGGCAAATCGAGGCAGACCAGGCGTTGTTACAACTGGGACAGCGCCTGCGCGCCGATGGATACCGCTTTACCTGCGTGACACCTGCCACCCACGCGCGCGTCAATGCCCGCGAGGGCTGCGGGCAGGCCAGCACCCTGCGCGATATATTCGGTTGGAGCCGACCTTTCGAGCCAGGTTTGCTGTCGGCAGATCAGTTACTGTTGCTCGAACGTGCGCAGGCGTTGGGTGCCCAGGGTGAACGGCTGATCAGCACGGTACGCTGGTCCAGCCTGGATGAATTACTGTTGCTGCATTCGGCGTATCCAACCGACGCCAGCGATGCCGTGTTCTTCGGCCCGGACAGTTACCGCTTTGCCCAGGTCATTCGCGATCACCTCCAGCACTGCCCCGAGCGGGTCGAGCATGCAGTGGATATCGGTTGTGGTAGCGGCGTGGGCGCCTTGCTGATTGCCCGCGCCGCCCAGCACGCGCAGGTCAGCGCCGTTGACATCAACCCCCTGGCGCTGCGCTATACGGCAATCAATGCAGCCTTGGCGGGTGTGAGTAACCTGTCGGTCGAGCCCAGCGACTTGCTGGACGGTATCAGCGGTACGTTCGACCTGATCGTTGCCAACCCGCCCTACATGCTTGACCCCAACGCCCGCATCTACCTTCACGGTGGCGGCGTGCTAGGCGCCGACCTGTCACTGCGTATCGTGGAGCAGGCTCGCGAACGGCTGAGCCGCCACGGTACATTGCTGCTGTACACCGGCGTGGCCATTGTCGAAGGCCGCGACGCCCTGCTCGAAGCCATCCGCCTGCGCCTGGCCGGTCCGGATTGGGCTTGGGTGTATCGGGAAATCGACCCCGACGTATTTGGCGAGCAACTGGCTGAGCCAGGCTACGAACAGGTCGAGCGCATCGCCGCCGTGGCGCTCACCGTTACCCGCAGCCGCTGAGGCAGCATGATCCGGCCCTGTACGTTCGGCATCGAGGAAGAGTACCTGCTGGTGAACCTGGGCTCGGGTCAGGTTCCGGCCACACCGTCACCCGCGGTGATGGGGCGCTGCCGTGAAGCACTTGGCAGCTATTTCGCCCAGGAAATGTTCCGCAGCCAGATCGAGCTGGCGTCGCCGGTGTTCACCAACCTGTATGAAGCACGTGAGTTTTTCCAGCGCAGCCGCCAGCGGCTGCGTGTGGCCTTGGCCGAAGAGGGGATGGGGCCATACGCTGCGGCAAGCCACCCCTGCGCCGCGTGGCTGCTGCAGAAGCCCGCGGCACAAGGGCACTATAAGCAGCTGTTCGATGACTACCGCCATGTGGCAAGGCGTAGCCTGCTCAATGGCCTGCATGTGCACGTTGGCGTGCCGCCAGCTTGTGACCGCATGCAACTGATCAACCGCCTTTTGCCCTGGTTACCGTTGTTGCTGGTGTTGAGCACTTCGTCGCCCCTGTGGGCTGGCCAGCCTACCGGGTACATGAGCTATCGCCGTGTGATCTGTGGTGAGTGGCCGCACATGGGCTTGCCCGAAGCGTTGCCAGACTGGGCCGCCTATCAACGCTACCGTACCCTGTTGCAGCGAACCGGTGCACTGGCTGCCGATGGCGACCTTTGGTGGGCACTCCGGCCTTCGCGGCGCTATCCGACAGTGGAGTTGCGCATCTGCGATGGCTGCCCGAACCTGGAGGACGTTCTGTGCATTGCAGCACTGTTTCGCCACCTGGTTGAACACAGCATTGCCTACCGCCATGACCCGCTACCCTGCAGCCGCGAATTGCGCTGGATCGCCCAGGAGAACTACTGGCGTGCCATGCGCCATGGGCGCCACGCACAATTCATAGGTTGTCACGAGCAGCAGCCGGTCACGGCGCAAAGCTGGCTCGCCCAACTGCAGGCCCAGATACCCATAGACAGCGCGGACGCCGAGCGCGCCTGCCAGCACGCCCTGCACGTGCTGCGCCATGGTACCCATGCCGACCAGCAATTGCGCTGCCTGGCACAGGCCAGGGCAGACGGGCTTGGCAAAGGGCAGGCGCTACGCGCCGTGGTGGCTGCCGGGACTTGCATTTAGCCCGGGTTGACCGACAATGGCCGCGCCCTTTGCAGCCACTCGGAAACACCTGCTCCATGATGCTGATCAAGCAATTCCCCGACATTTCCCTGAATGACACGCTGTTCGTCTTTGCGCTTGAGGCCGAGGCTGGCGATGTCTTTACCGAGGTGAACACCGTGTTCACCGGCATTGGCAAGGTCAATGCCGCGATCGCCCTGACCAAGGCGATCGCAACGCGCAGGCCCAAGCTTATCGTCAACCTGGGCTCGGCTGGCAGCCAGCGTCATGGCAAGGGCGAAGTCGTGTGCTGTAACCGCTTCGTACAACGCGACATGGATGTGACCGCGCTGGGCTTTGCCCGCTATGAAACGCCCTTGTCCGACACCCCGGTGGTACTCGAACACGGGGCGGCAATACCCGGCCTGGCTGTGGAAACCTGTGGCAGCGGTGACAGCTTCGAGATCAACCATGGCGACGCACCTTACGACGTGGTCGACATGGAAGCCTACGTGCTGGCATTGATCGCGCGGGGCGAAGGTATCCCGTTCGTGTGCCTGAAATACATTTCCGATGATGCCGGCAGCGAAGCCGCAGGGGATTGGGCGGTACAAGTGCACCTGGCTGCCGAAGCGTTCAAGCGGGTGCTGTTCAGCCAGGCGTGACGGTTGCCGCAGGGCAGGGCAGCTAAACCTTTGTCGCCCGGCGCAGTCACTTCTTGTATCAGCAGGCAACCCTGGGAGCACCCTCATGGCTCGGGCAATCTGGAAAGGCGCCATCAGTTTTGGCCTTGTGCACATCCCCGTGGCACTCAATACCGCCGTGCGCACCGAGCGCGTGGACTTCGACTGGCTGGACAAGCGCAGCATGGAGCCGGTCGGCTACAAGCGGGTGAACAAAGTGACCGGCAAGGAAATAGACAAGGACAATATCGTCAAGGGCGTAGAGTTCGAGAAGGGCCGCTATGTGGTGATCAGTGAAGAGGAGATCCGCAAGGCCCGGCCCGAAGCGACCCAGACGATCGATATCTTTTCCTTTGTGGAAGCGGGCGATATTCCGCTGCAGCATTTCGATACGCCGTACTACCTGACCCCGGACCGCCGTGGCGGCAAGGTGTACGCCTTGCTGCGCGAGACGCTGGAAAAGACCGGCAAGGTGGCACTGGCCACCGTGGTATTGCATACCCGGCAGCACTTGGCGCTGCTGCGGCCTCTGGACCATGCGCTGGTGATGATCACCTTGCGCTGGCCTGAAGAGGTGCGCGGGCTGGAAACGCTGGAGCTGGATGCCAGCGTGACCGACAGCAAGGTGGAGAAGCGTGAGCTGGAGATGGCCAAGCGCCTGGTAGAGGACATGAGCGGGCCCTGGAAGCCTGAGGATTATCATGACGCCTTCCGCCAGACGATCATGGACCTGGTGGAAGAGAAGGCCAGCAAGGGCAAGATCGAGGCGGTGGAGAAGGGCGACGCAGGGGGGGCCGAGAAAGGTGCGGACATCCTCGACCTGACCGAACTGCTCAAGCGCAGCCTGGGTGGCAAGAAACCGGTGAAGAAGACGCGAAAGGCTTCATGAACACGGCCAATGCCATTGAGTTCAAGACTGTGCCTGCAACCCAGCCAGGTAGTCACCAAACCCTTGTCGGGCGCGGCTGTCACGTCGACTGCTGGTGGCCACACTATGCCTGGCGGTCCAGACGATCTGGGCGCCGCTGGCCTGCAGGTCACTGACCAGTTGCACATCTTCATGCGCCGCCAGGGGCTGGAAGCCACCCACACGCTCATAAGCATCGGCACATACCCCCAGATTCGCGCCGTGCACATGCCGATGCCCTTCACACGCCTGGTAGCGGCTCTGGTACAGCTTGCGCAGCGCAGCGGTCTGCCAGGGTTGCCAGTACTCGACATGCACGGTGCCGCAAACCACCTCGGCGCTACAGGCCAACTGCGACAGCAGCCAGTGCGCAGGGACCCGGCTGTCCGCATCGGTGCACGCCAACCACGTGGCGCCCCGCTCGACCATGTGCGCCGCACCCACGCGACGTGCCATGCCGACATTACCGGCATCCACCTCCAGTATATGTACGCCGAAACGCCGTGCCACGGCGGCGCTGCCGTCACTGCAGCGGTCCAGTACCACCAGCACTTCCACGTGCATTCCGGCATGCTGCGCCTGCTGGGCAGCGATCAGCACTGCCCGCAGGCATCGCCCAAGGCGGCGGGCTTCGTTATGTGCAGGGATGACAACGGCAATCATGGGCACGTCTCGTCGAGATCGACAACGCTTGGCTGGCATGACCAGTACTCCAGCAAAAAGTCCGCCTCCTCATGGCGGAACTGCTGATGCAACGGCAAATGCCGGGTCAACATGCGGTGCACGTCGCGACCGTCCTGCGGGCAACCCGCGATAGGGTGCTTCCAGTGGCATGCCAGTAACGCGCCGTCGTAGGTAAGGCTGGCCACCGATTGTTCGATCACCTGCAGCCAGTCGGTGGGATCAAGGTAGTAACCCACCTCGCTGAGCACGATCAGGTCAAAGCGGCCGCCCGGCCAGTCCCCCGGTAACCGGGCCCGTTCGACCGAGGCATTGTGCACGTGAGCCAGGCGTTCACGGGCCAGGCCTACGGCCGTCGGGTCCAGGTCCTGGCACAGCAGTTCGGCGCAACGCTCGGCCAGCAGCGCGCTGAGCTCGCCATTTGCGCAAGCTGGCTCGAACACGCGCTGATAGCACTGGCGTGGCAGGCTGGCCATCACCAGCTCGCGTTTGCGCCTCTCGTACCAGCGGGTGCGAAAGGCCCAAGGGTCTTCATTGGTGGCGTATAGCTCGGCAAAATACTGTGGATCGAGGCTCATGACAGCTCCATTCAAAGAAACACCAGTTCGAAAGGTTGCAGAAGGCAATCCAGCAGGTGCGGCGGTAGCACCGGCGGCTGCTCGCCGTCCGGCTGCAGCTGGCTGACGTGGGCGGCCAAGGCCTTGCGCTTGCGTGCCAGACGGCTTTCATCGAGCTGCACGCGGTGCGCACGGGGCCATGGCAGGCGCGGGTCGTCAGGCTCAGCCCAGTGCCAGGCCCAGACCGGTACCTCAGCCAAGTGCACCCCACGGCTTGCCGCTGCCTGCGCAGCGGCGCGGCCGACGGCCTCGTGATCGCAATGGCCATCACTGCGCCAGGTGGTCATCAGCAGGTCATCGGGTCGCAGTAGCTGGGTGAGGTGACGGGTCAGAAACGCTTCTTCGCGCGGCAACTGGCCGTCCTTCAGATGGAGCCTGCGCCAGTCCAGGCGTTCAAGGTCCAGGTCGAGCTGTTGCAGGCCCTGTCGGCTTTCCTGGGGACGCTGGCGGCGCAAGCGATGTTCGGTCCAGTGACTGGAGCCGGGGTGGCTGCCTTCGCCGTCGGTGGCGGAGATCAGCACCAGCTCATCCTCACGCCCCTTGAAGCCTGCCAGCAGGCCGCCGGCCATGAGAATTTCGTCATCCGGGTGCGGCGCAATCAATACCAGTCGGCGCCCCGGCGGGCAAAGTTGCCGTGAGTCGAGCCAGGTCGCACGCGCCAGGTGCGCGCTTTGCTGCCAGGCTGCCCAAGGCGTGCCACCCGCGGCCTGGATCAGGTTCTGGCTCATAGTTGCCACACCCCGGCTGGCAACTGGGCCAACTGTTGGCCCAGCATCGCCAGATCGCGCTCGGCGTGGCTCTGACGCAGGAACACCGGCAGGTCGGCGCTCAGCCGGGCAAAATGACTGCTGCGACAGAACGGCGTGGCCCCCAAGGCACGCCCGACGTGGCTGATGACCTGCTCTACGGCCTGTTCTACCTGGGCGCGGGTGCGGCGAACTTCGAAACTGGCATCCACACCGGGCTGCTGATCGATCCAGGCAGCACATTCACGCAATGACGCACGGGCGCCATGCAACGCAGCATCCACAGCGCCCAGATGCGCATCGGCATGCGGGTCTGGGCGGGGTTTGCGGCAATGTTCACGCAGGTAATCCGCCAGCGCCTCGGCCGCGCCGTACCAGCAGGCGGCGATACCCGCACCGCCTTGCCAGAAGCCAGGGCGCGAGAGGTATTGACCCGGCGCGCCGATGAGCGTGCCTGGGGTATCGTTGAACGCCACCTCGACACTGGCGGTAGTGGCCATGCCAACGGCCTGCCAGTGCTCGATGTTCAGGCCCTGGCTCGGCTGTGACAGCTCGATTGCCACCAATTGCGGCTGCTCGGCCTCATCCCAGGCAGTAATCAGCGCGCGATCGATCTGCAAGGCACCGGAACACCAGGCCTTGGTGCCACTCAGGCGCACCTGGTCGCCTTCACGCGCAGTGATGTGGACCCGCGCATCGGGCGGCTCTGCCGCCCATACGCCCCAGATGCCGTCGTTGGCGTGGTGCGCTGCGCCGCATTCCGCCAGGATCGCCAAGGCATCGGTATGGCCCTCATAGAGCTTGGCCAGTGCCAGGTCACAGCCGGCCACCCGTGCCAAGGTCTGCCAGCGACGCAAGGTGTTGCCTTGCCCGGGCAACGGTAGCAGGTCGAGGTGATCAGCTTGCAGCGCCTGGATCAGTTGCGGCAATTGGGTATCGAGGTTGAGCGGTAGCTGGCGTTCGCCAAAGGCGCGTAAAAGGCGGTCAAGGGTGGTCAGGTTGAAGTCCTGAACGATGCTCATGGGCGTGGCTCCCGGGTCGTGTCCAATCGCAGGGGCATCATCATTCGAGCCCTAGCTGCTTGCGCATGCGCGCGGTGATCGACTGGCGTACCTTGCCCATGTCGGCCCAAGGGTCGTCGACCTCCGCCAGACGCTCGTGCAGGTTGGTGATGTTCCATTGGTTGGCGGCCTTGATTTGCGCCAGTTCCTCACGCCAGATAGGTACCGATACTGGCAGCCCGTCACGGGCTCGCAGTGAATAGGCGCACGCCGTGGTAGCGCCCTTGCCATTGCGCAGGTAGTCGATGAAGATGCGTCCCACGCGATTTTTCGGCCCCGACACCGCGCTCAGGCGCTCCGGAAACAGCTTGGCCAGGTAACTGACGATGGCGTGGCTGAAGTCCTTGACTTCGTCCCAGCCGGCGCGCCGGGTCAAGGGCACAACCACGTGAATACCCTTGCCACCACTGGTTTTCAGGAACACCTTCAGGCCCAGTTCGTCCAGCAGGGTGAGGGCCAGTTGGGTCGCCTCCACCATCGCCTTCCAAGGCAGCGCAGGATCAGGGTCCAGGTCGAGGACAAAACGGTCCGGTTTGTCGAAATCCTTGTCCGTGGCGTTCCAGGTGTGCAGTTCCAGCGTATTCATCTGCACCGCGCCCAGCAGCGTGTCCGGGCGATTGATGACCATCGCCGCCTGGCCTGCCTCGGCCTTTTCATAACTGAGTACGTTGGGTATGTGCAGCTGGCCCGCGTTTTTCTGGAAGAACAGCTCGCCACCCAGGCCGTCCGGGGCGCGCACCAATGCCACCGGGCGGTGCTTGAGCTGGGGCAGGATCCACTGGCTGATGCCAGCGTAATACTCGGCGACTTCGCGCTTGGTCACACCCGTGGTGGGATCGATGACCCGGTCGGGGTGGGTCAGCCGCAGTTCACCCAGGTTCTCAGACGCCTTGGCCTGCTTGTGGCGGTTGGATACAGTTTTTGCGGGCATGGCGCGCTCCAGGTCAATGGCGGTTGCCGCCTTGTCATCGCGCAGGCCGTGGAACACCGAATGCCGCACGATGCCGTCACGGGTCATCTGGGCAAAGGCGACTTCAGCCAACAACTGCGGCCGCAGCCAGTGCACACCACGCGCTTCGGCTCCGGCAGGTGGCGAGGGCAGGGCAGGGCTGGCGATTTCCAAGGGCTTGAGCCGCGCGTGGATGCTGGTCAGTGTCGTGGTGTTGAAGCCGGTACCAACCTTGCCGGCATAGCGCAGCTCGCCACTCTCATTGTCGTGCAGGGCCAGCAGCAGGGCACCGAAGCCGCTGCGGCTGCCCTTGGGGTCGGTGTAGCCGACGATCACGAATTCCTGGCGTTGCTTGCACTTGAGCTTGATCCAGTCTGGGCTACGGCGGCCGCTGTAAACACTGTCAGCACGCTTGCCAATCAGGCCTTCCAGCTTCAGCCGGCAGGCACTGTCGAGTAGCGATTCGACAGGTTCGTCGAAGTCGGCGGAATACTTGATGACGTCGCAATGGTTGTGCTCAAGCAGTTGGCGCAACGTATCGCGGCGTTGCTGCAGCGGTAGCTGTCGCAGGTCCTGACCGCCCAGAAATGGCAGGTCGAACAGGTAATAGGTGATGCGTTCGTCGTGCTCGGTATCGAAGGCATTCTGCAACGCCTGGAAGTCAGCCATGCCATTCTCATCAGCCACCACCATTTCGCCATCGAGCCAGGCCGTGTCGATACCGAGCGCGCGCAGGGCGGCAACCTGCCGGGGCATCTTGCTGCTCCAGTCATGGCCGTTGCGGGTGAACAGGCGGATGTCCTGGCCCTCGATGCGGGCCAGAATGCGGTAGCCATCGAACTTGACTTCGTAGCGCCAATCGCCGCTGGGTGGAGAATCCACCAACGTTGCCAGCTGTGGCTGTAGCTGTGCTGGCAAGGGTGCAGCCTGAACTTTATCGGCGCGTTTACGGCTGCTGCGCGGGGCAGTGGCTTTTTTTGCAGCGGATTTGCGTGGCACCAGCGTGCGCTCGCTGAGCACGCTGTCTGGCAGGGCCTCGACAATGCTGTACTCGGTTTCGCTGCGCGCCTGGGCGTCGTGCGACTTGACCAACATCCATTGTTCTTTCTTGCCAGCCAGGTGTGTGCGAAACAGGTTCCACACGCCGGCTAGCTTCTCGCCTTGCAGGCGGAAACGCAGCTTGCCTTTGGCGTAGGCTTCATGGGCATCGCCTTCAGGCTCCCAGATACCGCGGTCCCAGACGATCACATCGCCTGCACCATAGTGGCCTTCAGGGATATGCCCCTCGAAATCGGCGTAGTCCAACGGATGGTCCTCCACATGCACTGCCAGGCGGCGCACCTTGGGGTCCAGCGATGGGCCTTTGGGGATCGCCCAGCTTTTCAGGGTGCCGTCGAGCTCGAGGCGGAAGTCGTAGTGCAGGTGACTGGCGTCGTGTTTCTGGATGCAGAACTGCAGCGCATGAGCCCGCTTGCCACGTTTGCGTTTGCCGCTGGGCTCGGGTGTCGCGTTGAAGTCGCGCTTGCGCGCATATTCCTGCAAGGGCTTGGCCATGGCGGGCTCCGGGCAAATCACCGTCTCTAAGGTGGGAGGTGCCGGCCGAGGCGGTAGTTCAAAAAACTCTGAATCTTCCGTGAGCTGGCGTAGTCGACCGAATGAAGCCACCTGATGGAGAACGCACATGACCCGACCCGACGCACCTAAGCCATACACCCCCACCGAAATCGATGACACTGAAGACCGCATGGGCAGCGTGCATGAACTGGATTTCGATGAACGCCTGGACGAACGCGAAGGGCGTGTGGGCGACGAGCGACCCGCCGCCGAGGTCGCCCGTGAGTTCCCTCCCCAGCGCGTGGCACAAAGTGGCATGACCGGCGGCGAAACGCTGAGTGACAGCCTGCATGAGGACAATGTCACCTATGACGATTTGAGCCCGGACACCCTGCTGGACGAAACCGGCGCCCGCGACCCCCACGAGCCGGGCGGCAGTGGCGGCCCGGCAGACCAGCGTTTGCGCCAGGTGGATGCCGATGAGATCGGTGGCGGCATTGGCCTGGACGAGGCCGAACTGGCCCGATCCGCGCCGCTGGATGGGGTGCCCTGGACCGATGAAGTGATTGACGACGAGGAGAGCAAGCCATGAACGATCAACGCTGCGCGTGTACGCACTGTTCCTGCACTGTGGATGCCAATGCCTTGCAGCGCGATGGCAAGGCCTATTGCTGCGAGGCCTGCGCCAGCGGCCACCGCAAGGGTGAGCCATGCCGGATGCAGGACTGCCATTGTGGTGAAAAGCCGGGCGAGAGCGCGGTGGACAATGCGCTGGATGAAACCTTTCCAGCGAGTGATCCGATCTCGCCCTGAAGCAGATAGGCGGGCTGCCCTTGCAGGCGATCGCCCCGCCCTTTGACCTTATTCTGGGAGCGGGCTTGCGCTGGCTCCCAGCCTTTTGCCCTAGTGGGTCTGCCAGACCCCGTTATTTCGCTCACAGTCGCTACGGGCCTGGCCGAGGCTCGGGGTGTCGTAATAGTAAGTGATCACCCGCGCATCCTTGGGCAACGCTGGCTTCTTGCCACCGATTGCCTTGGGATTGGCCAATGCCTCTGTGGTCAGGGGAGCGATGCAGCTGCCGACACTCCCATCGGCACACCGCGCTACCTTGCTCTTTTCGCTATTGAGCATGTCCTTGCTTTCGTTGCTGCATGACCAGTTGATCACTTCGGCGGGCATGTTGCTGTAGCTGTAACAGGTGTGCCGCTCTACCGGCGTCACGGCGTCGCTGGAGGAGCGAGTCAGCACATTGCAAGCTTCGGCCCAGGCCTGGCCGCTGGCCAGGCTGGCAACCATCATCATCAAGGCAGGAACACGCATTTTCCACCTCCAGGGCACAAGGCCCTCGTCAGGTCTGAGCAGGCTTGTCGCGCCGGCGCATGGCTTTGGCGCGCTTTTCCAGGATCAGGTAGGTCACCACTGCCAACAGCAGCGGAATCAGGTAGTACAACGTGCGGTAGCCGAGCAGGGCAGCCACCAGCGTGCCCTGGGCCATCTGCCCGTGCAGCAGGGCCAGAAACACCGCTTCCAGCACGCCCAGCCCCGCAGGGATATGCGCCACCACACCGGCCACGCAACTGATCAGCAGGATGCCGAGAATCGATGGGTAGAACGCTTCGCCCGGCAGCAGCCAGAAGATCAGCAGCGCCATCAGTGCCCAGTTGCTGGCACCCAGCGCCACCTGGCACAGCGCCAGACGCAGCGAGGGCAGCGTCACTTCGTGGTCGCGCCAGCACCAGGTGCGCTTCTTGGCGAAACCACAGGCCAGCAGGTAGCCGCCCGCAATCGCCAGCAACAGCAGGCCGATCAGGCGCAGGCCTGTAGTGCCCACCGCCCAGTTACCGGGCATCTCCACCAGGCCCAGGGCGAATACGGTGCCGGCCAGCAGCATATAGCCCATCCAGTTGGTCAACAGCCCCAAGGTGAGGATTCGTGTAATGGTCGCGGTATCCAGGCCCAGCCGGCCATAAAGGCGGTAGCGCAAGGCAACCCCGCCTACCCAGGTAGTGAAATTGAGGTTGAAGGCGTAGCACACGAACGCGACGGGCAATACCTGCCGGGCAGGTAGCGTGTGGCCGGTGTAAGCCCGGGCCAACAGGTCGTAACTGGCAAACGCGAGGTAGCTGCTCAACGCGATCGCCAAGCCGATGGCAAGGGTGCCAGGTTTGTAGGCCAGCAAAGACTGGCGCACTTCGTTCCAGTCCAGGTTACGCGCCAGCAGGTACAACAGCACAGGGATCAGGATCAGAAACGCGAGTGTGAGCAGACGTTTGCCCCACGTTTGCCAGCTTTTGCGCGCCATCAGGAGTTGCCCTCGTGCAAGTTGCCATGAGGTTCGGCTTCCGGCTGCACCGAGCGCAAACGCTGCCGGTGCGCTGGGAACCAGCCCGCAATGCGCGGGAAGTGGCGGATCACGTGGAAGCACACGAAGATCAACGGTGCTCGCCACCAGTAGCCGCGAATCATGCGCTCCAAGGTGACCGGTTTGCATTGCTCGCTGGCCAGTGCCTGCAGATGCTGGTGCAGTTGCTGGTTGAAGGCCCGATCACGAATGAACAGGTTGGCCTCCAGGTTGAACGACAGGCTCAGGGGGTCGAGGTTGCTGGAGCCGACGGTGGCCCATTGGTCGTCCACCAGAGCCACCTTGCCGTGCAACGGCCGCTGGCAGTACTCATGGATCTTCACCCCGTCGCGCAGCAGGTAGTTGTACAGCAGGCGCGACAATGCGCGTACCCAGCGCATGTCGGGTTGGCCCTGCAAGATCAACTGAACCTCCACGCCACGCCGGGCCGCATTGCGCAGCTCGCGCATCAATCGGTAGCCTGGGAAGAAGTAGGCGTTGGCGACGACAATGCGTTGCCTGGCTTTACGAAAAGCCTGAAGGTAGTGCGCCTCTATATCAGTGCTGCGCATGCCGTTGTCGCGCTCGATCAATACAGCACTGCTGCTTCCGGCGGGCTCGATAACCGGGCGTACCGCACTGGGTGGCTGCAGAACGGGAGACATCAGGCGCTTACTGGCTGCATGTACCTGCGCCACTACCGGCCCAGTGACCTCCACGGCATAGTCCTGCTTGGCCATGGCACCAAAGTCGCCTAAATGGTCGGCGCTGTAGTTGATACCGCCGATGAAGGCCCGTTCACCATCAACCACCACGATCTTGCGGTGCAAACGGCGAAACAGGTTGGTGCGCATGCCCAACAAGCGCGGTTGCGGATCGAACGCATGAAAGCTTACACCCGCGTCGGTCATCGCTGAAATGAACTCAGCCGGCAGCTCGGCTGTGCCGTAGCCATCCGCGGCCACTTCCACGCGTACACCGCGCCGGGCCGCCTCGATCAACACCTGCTGCAATTGCTTGCCCACTTTGTCGTCGAAGATGATAAAGGTTTCCAGCAATATTTCTTCCCGCGCCTGGGCCATGGCCTCGAATACGCGGGGGTAGTACTGCTCGCCATTGATCAGCAACTGCACGCCGTTGCCGTCTACCCAAGGTCGGTTCACAGATTGATCTCCGCAGCCAGTGGTACGTGGTCGGACAGATGCGACCACGGGTATTTGGACAGCACCTGGGCAGCGCCCGGCACCGCGTTTCGCAAGTAGATGCGGTCCAGGCGCAACAACGGCAGGCGCGCGGGAAAACTGCGCGCCGGAGTGCCGAAGACTTCTGTCAGGTGTTCGCTGAGCACCGCGTCCGCCTTCAGCCGCCAGTCGTTGAAATCGCCGGCGATGATGACCGGCGCGTTGGGTGGCAGGCTGGCCAGCAGGTCCAGCATCAGCTTCACCTGGCGCTGCCGGTGTGCTTCGCGCAGGCCCAGGTGTACGCATACCGCATGCACCTGGTCATGGCCCGGCACCTCCAGCTGGCAATGCAGCAGGCCACGCTGTTCATTGCCCTGCACCGACACATCCAGGTTGTTGAAGCGGCTGATGGGGAATTTCGACAACAGCGCGTTACCGTGGTCGCCATGGGGATACACCGCATTGCGGCCATAGGCGAACTGCGGCCACATGCTGTCGGCCAGAAACTCGTACTGCGGTGTCTCGGGCCAGGCAGGGTGGCGCAAGGCGTGCTGCTGGTGACTGCCGTGCACCTCTTGCAAAAACACCAGGTCGGCGCCGGTGGCGCGAACAGCCTCGCGCAACTCGGGCAAGATGAAGCGACGGTTGAAGAAGGTGAAGCCTTTGTGCACGTTCAGCGTCAACACATTGAGCCGGCGTACAGCGGTCACCTTGTCGATGATGCAGCGTGGGGCGGGCAGGGTCCTGTTCACAAGGCCACCTCCGGCACCACGCCTGGCTCGGTCATCAGCTCATGGTCCAACGACAGCTTTTGCAGCAAGCGCCTGGCATCGTATGGCGCGTGTACCTTCTGGTCGTTGTCGAAATAGCAGTACACATCCCGTGCGGC
The DNA here is from genome assembly GCF_043103245.1 of Pseudomonas sp. YQ_6. NCBI lineage: Bacteria > Pseudomonadati > Pseudomonadota > Gammaproteobacteria > Pseudomonadales > Pseudomonadaceae > Pseudomonas > Pseudomonas sp. YQ_6. The sequence continues at coordinate 194,976 of NZ_JBICJR010000068.1, forward strand.
ACGCCGAGGCGGCGGCCCCGGCACGACCAGGCGGGCATCGTCCGCCTGGTTACCTTCGCTCCATAGCTGGATACGCTGCTTCCAACGCCGCAGCGCGCGTGCGGTATATCCACTGCTGTACAGCTCCACATCCCCATGCAGGCGCATGTAGACGAAGTCGGCGGTCACATCTTCGACACAAGGCCATTTGCCCGCGCTGTCGGCGACTACCAGCGCCACGCGATGCTTGCGTAAGAGCTTGATGAAGGCTTCGCAGAGAAAACTCTCGTGGCGGATTTCCACAGCGTGACGCAAGCGTGCATTACCCTTGATGGCGAGGCTGCCATTGCCCTTGAGGCGTTCGGCGCAGCCTTGGGCGCGTCCACGGGCGGCTTTGCGGCTGTGTGGCAGCAACTCGAAAAACCGGGCAAAACGGTCTTCATCGAACTTCATGTTGGGTGGGAACTGCCACAGGAACGGTCCGAGCTTTTCGCCCAACAGCAGCGGCCCGGAGGCGAAAAAATTGGCCATTGGCTCTTCGATTTCCTTCAGCCGCCGGACATGGGTGATATAGCGCGGCCCCTTGACCGCGAACACGAAGCCGTCCGGCGTTTCTTCACGCCAGCCCAGATAGCGCTCGGGCGTTTGCAGGCTGTAGAACGAGCCATTGATCTCGATGCTGTTCACCGCCCGTGAAGCGAATGCCAGTTCATCGTCCTGCTTCAGGCCTTTGGGGTAGAAGTCCTTGCGCCAGGGGCCATAGCGCCACCCGGAGATACCGATGCGAATATCGCTCACGCTGCCGTCCTCACTGCCGGTTCCTTGTTCGGTCGCTCTGAAGGTGCGACCGGCAAAGGCCGGCGAGGGTTCACAACGCTTGACCAACGGAAATGCTGACGCTGAGTTGAACTTTGCGGCAGCCGGCGTCTCCACCGCATACCCGTTTCATGGAAGGGTGCCAGGATGACATTGGAGCGTTTCTCCCGTTGCCAGATGGCCGGGTTGGGCGACGATGTGCAAAAGCACAAGCAATGACCTGCCATCCGCGGAGGCAAGCATGGCCAGACATATCATCCACTTCACCGGACCGATCAATTCGTCTACCTGCGGCAACCTGATCACGACCTGCTCACGGGCATTGCAGCAGGGTGCCGAGCTTCTGCAACTGAACATCGCCACCATGGGCGGCGAGTGCAGCTATGGGTTTACCCTGTACAATTTTCTGCGTGCGTTACCCGTGGAGGTGCATACCCACAACCTGGGTACGGTGGAATCCATGGGCAATATCCTCTTCCTTGCCGGAGAGCGACGCACGGCTTGCAGTTTCAGCAAGTTTCTTTTCCACCCGTTTCATTGGACCTTGCATGGTTCTGTGGACCATTCGCGTATGTCCGAGTATGCGATGAGCCTGGATTACGACCTGCGCCTGTATGCGCAGATCGTGGCCGAGCGCACGAAAGGCGCGGCCGAGGTCCTGGATGTACCGCGCTATCTAATGGCCTATCCAAGGATACTGGCGCCGCGGGAGGCGCTGGAAAACGGAATGATCCATGCAATCGACGAGATGCCGATCGCGTCAGACGCAACGCAGTGGAGTGTGCACGCCTAGCTTACCGAACGGACGCCGCCGTGCCCGCGTCACAAGCCAGCAAGGAGCGGATCAGGGCCTTGATCTCGTCCTTCATCACAGCCACCTGATCCAGGTGGGCAAAGCGGCAGTCGACAATTTCGTGCCGGGCCTTGGGCTGCGGTGCTTCGGCAAACTCCGCTGCAAACACGTAATGCACACGCTCTGGCGTTTCGTGGCGCATCAACAACACCAGCGATTCAGCCTGTAGCCCAGTCTCTTCCAACAACTCCCGCTGCGCGGCCTGCATCGGCGTCTCGCTGGGCTCGATCTTGCCGCCTGGAAGGGTCCACGGCGCCTTGGGCTTTCTCACCCACAACCACTTGTGGCGCTGCTTGCCATGCCGGCAAATGATGGTGGCGCGATGCTTGACTGGTTTCATTCCGGCTCCTGGGCGATTCCTTTATTGCATGAAGTTTCGGCCCTGGCTGGCAATAAACGTTGCGTTGAAGCTGACGAACGGTCACATCCGTCACGCAAACAGCCTGGCTGCATGTTTTTAGTGCCACCGGTCAGCTGATTGTAAAACCATTGAGCACAGCGACAGATCGGGGGCTCGGAAGCTAGGCATGGCATCGATTCATGCGATCAGCCAATCCATCGCAAGGAGAAACGACATGGCGCAGGACCAAGAGCGAACCCGCCAGCGCGGCGGCACCAAGGAAACCAACCCAGGTAACTTTGCCAATGACCGCGAGAGGGCATCGCGCGCTGGCCACAAGGGTGGCCAGGCATCTGGCGGCAACTTTGCCAACGACCGCCAACGGGCATCGGAAGCCGGACGCAAGGGGGGGCGCAACAGCCACGGCGCAGACCGCAGCCAGTGAGTGGGGGCTTGCGCTGAACGACAGCTCCCCATAGGTGCCCAGCAGCGATTTCGGGGTAGCCGCCCCGGAATCGCGCCATGACATTTTGTTAGACAAAATTTTGAATCTTCTGGCCACCGCCCGATCAATCAAAATGTCATCCATGGAGAAGAGGAGGCCCCCTGCGATGCCTAGCCCACAGCTGTACATAATCGATTACAAACTGCATGACCAGCCGCGCAGTTTCATCATTCGCCTGGAACGCCTGGACAATGCCGAGGCCTGGCATTGGGCAAGTTGTGATGCGGGCATCGGCATCATTCCCAAGTTCGGTCGCGAGAAAATCAGGAAGGTCAGTCGGCCGATGGCCGAGCGTTACGGCATTACCGCCGTGAGCTGGCGGATTTCGGGGAGCAAGCCCAACCAGTCGGTGGGCGATCCGGCGGCGATGGTTTAATAGCTCGCCTGCAACCGGTAAAAGAAACTGCAGGAACGGACGTGCCCGCTCCTGCAGGATACGCTGATACTCACCGTGTCAGGCGCCAGACTCAGGGTCGCTGGCCGGGACGCCGGGCCGGTTTTCCTCATCATCAGCCACATTGGGGTCGGTATCCGGGTCGTCTGCCCGATCATTGCGTCGATCCGGCTCCAGCTCCGGCCAGTCATCTTCAACATTGCCGCCACCCATTCGCAGTAGGGAATCCATTGTGCAGTCCTCGTTGATGGTCCTCATGAATTGAGAGCTACAGGTGCACGCCCGAGGTTCACTGAGCATTGGCAGTCGCTGACCAACGGTTTAGATGCCTGCATTCTTCACTTCAGCCACGTACGTGTATTGATCCCAGGTGCCTGAACCGCTACCGGCCTCTTCGCGGGTGAACCCGCTCCTACAAGGGCGCTGTGCCGGTCAGAGGCGGCTTGCCCGAGAAGAGGCCGTAGCTTCAACACATCATGCTGGCTTTTTCAGCACCAAGGTCAGGATGTCATAGCTGGCCACTAGCTCACCCAGCTGATTGGTCACCTCCACATCCCACGCCACCACCCCCTGCGGCTGCCCCAGCGGGCTGGTCTTGCCCTGGTCGATCTTGCGCTTGCAGGTCAGCCGCGCCTGGATGGTATCGCCAATGCCCACCGGGTTGATGAAGCGCAGGGTGTCCAGCCCATAGTTGGCCAGCACCGGTCCGGCACCGGGCGACACGAACAGCCCGGCCGCTGCCGACAGTACGAAGTAACCGTGGGCAATGCGTTTACCGAACTGCGACGCCTTGGCGGCGATTTCGTCGAAGTGCATGTAGAAATGGTCGCCTGACAGGCAGCCGAAATTGACCAGGTCAGCTTCTGTCACGGTGCGGCGATGGGTGAGCAGCGACTCGCCGATACGCAGCTGCTCGAAGTAGCGACGGAACGGGTGCACTTCGGTTTCGATCACTTCGCCGCCGCGCACGTACTCGCCGGTGACCGCCGTGAGCATGCTCGGCGAGCCTTGTACTGCAGCGCGCTGCAGGTAGTGCTTGACCGCACGCAGGCCACCCAGCTCTTCACCACCACCGGCGCGGCCCGGGCCACCGTGCTTGAGCTGCGGCAGCGGCGAGCCGTGCCCAGTGGACTCCTTGGCAGCCTGGCTATCGAGCACCAGCAGTCGGCCATGCCAGGCAGCAGCCACCGGGATAGCCTTGGTGGCCACGCTGCGGTCGGCGGTGACCAGGGTCGCCACCAGGCTGCCTTTGCCACGGGCAGCCAGTGCCAAGGCTTCGTCGAGGTCGTCATAGGCCATCAGCGTACTGACCGGGCCGAACGCTTCGATATCGTGGGCACCGCCCTCGGCATGTGGGTCGCGGGCCTGCAACAAGGTTGGCGCAAAGAACGCGCCTTCAGCCACGCCTTCGCCACGCGGGGCAAAGCCATCGCTGGCGCCGAATAGCTGATCACAAGTCTGCAGCAGGCTGCGCACCCGCTCGCCGACATCGCGCTGCTGGTCATGGGAGGCCAGGGCACCCATGCGCACACCTTCCAGCGACGGGTCGCCAACCACGACCTTGCTCAAGCGCTCGCGCAGGCGGGTGGCGACGGCATCCAGGTGCTTGGCCGGGACGATCGCACGGCGGATGGCGGTGCACTTCTGCCCGGCTTTAGTGGTCATTTCACGCACCACTTCCTTGATGTACAGGTCAAACTCTTCGCTGTCCGGACTCACGTCCGGGCCGAGGATGGCGCAGTTGAGCGAGTCGGCCTCGGCGGTGAACGGCACCGAGTTGCGAATCAGGTTGGGCGTCACACGCAGTTTCGCGGCAGTGTCGGCGGAGCCGGTGAAGGTCACCACGTCCTGCCCCTGCAGGCGGTCGAGCAGGTCGCCGGTGCTGCCGATAACAAGCTGAAGGCTGCCTTCGGGCAGCAGGCCGGAGGCATTCATCAGGCGTACCACGGCCTCGGTCAAATAGCTGGTCGAGGTCGCCGGTTTGACGATGCAGGGCATACCGGCCAAGAACGTTGGGGCAAACTTTTCCAGCATGCCCCAGATAGGGAAGTTGAACGCGTTGATATGCACCGCAACGCCTGCCCGTGGCACCAGGATGTGGCTACCGGCGAAATGGCCTTGCTTGCCCAACGGTATGGCTGGGCCTTCGTGCACCAGGTTACCCGACGGCAGCTCGCGGCTGCCGATGCCGGCATAGGAGAACAGCGTGGCGTTGCCGCCTTCGATGTCGATCCAGCTGTCAGCCCGGGTGGCGCCGCTGTGGTGCGACAGGGCGTAGAGCTGCTCTTTGTGCTCGGCCAGGTACAGGGCCAGGGCTTTGAGGCGTTGGGCACGCTGTTGGAAATCCATGCCCATCAGCGAGGCAAGACCGCGTGCACGCGCGTAGTCCACAGCTTCGGCGAAGTCCGGGCGCTCTTCATGGCTGTAGGCCAGTACGTGGCCGTCAAGGGCGCTGCGCAAGGCCTGGGCGCCGTGCTGGCCGAGCCAACGGCCGGCGATGAAACTTTGCAGAGTAGGGGCGGCAGACATGCTGTTCTCCATGCTGTTCAAAAAGTGGGGGGCGCTGTTACCACAGCGCCAGGGTGTAGCCGATGATCAGGCGGTTTTCGTCCACGGCGTTGGTCAGGCCGTTGCCGGAGCGGAAGGTGACATTGCGCCAGCGCAGGCTGACGTCCTTGAACGGGCCACTCTGGATGACATACGTGATGTCGGTGTCGCGCTCGCGCTCACGGCCATTGGTCACGGTGGCAGTTTCCGCGTGGCGACCGTCGGTGTAGCGGGTCATGAAACTCAGACCGGGGATGCCCATGGCAACGAAGTCGTAGTCGTAGCGCACTTGCCAAGAGTCCAGCCCGGCGCGGGTGAAGGTGTTGTAGGTGACCAGGTTGACGGTGAACGGGTCGCCGCCGTTGACGAACGGGAAGGCGCTGTCACCGGACATCTGCTGCCAGGTGGCGGTGAACTTGTGCGCCCGCACGCCCAGGGTGAACATGGCGTTGAAGTTACGGTTGTCGATGTTGCCGGCACGCTCGGCACCGTCGTTGCGGCTGTCGAAGTAGCGCAGGTCACTGCGCAGGCTCACACCTTCTGCCAGTGGGCGGGTGTCGATCAGACCGACGAACTGCTGACGGTAGATGTCCTGGAGCTTGGCGTAGTAATAGCTGACCGTGGTTTGTGGGGTGATGGCGTAGCTGCCACCACCAAAGTCCAGGTGGTCACTGCTGGCAGCGCCATAGCCGATGTCGTCGCGGCCAGAAGAGTCACGCAGGTTGGCCTTGGTCAGGCGTCCGGCATTGAAGGTGAGGCCATCGAGGTCCTGACTGGTGAGCAGGCCACCCTGGAAGGTGGACGCCAGCAGGCGGGTGTCGTTATACACCACCACCGGCAGGATCGGCTGCAAGGTGCCCAGCCGCAAGGTGCTCTTGGACACGCGTACCTTGCCGGTCAGGCCTAGCTCGCTGTAGTCGTCGACCGGTTCGTGGCTATTCGGGCCAAAAGGCAGCAGGCCGGTGTTGCGACGGTCGCGGCTGGAGTCGAGCTTGATGCCCAACTGGCCCATCGCGTCCACGCCAAAGCCGACCGGGCCCTCGGTGAAGCCCGATTCCAGCTTGGCGGTAAAGCCCTGGCCCCATTCCTCGGCCTTGGCCTGCGGGGCGTTGCTCTGCCGAAAATCACGGTTGATGTAGTGATTGCGCAGCTCCAGGCGTGCATGGCTGTCGCCGATGAAGTCGGCCAGCGCGGGCATGGGCAGGGCGAGGGTGGCCAGCCAGGCGGCTGACATGAAGTGTGTGCGGTTCATTGTTGTTGTTTTACCCGACATGTCTGTTCGTCCTTGAAGTCAGTGTTTGCTGGCGCCAGCCGCGCCGATACCGGTCATGGAGCGGATGAACTGGCCCAGGTAGCGACCGCGCTCTTCAACGGCACGTTCGGAGCTGTCGGTCACCGAGAACACCCAGGCACTGAGGAAGGCCAGGCTCATGGAGAACAGCGCAGGGTTGCTGTAGGGGAACAGCGCCGTTTCGTTGTGCAGTACGTTGACCCATACCGCCGGGCCCAGCACCACCAACAGCACCGCCGAGACCAGCCCGGCCATGCTGCCGCACACCGCGCCGCGGGTGGTCAGGCCTTTCCAAAACATGGAAAGGAGCAGCACGGGGAAGTTGACCGAAGCGGCCACCGCCAGCACCAGGCCGGAGAGGAAGGCGATGTTCTGCGACTCGAACATCAGGCCCAGGATCACCGCCAGCAGGCCGATGACCAGCGTGGCAATGCGCGACACACGCATTTCCTCTTGCTCGGTAGCCTTGCCTTTGCGCATCACGCAGGCATACAGGTCGTGGGACACGGCCGATGCGCCGGACAGCGCCAGGCCAGCAACCACAGCCAGAATGGTGGCGAACGCCACGGCAGAGATGAAGCCGAGGAACAGGTTGCCACCGACGGCCTGGGCCAGGTGCACGGCGACCATGTTGCCGCCACCGATGATGGCGCCAGTGGCGTCGCGGTAGGACGGCTCAGTGCCGACCATGACGATGGCGCCAAAGCCGACGACGATCAGCAGCAGGTAGAAGTAACCTATGAAACCGGTGGCGTAGAACACGCTTTTGCGTGCTTCCTTGGCATCACTGACAGTGAAGAAGCGCATCAGGATATGCGGCAGGCCAGCGGTGCCGAACATCATGCCCAAACCCAGGGAAATAGCGTCCACCGGGTTGGACAACAAGCCGCCTGGGGCCATGATCGCCTGGCCCTTGGCATGCACGGCCACGGCGCTGGCAAACATGGCCTCGGTGCTGAAGCCGAAGTGCTTGAGCACCATGAAGGCCATGAAACTGGTGCCTGAGAGCAGCATTACTGCCTTGATGATCTGCACCCAGGTGGTGGCGAGCATGCCACCGAAGGTGACATAGGCAACCATCAGCACACCGACCAGCATCACCGCGTACAGGTAGCTGATGCCGAACAGCAGCTCGATCAGCTTGCCGGCGCCGACCATTTGCGCCACCAGGTACATCAGCGCCACCACCAGGGTGCCGAAAGCCGAGGTCAAGCGCACCGGGGTTTGCGCCAGCCGGTAGCTGACCACGTCGGCGAAGGTGTACTTGCCCAGGTTGCGCAGGCGCTCGGCAATCAGGAACAGGATGATCGGCCAGCCCGCCAGGACACCGAGGGCATACAACAGACCGTCGTAGCCGTTCATGAACATCATCGCGGAAATGCCCAGGAACGAAGCGGCACTGATCATGTCGCCAGCGATCGCCAGGCCGTTCTGCATGCCGGTCAAGCCGCCGCCGGCGGTGTAGAAGTCGCTGGCCGAGCGGGTGCGCAGGGCAGCCCAGCGGGTGACCAGCAGGGTGAAGCAGACAAACACCATGAACATCGAAATGGCGGTCCAGTTCATTGTGCGCACTCCTGCTTGACCTTGTCGTTGAGCGGGTCGAGCACGTTGTTGGCGCGGTGCACGTAGATGCCGGTCAGAGCAAAGGACAGCAGCACCATCAGCACGCCCACCAGCATGCCGACCGTGGTCACGCCGCCGCTGAGGGACTGGCCGAGGGTGCTGGGCGAAAACGCAACCAGCAGGACGAAGCCGTAGTAGACCACCAGCATGGCCAGGGTCAGGCTGCCGTTAAGGCGGCGTTTGCGCCGCACCAGGTGCTGGAAGTCGGGGTGGTTGGCGATGCTTTCTATGCGTTCGGGTGTCATGGGTTGCGATCTCTGGGTGTTGTAATTGTTTTGTTGAGGTCACGCGGGGTATTGCGTTGTTGCTTAGGCCTTCTTCGCAGGTAAGGATGCTGCTCTAAGGCCCTGCGCAGGCCCTGTAGGAGCGGGTTTACCCGCGAAGCAGTCGCCTCGGTCTACAGCTGGTCGAAGTCAAGCACCACCTTGTCACTCACCGGGTAGGTCTGGCACGACAGCACATACCCGGCCGCTACTTCGTAGTCTTCGAGGGCATGGTTGCTGTCCATCTCCACTTCGCCCTCGATCACTCGGCACTTGCAGGTGGAGCACACGCCGGCCTTGCACGAGTAGGGCAGCTCGGCGCCAATGGCGTTGCCGGCGTCCAGCACGTTCTGGGTGTTGCGCGGCAGGTCGAAGCTCAGTGCCCGGCCGTCGCTGATCACGGTGATATGGCTAAGCGCCGAATCCACCTGGCGTGCCGCCTCACGGGCTTCGCGGCGGGCCTCGCTGCCGGCGGCGGCGAACAGCTCGAAGTGAATGCGTTCCTTGGCCATGCCGTTGGCCTGCAGGCTGTCACGCACGGTCTCGGTCATCGCCTGCGGGCCGCAGATGAACGCCGCGTCCAGGCCGGCAACGTCCAGCCAGCGCGAAAACAGCTGGCCGCATTTGTCGGCGTCGATGCGGCCGTTGTACAGGTCGACATCCTGCTGTTCACGGCTGAACACGAAAATCAGGTTCAAGCGGTCGAGGTAACGGTTTTTCAGGTCTTCGAGCTTGTCGCGGAACAGTGCCCCCGAACTGGAGCGGTTGCCATACAGCAAGGTGAAACGGCTGTGCGGTTCGCTGGCCAGCGTAGTGGCGATGATCGACAGTATCGGGGTGATGCCGCTGCCGGCAGCTACCCCCAGATAGTTACCCTGGCGAGCCGGGTCCAGAGGTACGAAGAAGCTACCCGATGGCGGCATCACTTCCAGCTGCTGACCGGCCTTGAGCACTTCATTGGCAAACGCCGAGAAGCGCCCGCCGGGTACGCGCTTGACGGCCACGCGCAGTTCGCGGTCCTGTACGGCGCTACAGATGGAGTAGGAGCGGCGGACTTCTTCGTTGTCCAGCTGGGTACGCATGACCAGGTACTGGCCCTGAGTGAAGCGGAACTGGTCCTGCAGGTGCTCGGGCACATCGAAGGCAATCGATACCGCATCACGGGTCTCATTGCGCACTTGCTTGATGGTCAGGCTGTGAAACTGGCTCATGGTGGTCTCCACGGCTCAAATGCATTTGAAATAGTCGAATGGCTCCAGGCACTCGCGGCAGCGGTACAGCGCCTTGCAGGCCGTGGAGCCGAACTGGCTGAGCAATTCGGTATGGGCGCTGCCGCATTGCGGGCAGCACACCTGGGGCGGTTCACCGAGCAGGCTGCGCTTGCTGGCGCTGCCTTGCGGCGGCGCAATGCCATAAGCGCGCAGGCGCTCGCGGCCCAGTTCGCTGATCCAGTCGGTGCTCCAGGCCGGGGTCAGCCGGCGCTCCAGGTCTGGCGCGGTGAAACCGGCCTGTTCCAGCGCCTGGCGGATATCCCCCTCGATCACCTCGGTGGCCGGGCAGCCAGAGTAGGTCGGGGTGACCACCAGGTGCAGGTGGCCGGCGCGCCAGTCGACGTCGCGCACGATCCCCAGGTCGACCACGCTGACCACCGGCACTTCAGGGTCCATGACCTGGCCCAATACCGCCCAGGCGCGAGCCAGGTCGTCGCCTTGCTGTGCCCGCGCGCCGCGGTCGCCGGCAATCAGTTCACCAGGTTGCATCGGGGTAGGCCCTTGGCAGGAACTGCATTTCGGCCAGCAGCAGGCCCAGATGCTCGGTGTGCACGCCTTTGCGGCCATCCAGGTAGAAGTGGCTGGCGGCCTTGGGCAGCGGCAGTTCGACCGAAGCAAACGTCGCGGTGACCTGCTTCAGCCAGGTGGCGCCGACGGTAGCTGGATCGGCGCCGATACCGCATTCGGCCAGACGGACTTCGTTGTCGCTGGCAGCAGTCAGTTCAACGGTGAAGCGCCACAGTGCCGGGATAGCGGCGAGCATGCGCTGGCGGCTGGCATCGGTACCACCGCCCAGACGTTGTACCCATTCGCTGGACCGGCGCAGGTGGTAGGTGACTTCCTTCAGGGCCTTGGCGGCAATACCGGCGATTCGCGCGTCGCTGGACTCGACCAGCCCCTGCAGCACAGCGAAGTGCCACGCGTCGTAAAGGAACTGCTTGGTCATGGTCACGGCAAAATCACCGTTGGGTTGCTCGACCAGCAGCAGGTTGCGGTAGGCGCGCTCGTCACGGCGGAACGCCAGGGCATCGGCATCTCGGCCATCGTCGAGCAGCTCGGCGGCATACTCCAGCCAGTTGCGGGCCTGGCCGACCAGATCGAGGCCGACGTTCATCAGGGCCAGCTCTTCCTCGATGGCCGGGGCGCGGCCACACCATTCGCAGAGGCGCTGGCCCTGGACCAGGGCGCTGTCGCCGAGCAACAGCAGGTAGGGGATTAGGGCTTCTTTATGCATGGCCCACCTCACATGTGTCCGACTTCGTCGGGCAGCTCGTAGAAGCTGGCATGGCGATAGACCTTGTCGTCCGAGGGGGCGAACAGCGGGTCTTTCTCGTCGGGGGAGGAGGCGGTGATCAGCGCCGAAGGCACCACCCACAGGCTCACACCTTCGCTACGGCGGGTGTAGAGCTCGCGGGCGTTCTCGATGGCCATGGCGGCATCGGCGGCGTGCACGCTGCCGACATGCTTGTGGTTAAGGCCGTGCTTGCTGCGCACGAACACTTCGTAGAGGGTCCAGACAGACATTTTCGATCTCCGCATCAATCGCCGCTCAGGCGGCGTTCTTGTTCTGTTGCTTGCGCGCATAGGCCACGGCGGCCTCGCGTACCCAGGCGCCATCCTCGATGGCCTTGCGCCGGGTGGCGACACGTTCCAGGTTGCACGGGCCATTGCCCTTGATCACTTCGTAGAACTCGTCCCACTGGATTTCGCCGAAGTCGTAGTGGCCGCGCTCGGCGTTCCACTTCAGCTCAGGGTCAGGCGCAGTGCAGCCAAGCAGTTCCAGCTGCGGCACGGTCTGGTCGATGAAGCGCTGGCGCAGTTCGTCGTTGGTCTGGCGCTTGATCTTCCAGGCCATCGACTGGGCGCTGTTGGGCGAGTGTTCATCGCTCGGGCCGAACATCATCAGCGCTGGCCACCAAAGGCGGTTGATGGCGTCCTGAACCATGTCGCGCTGGGCTTGAGTACCCTGGCGCATCATGGTCAGCAGCATTTCGTAGCCCTGGCGCTGGTGGAAGCTCTCTTCCTTGCAGATCCGGATCATGGCGCGGGAGTAGGGGCCGTAAGAGGTGCGCTGCAGTACCACCTGGTTGACGATGGCGGCGCCATCCACCAGCCAGCCCACAGCACCCATGTCGGCCCAGCTGAGGGTGGGGTAGTTGAAGATGCTCGAGTACTTGGCCCTGCCGCTGTGCAGTTTGGCGATTTCTTCGTCGCGGTCAGCCCCCAGGGTTTCCATGGCGCTGTACAGGTACAGGCCGTGGCCGGCTTCGTCCTGAATCTTGGCCATCAGCTGCAGTTTGCGCTTGAGGCTGGGGGCACGGGTGACCCAGTTGCCTTCGGGCAGCATGCCGACGATTTCAGAGTGGGCGTGCTGGGAGATCTGCCGGATGAGGGTCTGGCGATAGGCCTCGGGCATCCAGTTCTTGGCTTCGATCTTGATTTCGGCATCGATCTTTTCCTGGAAGTTGCGTTCCTCGGGGGACATCTCTTCCAGCGACTTGATGCGCTTGACTCCGGTTTCCACTAGCTGTGCGTACATGTGCTGCGACTCCTGCTAAGGCATGAGTCATTTGTAAGCGATACAAAAGATAACGTCAAACACATTTATGTGTATCAAGTAAGATTTGTGTATCACGTTGACAGCCAAGAGGGCTGTCGCGCAGCAGCGTTTGCCCGGCGGAACGCAGGCAAAAAAAGGCCCCGGACAATGCCGGGGCCGAAATGGCAGCCGAATGGGTCAGCTGGCCAACCGTTTGTCGAACACGTGGCAAGCCTTGCCCTCTGAGCGCTTGAGCGTGCCGCAGGGCTGCAGGTGCACCTGGGTGCTGATGCCGATGTAGGTCTTGATCTGTTTGCTCAACTCCCCGACAACCAGCTTGCGCTGACCTTCGTCAAGGTACTGGCACTCTGCGCGCAGCTCCACGTGCACCTGGACACTGTCCAGATTTCCATTGCGATACAGATGAATCTCATATAGCTCAGAAAGCTGTTTTATTTTTAGGACCTGCTCCTCGATCTGAGTCGGGAACACATTGACCCCGCGAATGATCAGCATGTCATCACTGCGGCCGGTGATCTTGCCGATCCGCCGCATCGGCCGAGCGGTGCCCGGCAGCAGCCGGGTGAGGTCGCGGGTGCGGTAGCGCACCATCGGCAATGCCTCCTTGCTGAGCGAGGTGAATACCAGCTCGCCCAGTTGGCCATCCGGCAGCACTTCACCGGTAGCAGGGTCGATGATCTCGGGATAGAAGTGGTCTTCCCAGATGGTCGGGCCGTCCTTGGTCTCTATGCACTCCATTGCCACCCCGGGCCCCATGATCTCCGAAAGGCCGTAGATATCGAGGGCATTGATGCCCAGACGCTGCTCAATTGAACGGCGCAGCTCGTCGGTCCACGGCTCGGCACCAAAAATGCCCAGGCGCAGCTTGAGGTCGTGCGGGTCGATGCCCTGGCGCTCGATTTCATCAGCCAGGTTGAGCATGTAGGACGGGGTGACCATGATGATGTCGGGCTGGAAGTCGCGAATCAGCTGCACTTGCTTTTCGGTCTGGCCACCGGACATGGGGATCACGGTGCAGCCCAGGCGTTCGGCACCGTAGTGCGCGCCGAGCCCGCCGGTGAACAGCCCGTAGCCGTAGGACACATGCACCTTGTCACCTTTGCGCCCGCCGGCCGCACGAATCGAACGGGCAACCACATTGGCCCAGGTGTCGATATCGTTCTGGGTGTAGCCGACCACGGTCGGCTTTCCGGTGGTGCCACTGGAGGCATGCAGGCGCACCACTTCTTCCTGGGGCACGGCAAACATGCCGTAGGGGTAGTTGTCGCGCAGGTCGTTCTTGCCGGTGAAGGGGAACTTCGCCAGGTCTTCCAGGCACTTGAGGTCATCAGGGTGGGTGCCGTACTCGGCAAAGCGCTGGCGGTACAACGGCACATTGTCGTAGGCGTGCTTCAGGCTCCAGCGCAGACGCTCCAGCTGGTGCTGGCGCAGGGCATCGACGCTGGCGGTTTCCATCGGGTCCAGCAGGGCACGATCGGCATCATGGTACATGTTCATGGCTTCACTCGAATTGTTCTTGTACGCCGCGCGCCAGCGGTTGCAGGCCACGCGGTGAGTGTCATGGAGGCAGCATATACGGCTGCGTTCAGTTCGGTAACAAGCGCAGGGTCTGAACCGCTCAGAGGCGCTCGATGATCATGGCGATGCCTTGGCCTACGCCAATGCACATGGTGCACAGGGCGTAGCGGCCGGCCGTTTCTTCAAGCTCGTGCAAGGCAGTGGTCACCAACCGGGCACCGCTCATGCCCAAGGGATGGCCCAGGGCGATGGCGCCGCCGTTGCGGTTGACTCGTGAGTCGTCGTCAGCCAGGCCCAGCTCGCGCAACACGGCCAGCCCCTGGGCGGCAAAGGCCTCGTTAAGTTCGATGACATCCATGTCATCCAGCGCCAGGCCGGTGAGCGCCAGCACCTTGCGGGTCGCAGGCACCGGACCAATGCCCATCAGCCTGGGCTCCACCCCGGCCACAGCCATGCCGACGATGCGGCCGCGCGCCTTCAGGCCATGGCGGCGGGCCGCGGCGCTGCTGGCCAGCAGTAGGGCGCAAGCGCCGTCATTCACGCCGGAGGCATTACCCGCCGTTACGCTGCCGCCTTCACGAAACGGCGTCCCGAGCCGAGCCAGCTGCTCCAGCGTGGTGTCGCCGCGCGGGTGCTCGTCATGCTCGACCACTTTGGCAGGGCCTTTGCGTTGCGGGATTTCGACCGACACGATTTCCCTCGCCAGGCGGCCGCGGGCCTGAGCGGCTGCGGCCTTGTGCTGGCTGCGCAGGGCAAAGGCATCCTGGTCGGCGCGGGAGATGCCGAACTGCTCGGCCACGTTTTCGGCGGTTTCCGGCATCGAATCGATGCCGTAGGCGGCCTTCATCAGCGGGTTGACGAAACGCCAGCCGATGGTGGTGTCGAACAGCTCGGCCGCACGCCCGAATGCCTGCTCCGACTTACCCATCACAAACGGCGCACGCGACATGGACTCCACACCACCGGCCAGCATGAGCCCTGCTTCACCACAACGCAGGGCACGTGCCGCATTGCCAATGGCATCCAGGCCGGAACCGCACAGGCGGTTGATCGTGGTCCCTGGTACTTCGACCGGCAGCCCGGCCAGCAGGCTCGCCATGTGAGCCACGTTGCGGTTGTCCTCGCCGGCCTGGTTGGCGCAGCCGAAGATGACGTCATCAATGGCCTTCCAGTCCAGTTCGGGGTGGCGCTGGATCAAGGCTTTGAGCGGGATGGCCGCCAGGTCGTCGGCGCGCACGCTGCTCAGGGCCCCGGCATAGCGGCCAATGGGGGTGCGCACGGCGTCGATGATCAAGGCATCGGCGTGGGTCGGTTCATTCATCTTGCGTCTCCTGCGCCAGCACGGTGCCGCGCACTTTGTAGGATTTGCCATGGAACATCGCCACCAATTCACCGCGCTGGTTGTCGATGCGCACGTCATACAGGCCGGTGCGGCCTTTGCGGCTGACTTCGCTGGCGTGGGCGGTGAGCACGTCATCGCGCAGCGCCGGGGCCAGGTAGTCGATGCTGCAACCCAGCGCCACCGTGGCCTGGTCGTAGCTATTGCAGGCGAAGGCGAACGCCGAATCGGCCAACGCGAACAGGAAACCGCCATGGCAGGTGCCATGCCCCTGGATCATGTCGGCACGCACCGGCATGCGCAGGCTGGCCCGACCTGGGCCGGCATCCAGCAGGGTAATGCCCAGGCCCTGGGTGGCCGGGTCGCGGGCGTACATGGCGTCGGCACAGGCTTGTGCCAGTTCCACTTCAGTCATGCAGGGTGCCTCCTTTGGCTTCACAGCGGCGCAACAACAGGGAAGGGCGGTAGCGGCTTTCGCCATAGCTGCGCTGCAGGTTGTCGAGCACGGCCAGGGTGTGGGCAAGGCCGATGTCTGCGGCCCAGGCCAGCGGGCCACGGGGGTAGTTGACGCCGGCGCGCATGGCCAGGTCGATGTCGGCGGCACTGCCGACGCCCTGGAGCACCGCATCGGCGGCCTCGTTGGCAAGCATTGCCACGGTGCGCAGTACCACCAGGCCGGGCAGGTCGGCGACACCGGTCACTTTCAGGCCGGCACGCTGCAGCAGGGCTACGGCTTGGTCGCGGGCGCTGTCAGTGGTATCGGCGGACCAGCTGATGGCAAGGCGGGTGGCGCTGCTGTAGTCCAGCGCAAGGTCGAGCAGCACCAGGTTGCGCAGCCCGTCCTCACGGGCACGTTGGCTGGCCAGCCGGCCGTCGGACAGGGCCAGGGTGGCGTCGCCCACCTGGATCAGGCCACTACCGGCGCGCTGGGTCACGGCAATGCCGCTTTGGCGCAGGCGCTCGACCAGCGGCTGCATCACCCCCAGGTTGCCCTCGACAACGCAGGCCTCTGCGCAGGCGGAGCTGTGCAGTTCGGCCGGCTGCGGGCGCTCGACGCCTTCGGCATAGCGATAGAAGCCTTGGCCGGTCTTGCGACCCAGGCGGCCGGCGTCCACCAGTTCCTTCTGCACCAGCGAAGGCTGGAAGCGGAAATCGCCATAGAAAGCATCGAATACGGAACAGGTAACAGCGTAATTGACGTCATGGCCAATCAGGTCGGTCAGCTCGAACGCCCCCATGCGGAAGCCACCCGCGTCACGCATCAGCGCATCCAGGCTGGCGCAGTCGGCGGCACCTTCCTGTAGCAGGCGCAGGCTTTCGGCATAGAACGGCCGCGCTACCCGGTTGACGATGAAACCGGGTGTAGAGCGCGCATGGACCGGCTGCTTGCCCCAGACCTGGGCCGTGGCGTAGATGCGTGCGGCCACTGCCGGGTCGGTTGCCAGGCCCGACACCACCTCGACCAGCGCCATCAGCGGTGCCGGGTTGAAGAAGTGCATACCGACCACGTGCTGCGGGCGTTCAAGGCCTGCCGCAAGGCTGGTGATGGACAGTGACGAAGTGTTGCTGGCAAGGATACAGTCGGCTGCGCACAGGGTTTCGAGCTGACTGAACAACGCTTGCTTCACCTGCAGGTTTTCGACGATGGCTTCAATGACCAGGCCGGCATCAGCCAAGGCTTCGAGTGTATCGACGGGGCACAGGCGGGCATTGATCGCTTCGCGTTCAGCGGCCAGCAACTTTCCTTTGTCCACCAGCCGGGCCAGGTGGCGATCGATACCCGTCACCGCCTGGGCGGCAGCACCCGGGCGGTTGTCGTAGAGCTTGACGGGGTGGCCGGCCTGGGCCGCGACCTGGGCGATACCGGCGCCCATGGCACCGGCACCGATCACCGCCACCTGCACATTGCTTGCGAGTGCGCCCATGTTCAGCGCCCCTTGAAGGCTGGCGTGCGTTTGTTCATGAAGGCGCTTACGCCTTCGCGGTAGTCCTCGCTGCGCCCGGCCAGGCGCTGCAGGTCGCGCTCCAGCTCCAGCTGCGCCTCAAAACCGTTGTCGAAACTGGCGTTGAGGCTGCGCTTGATCAGTGCCAGGCCGTAGGTGGGCTGGGCGGCGAGCTGGCGGGCGAGGGTGAGGGCTTCATCACGCAGCGCCGCATCATCCACCACGCGGTGGATCAGCCCCCATTGCTCGGCCTGTTCGGCGCCAAGGCGCTCGCCCAGCATGGCCAGCGCCTTGGCCCGGGCCATGCCGACCAAGCGCGGCAGCAGCCAGGTACCGCCGGAGTCCGGCACCAGGCCGATCTTGCAGAAGGCCTGGATGAAACTGGCCGAGCGCGCGGCCAGCACCAGGTCGCAGGCCAAGGGAATGTTGGCACCGGCACCGGCCGCCACGCCGTTGACCGCACAGATCACCGGCAAAGGCAGGTCGCGCAGGGTACGTACCAGCGGGTTGTAGAACTTGTCGATCGATTGGCCCAGGTCTGGCATTTCGGCGCCTGGGGCAACGTTGCGGTCAGACAGGTCCTGGCCGGCGCAGAAGCCGCGGCCTTCAGCCGTCAGCAGCAACACCCGCGCGTCACTGCTCTGGCGCACTTGCCTGAGCGCTTCGCGCACCTCCAGGTGCATGGCCGTATTGAAGCTGTTCAGCTGCTCGGGGCGGTTCAATGAAAGGAAGGCAACGCCGTCCTCGATGGAAAACAGGATGTGCTGGAAAGTCATGACAGACTCGCTCCGTCAGTCGAGAGAATGAAGTTCAGCACCCTTGGAAGCGGGCCTGGCGCTTTTCCTGGAAGGCGCGGATGCCTTCATCGCGGTCGGCGGTGCCCGCCAGCAGGGTGAAGGCATGGCGCTCGAAGCGCAGGCCGCTGGCCAGGTCGGTATCACCGGCCTTCAGTAACGCCTCCTTGGCCAGGCGCACAGCCAGTGGCGCTTTGGCGGCGATGCTGCGGGCAACCTGCATGGCGCGTTCTACGGTGAGTTCGGGCTGGGTGATTTCGCTGACCAGGCCGGCCTGCTGGGCGCGGTGGGCAGTGATGGCTTCCCCCGTCAGCACCATCTGCATCGCCAACGGCTTACCGACGGCACGTAACAGGCGCTGGGTGCCGCCAGCACCGGGGATGATGCCAAGGTTGATTTCCGGCTGGCCGAAACGGGCGTCGGTACTGGCGATGACGATGTCGGCGCACATTGCCAGTTCGCAACCGCCACCCAGGGCATAGCCGTTGACTGCAGCAATCAGCGGTTTGGCGAATGCGCCGATGCTTTGCCAATGCGCTACGCGCGGGTCATTGAGGATGCCGACCAGGTCGCGATCAGCCATTTCGCGGATGTCGGCGCCTGCGGCGAATGCCTTGGCGCTGCCGGTAATCACTGTGGCACGGACATGCTCGTCGTTCCCGGCAGCCTGCAGCGCAGCAGCCAGTTCTGCCAGTAGCTCGGTGCACAGGGCATTCAAGGCCTCGGGCCGTTGCAGGGTAATGAGCTGAACGCCATGTTCGGGCGCCTGCACATCGATAAATCGCGGCATCTCGGGTTCCTCTGGCTGCACGCACGGCACATCGCGTGGCCGGCATTTTTTGGAATTGTTTGCAGGGGCGTAATGCGGGATCACGACCAGGTGAGACGAGTATATGCTCCATGCGATACATCTATGCAAGGTTCAAATTGTATTTGCGTATCCCTTTTTTATTTTTCTGTGATCACAGCTCCAGTGCGATGCTGGCAGAGGAATCGTTTAACCTAGGCTTTTTCTAGCAATAAAAGGTATTTTTTGCCCTGCAGCATGAACTCCAACCAAGTGATACACGATTGACGACCAAATAGCTTCTGATACAAGATCGACTGACATCTCAAATCATTTCAAGAGTGTTGCCATGCCTTGCTATCGACTGGACGGCCTGACGCCTGTGGTTCACCCGACAGCCTACGTGCACCCCAGCGCAGTCCTGATCGGCGACGTCATCGTCGGCCCCCGCTGCTACATTGGCCCGCTGGCATCGCTCAGGGGCGATTTCGGCCGCATCGTGCTGGAGGAGGGCGCCAACTTGCAGGACACCTGCGTGATGCATGGTTTCCCGGGGGGCGACACCGTAGTGGAACGTAACGGGCATGTCGGCCATGGCGCCGTACTGCACGGCTGTCGCGTGGGCGAAGATTCATTGATCGGCATGAACGCCGTGGTGATGGATGGCGCCCATGTAGCACCACGCAGCATCGTCGCGGCCACAGCCTTCGTCAAAGCTGGCTTCGAATGCGCGGCGCAGAGCCTGGTGATGGGGTCGCCAGCCCAGGTCAAACGCCCACTGACCGATCAGGAGCTGGCCTGGAAACAGCGCGGGACGGCGGAGTACCAGCACCTGGCGCAGCGCTGCATGAACAGCATGGTCGAATGCCCACCGTTGGCCGAGGCAGAGCCGGGACGCCCGCGCATGGAAGACACCGGGGTCAGGCCCAAGGGCCAGGCGAGCGCATGAGCCTGGCAGCGACACGCAATGGCCAGGCGGCCCACCGCACAGGTATAGTCGGTGCTTTATCCGCGCACAGTTCGCCCATGAGCAATCTCGCCCCACTGAACCACTTGATCACCCGCTTTCAGGAGCAGACGCCGATCCGCGCCAGTTCCCTGATCATCACGTTGTACGGCGATGCCATCGAGCCGCACGGCGGTACAGTCTGGCTCGGTAGCCTGATCAACCTGCTGGAACCGATCGGTATCAATGAACGGCTGATTCGCACGTCGATCTTTCGCCTGACCAAAGAAGGTTGGCTCACTGCAGAAAAGGTTGGCCGACGCAGTTACTACAGCCTGACAGGCACTGGCCGTCGGCGTTTCGAAAAAGCCTTCAAGCGCGTCTATAGCCCGAGCCAGCCAGCCTGGGACGGGGCCTGGACGCTGGTGTTGCTGTCGCAACTCGAGGTGGGTAAACGCAAGGCGGTGCGTGAAGAGCTGGAGTGGCAGGGGTTTGGTGTCATGGCGCCGAACCTGCTGGGTTGCCCCCGGGCAGACCGTGCCGACCTGGTGGCCACTTTGCGTGACCTTGAGGCCGGCGACGACAGTATCGTCTTCGAAACCCACACCCAAGAGGTACTCGCGTCCAAGGCGATGCGCGCCCAAGTGCGGGAAAGCTGGCGTATCGACGAACTCGGGCAGCAATACAGCGAGTTTATCCAGCTGTTCAGGCCGCTTTGGCAAGGTTTGAAAGAGCAGCCGTTGCTGGATGCTCAAGATTGCTTCCTGGCGCGCACGCTGCTGATTCACGAGTACCGCCGCCTGCTGCTTCGCGATCCGCAACTGCCCGATGAGCTGCTACCAGGGGACTGGGAGGGAAGGGCTGCGCGACAGTTGTGCCGTAACCTCTACCGACTGGTGTTTGCCAAAGCCGAAGAATGGTTGAATGCAGCGCTGGAGACAGCAGATGGCCCATTGCCGGACGTGAGCGAGAGTTTTTACAAGCGTTTTGGCGGGTTGGCTTGAGGGGCGTGCTCGCCTCACAGCGCCGCGGCCAACATTCACGGCGTCGAGCAGGGTGCTTTCAGGGGGACTTTGACCTCACATTCCCCGCCACCTTGTTCCAGTGCCATGAGTGCTGGCATATCGAGAATTTCTACCAACCTGCCATGCAGGTCGACGATACCCAGCGCGCGCAGACGGGCGACGGATCGGCACACGGTTTCCAGGCGTAACCCCAGGTACGAAGCCATGTCTTCACGAGACATGCGCAACATGAAGCCATGGGCAGAGTAACCGCGGCTGACGAAGCGCCTGGAGAGCCCCACCAGGAAGCTGGCCAGCCGCTGTTCTGCTGTGAGGTTGCACAGCATCAGCACGCGCCCGTGCTCACGCACGATCTCCCGGCTCATCAGGCGATTCAGGCTTTGCTGCAGGTCTGGAAACTCACGCGCCAAGGTTTGCAAGCGGCGATAGGGGACGGGGCAGACTTCGCTGTCTTCCAGGGCAATGGCGTCACAGACATGGTGCTCTGTGGCAATGGCATCGAGGCCGAGTACATCGCCCGGCATCCAGAAGTTGATCACCACGCCTTGCCCCTCGGCGGTGTTCAGGCTGGTCTTGAAACTGCCGCAACGTACGGCATAGAGCATGGTCAGCGGATCGTTGGCATTGAACAGCGCAGCGCCCTTGCGAATGCGCATGCGTGGGCCTATCAACGCGCCCAGGCAGCTGTTGTCGTCAACCGGCAGACCAGTGGGGAGGCACAGGCCGCTTACCCGGCAACCCATGCAGTGGTTCGCCAGCGGTTTCAGGTGAATCGGGTTTGCCTTGGACAATGCGTTGGGTGAGTCGAGCAGGGTGACCTTAAGCTGGCCAGGCATTTTCAGGCCTCCTTCGCATTTTTCAGGCCGCCTTGGGCCCCTGCGCCATTACGCGCACCGAGCCCGACGGTCACCCCGGTATAGCGCGACCAATCAGCCAGCATGTCACGCGAGTGGGGGGCTTTGAGGCGGCTTGTAAGCCGTTCGACAAACCGCTCGGCTTCGGCAGCCGTACTGAAACCCACTCGCCAGTCATCCATGTGTACCCAACAGCGTCCCTGCCCTGTGTTCTTCTCGACGTAGACGTTCATCAGGGCCTCCAAAGCATGTATCGGTCGACAATGCAGAATGAAGGCGTCCCTGCCGGCAGCGCAGGTGAAACTCAGGGCGGGGTCGCCATGGCACGCCTGCGGGGCCTGAAGTTGCGGTGATCTGGGTACAGGGTGCGCCGGGGAAGACCCGAGGTATTGATCCGCGTCAACTTCTTGCGCCATGGGCAATGCCATTGGTCGGTAGGTGCCTCCAGTTGATAAACATCAAGTTCGCAACACGTAGGTGGCAGATGCTTTACCTACGTATCGCAACCTCAGAGGTGTGCCATGGAAACTCCGCAAAGACTGCTGCTGATCGCCTCCCCCCTGATGCGCCGAACCCCGGTCTATGACCGGGCTGCTGCGCTGGCCAAGGCCAAGGGGATGGCGCTGCACATTGTGGCTTTCGACTACGTGGAAGGGCTGGCTACGGCGGGCTTGGTGAATGACCAGGCGCTCGCAGTGATGCGCGACGGTTACGTGCAGCAGCACCGTGAATGGCTGGAAACCCAGGCGTTGCCGATGCGGCGCAATGGTGTCACCGTCACAACCGAGGTGGTGTGGGTGCAGCAGCCCTTGGATGAGATCCTGATACACTTGCGTGAGCAACCGTTTGCGATGCTGATCAAAGAGCTCGAGCATGAGCCTTGGTGGATGCGCGCAATGTTCACCTCGCTGGATATCCAGTTGCTGCGCGAAACGCGAATACCCTTGCACTTGGTACACAAGGCCAGCCATGCGTTGCCACGCAGGATTCTGGCGGCGGTGGACCTGTCCAGGCCTGAGGATCAGTTTGAAGGTTTCAACGACCAGATCATCAGCGAAGCGCTGAAGCTGACATTGCAGTGCAATGCCCAGATCGAGTTGCTGTACACCTACGACTTGGGTTCCATGTACCTGGACGCCAGCGGCAGCCGGGAGCATTCGTTCCTGTTCGATTCGAACCAGGCCCAGACCTTGCACGACGTTCAGAGCGCTGCCTTCCAGGCGCTTGCCGAACGCAACGGGATCGCCGTCGAACACCGCCATATGCGTATCGGCGACCCGGCTAAGGCCCTGGCGATGTTCATGGATAACAATGATATCGACGTATTGGTCATGGGTAGTTATCACCACCATGGCATCGGCTGGTTCATCGGCAGTACTGCCGAGCGCGTTATGCATCGGTTGTCCAGCAGTGTGCTGGTGATTTCTCCAGAGCGCTCCAAAGGCTGAAGCACAAGGCCCGCAAGGGCCTTGTTTTTCAAAGCCGCAGGTCAAGTTCGTGCAGGATCTCGGTCACATCGCCGCCCGGGTAGCGTGAGGTGAAGCCCAGTGCCTTGACCAGCCGGTGCATCGCATAGTTGCTGGCCAGGTCCCTGGAGACCATGCACTGAAAGCCATTGCGTCGTGCGGCTACAATCAGGTGTTGCATCAGGTGCTTGCCCAACCCCTTGCGCTGCCAGTCTTCGCTGACCGCCACTGCACATTCGCACCACTGACTGCCAGGTATACCTGCATAGCGGCTGACGCCGATTTGTTGCAATTGACCATCTACATGAACCAAGGCGACATAGGCCATGCGCTGGTGATAGTCAACGGGCATGTCTTGCGTGTCCAAGCTAGGCAAGCCACCGCTGAGTCCTGCAATGAAGCGAAAGCGCCGTGATTTATATGCGATTGTGCTCAGAAAACGCTTGTCCCGTTCGCGGTCCTCCTCGCGCAGTGGGCGGATCAGCACCGCCGAACCGTCCTCGAGGTTTTCGACCCAGTGTTCGCAGGTCTGTGGCTGTGCTCTCTGCTGCCCGTTCATGACGCCTCCCGTTGCCTGATCAGTATCTGGTGCAGCTGTTTTAACGTGGCGGGCCGGTTCGGTTCTGACAATCATCAAGTTCAGGCTGGG
Source organism: Pseudomonas sp. YQ_6 (assembly GCF_043103245.1). NCBI lineage: Bacteria > Pseudomonadati > Pseudomonadota > Gammaproteobacteria > Pseudomonadales > Pseudomonadaceae > Pseudomonas > Pseudomonas sp. YQ_6. Next base: position 218,739 of record NZ_JBICJR010000068.1, read on the forward strand.
TAGCGGTTTTCTGATCTGCATCAAGCAGCAGCGATCCTTCGCGCGGAATATCGTCAGCATTACACCCATTCACGAAAGCGCGGAGGTTCACCATGGGGCAATATCAACAATTGCTGGTGCTGCTGACCGAGGTGCAACCGCATTCCGCCGCTTTGCGCCGAGCCCTTGCCTTGGCGCAAGTCAGCGGCGCCAGCGTGCATGTGCTGGGCCTGTTCGAGCCGAGCGAGGAACACCTTCTGCGCGAAGAGCGGCTGAACGAGGCCGATATCAAGCGCCAGTACGAGCACTATCGCGTTCAGTTGACGGGATTGGGCGAGCGGCATCGCGGCAGCGGTATAACGCTGACGGTCGACAGCCTGAATGCGGAGGATATCCGCAGCCAGGCGCTCGATTACATCAGTGAACTGCAGCCCGATATGGTCATCAAGGACAGCGAAGCCGCGTCACCCCTGGTGCGCGTGTTCGGCACCCCACTGGATTGTGCGCTGATGCGAGGTTTCAAAGGCGTCAGCCATTTCGTGCCAGCAGGGGCCATCTCATTGCCGCGGCGTGTGCTGGTCGCAGTGGATACGGCGTTCAGTGAGACGCCTGCCGTCCAGGCGTGCTTCAATCGGGGTCTGGTTCGTGCTGCCCAGGCGCTGGCGTTGCAGTGTGACGCGCACCTGCATCTGCTATCGGCCTACAACCTGGCAGGGATATTTGCCTCGGACATGAATGTCACCCAGGCGTGGATCGACGAGATGCGCGAGGCACTGCAGGAACCTTTCGAAGCGCTGGCCGATGCCGAAGGCGTCGCGCCTGACCGCCGACATTTCATGGAAGGAGGCCCGGTGCAGGTGATCCGTGAACAGGTCGCGGCCCTGGACATCGACACGGTGGTGATGGGCGTGGTACAGCCCAAGGGCCTGGACAAACTGCTGGGTGACACCACCGAACGTATCGTCAGCCACCCACCGTGCAGCGTGATCGCCGTTCATTCCCAAATAGCCGAAAGTTGGGAGCCTTGGCCATGCAACTGACTTTTCTTGGCGGCACCGGCACCGTGACCGGCAGTAAATTCCTGTTGAGCCGTGACAGCACGCGGGTATTGGTCGACTGCGGACTCTTCCAGGGTTTCAAGCAACTGCGCCTGCGCAACTGGCAGCCACTGCCCCCGGCGTTGCGGGCGCTTGATGCGGTGGTGCTCACTCACGCCCATCTTGACCACAGTGGTTATTTACCAGTGCTGGTTCGGGAAGGCTACCGCGGGCAGATCTACGCCACGCCGGCGACTTGCGCCTTGGCGGAAATCCTCTTGCTCGACAGTGCGCGGCTGCAGGAAGAGCAGGCAGAACATGCCAATCGCCACGGTTACTCCAAGCATGCGCCGGCGCAACCGCTCTATACTGAGCAGGATGCCAAACGTGCCCTGGCACTGTTTCGCCCCGTAGCGTTACACCAGGTGACCATGATCGCCGAGGGCATGGAGTTACTGTTGCGTACCGCCGGGCATATTCTGGGAGCGGCCACGGTCCAGATCAGCGCCAAAGGGCAGACCGTGCTGTTTTCGGGGGATCTCGGCCGCCCTCAGGATCCGATCATGCGTGCGCCTGAACTGGTCAGGACGGCGGACGTGCTGTTGATCGAGTCTACCTATGGGGATCGCCAGCATTCCGCCGAATCGACCGAGCAGTACCTGGCCAAGGTCATCAACGAAACGCTCCTGCGCCATGGCATTACCCTCGTACCCTCGTTCGCCATCGGCCGCGCGCAATTGCTCATGTATTACCTGTACACGCTCAAGCGCGACCGGCTGATCCCTGATATCCCGATCTACCTGAACAGTCCGATGGCCACCGACGCCACCGTCTTGTACCAGCAGTACCGCAGTGAACATCGGCTGACCGCAGCCGAGTGCGCCGCGATGTGCAGAGGCACGCACATCATCCGGACGGTCGATGAGTCCAGGCACCTGGACCAGCTGCGCGAGCCCGCAGTGATCATCGCCGCCAGTGGCATGGCGACCGGGGGACGGGTGCTTCACCATCTGAAGGCACTGGCCCCAAACCCGCGCAACAGCATTCTGTTCTCCGGCTTTCAAGCCGGGGGGACGCGGGGTGCCGATATCGTCGCGGGCGCCCACAGTGTGCGGTTGCACGGCGAGGATGTGCCCATCCGTGCACAGGTACACGCGATGGAGAATCTTTCTGCGCACGCCGATGCCGATGAAATCATGGAATGGTTGCGCGGGTTCACCCGGCCACCCCGTCAGACCTATGTGATTCATGGCGAGCCACACGCTGCCGACACCTTGCGGCGGCGGATCAGCCTCGAACTCGGCTGGCAGGTGTGCGTACCTGAATATCAGGAAACGGTTGCCATCGACCCTGTTCGCTAGAGGCTATTTTCAACGCAACATCACCGAGTATCAAGGCTTTCCATACAGAGCCTAGGCTGGCACGGGAGGTATTCATGAACACACAAGCCAGGGCGAAACTCAGAGCGTGGTTGCATCGCCCCAAGGGCAGCCTGGGGTGGATCGTAGCGATCCTTGTGTTACTCCTCGCCGCATCGGCCTACCGCGGGCTGAGCCCGACCTGGCGCCTGCCCATGTACAATCCGGCCGTGATGCTGGCCTTGCTGACCTTGAGCGTGGCGCTAGGCTGGGCGGTGCAGCGGGGCGTGAAGCGCACCGTTGGCAAAGCCATTTTCAACGGCCAGGAGACAGGCTGGCAGGCTAGACTGGCGTTCCTTCGCTCAGTGGCTCGGGAATCAAACATCCTGCTGGTGGTGCTGTTGTGCCTGGCCCTGCTGGGCACAGGCACCTTGTGGTTGGCAGGGCACTCAGTGACGCAGATCGTGGCGAACTGCGAGGCCAACCTGCAGGCTCAAGTGGATATACACGAAGGTGAAAAACTCACCGCGCTTGTCGGCAAACCGGTGTGCACGTGCCTGGCGCAGACCTTCATGGAGCGCAACGGGGTGCTGCGCATGGCCTTGTTCGAAACCCCCATGCAGGAAGTGAGCGGCTTGAAGGTCCTCACCGCCGATGATGAGCAGCGCTGTCTTGAACAGTTCGACCTGCTGCCCGAGGAGCCCCAGGCAACCGCGCCTTGAACCGGCCCGCCTGTCGGTGCCCTGGCACTGGACGCCGCAGCCAGACGACTGAACCGCCGCTATTTGGCTTTCCAGTACTTCTGCATTTCCAGGAAGAGAAACGAAGCGGTCCAGGTGATCAGCACCAGGCCGGTCAATGCCTGCAGGCCAGTCAGGTATTTCAGGTGCCCGCTAGGGGTGATGTCGCCGAAACCGATGGTGGTATAGGTGGTGAAGGAAAAGTACACGCAGTCCAGGAAACTCCCGTCGAAATTGCCGCTGAGTGTGCCCCAGCCGTCGGCATGGGCCATCAGGTAATACACCAGGGCAAAGCACCAGACCTCAATGGCATGGGCCAGCAGTGCGCCAAACACACCCGCCACGATGCGAAACCGGCTCCAGAGCTTCAGGCGGGGTAGCCAGTCATTCAGGCGCAGCAAGCATTCGTAGTGAATGATAACCACCAGGATCACGACCAGCATGTTGATCAGCGTGACAATGAGCATCGCCTGCACTCTTGCCCTGATGGGCGGTTCATTTCAAGTTGTCGACCAACGCATGGATGGTAGCTCATTGGCCTGCGGCAGCAACGGTGGGAACTCAGCGCGCGATTGACAAATGTCAGGCTGCTGCAGGCGGCGCTACCGATACTCAGGGTGACTTGGCACGCACGAGGGTATGGACATGCAACGCTATCTGCTTTTGGGGTGGATGAGCCTGTTACTGGCGACGGGGTCAGGCTGCAGCCCTTGGCACACCGAAGAATACGATGCGCGCCTGGCGTCAGCAGAGGACAATGCTGCCACTGCGCGGTTGCGTGCCGATCAGGTGTGCTACCGCATCGATCTGGTAGAGCAGACTGCCAACGAGGCACTGCGTAGGGCGACCCAGGCTCAGGATCAGGTTCAACAACTGTTGCAGCAGTCCAGACCCAAGTAGCCGCCATGGCACAGTGATGGTCGGACTCTAGCCTGTTGTTGGTGTGGGTGTTGGCTTTGCTGACTGGCGGCTTGGCCTACCTGGCGCCACAACCCGCTTGGGCGACGCTGGCCTGGGCGACTGGCGGCGCCGTGCTGGTTGCGTTCATGCTGGCCACCGGCCGTGCGTTGGAAGCCTTCAGCTAGCGTTAAGATGGAATCTGTTTTTGTCTCTAATTCGACAATGGAGTGCTGAGATGTTTGTTGATATGGCTGCCTTCACGCCGTGGTCGGCATTGGCAGGCGGGGCACTGATCGGTGTGGCCGCCGGGCTGTTCGCCGTTGCGAACGGGCGCATCGCGGGCATTAGCGGTTTGCTCGGCTCTCTGCTGCAAAGTGGCGGGGAAGGGCGGGGTGAAAAAGTGTGCTTCTTGTTGGGACTCATTGCCGCGCCACTTTCATGGCAACTGTTCTCGGCAATGCCTCCGGTTCACTTCAGTATGGCGCCTTGGCTGCTTATAGTCGCGGGAGTTCTGGTAGGTCTCGGTACTCGCTATGGCGGTGGCTGCACCAGTGGCCATGGCGTTTGTGGCCTGTCACGCCTGTCGCCCCGTTCGGCAGTGGCGACTCTGTGCTTCATGGCCGCCGGCTTTGCCACGGTCTTCGTGGTCAGGCATCTTTTTTCAGGAGCGTGAAATGAAGCGGATCAGTGGCTTCATTGCAGGGTTGCTATTCGGCATGGGGATACTGCTATCCGGCATGGCAAACCCCGCCAAGGTGTTAGGTTTTCTCGACATTGCCGGGCAGTGGGACCCGTCGCTTGCACTGGTCATGGTGGGCGCGATAGGTGTCGCACTGTTGCCTATGACCTGGGCGCGGCGTCACACCACGGCTGTGCTGGGAGGTAAGCTACAGCTGCCTGCCAGGCGTGACATCGACCGTCGACTTGTCGGCGGGAGCCTCGTCTTTGGCATAGGCTGGGGGCTTGCCGGCGTTTGTCCGGGGCCGGCGCTGGTGTTGCTCGCCGGGGGGTACTGGCAAGCCTGGCTGTTCGTGATCGCGATGCTCGTCGGTATGGGGTTATTCAATGTTGCGGAAAGTTTTCGCAGTCGTCAGGGCAGGGTTTGACGATACACAAAACCAGGCACTTACTGAGTGCAACTCTACTAAATATCCTGAGATAGGATCTACTCACTGTACTAAGAAGGGCGAGAGCAGATGATTTGTGGGCTACAGTTGCTAAGGCCGGCCAGTACATGTACTAAGCCTCTGTACTATACGCTGAACAGCACGCTAGGAGGCGAACGACACTACACCTTCGTCTGGAACGGCGCCATGGGCCATGACACTGATCTGGTGATCACGATGACGGAGACAGCAGCAAGTGCAGGGAGAATGGCACTCCCCCTGCACTGCGTCCTAGAGGATTTGAAGACCGCTGCACGTGAGCTGTTCACCCCCGCCTTCACGGAAGTCTTCGAGAAGACTCCGCAACCGCTATTCCAGCCCATCTACGACTAGGAAGTGCCACATAAAAACGAAGGCCGGATCGCATTGCTGGGTGATGCTGCGCTCGTCGACCGACCCCATTGTGGCATGGGCGTCGCCAAGGCTACGGGAGATGCGGTGGCACTAGTTGCCGCTTTGGCTCAGATAAAAGATGTCGCAAAGGCGCAGCCGACCGTAGCCTCGCCGAATCACCTTGCACCGCAGCTCAAGGTCAGTGAGCCGAACAAGGTCTGGGTGACAGACATCACATACATTCGCACCTGTGAAGGATGGCTGTATCTGGCGGTAGTGCTGGATCTGTTTTCTCGCCAAGTGATTGGTTGGTCAATGAAGCCCAGGATGTGCAGCGACCTAGCTATTGACGCATTGCTGATGGCCCTATGGCGCCGCAAGCCACAGCAGCAAGTGATGATTCATTCAGACCAAGGCAGTCAATTTAGCAGTTCGGATTGGCAAAGTTGTCTGAAGGCCAACAATGTGATCAGCAGCATGAGCCGGCGGGGAAACTGCCATGACAATGCCGTAGCCGAGAGCTTTTTCCAGCTTTTGAAGCGGGAACGGATTCGACGAAAGACCTACGCGACACGTGACGAAGCCCGGAGTGATATTTTCGATTACATCGAGATGTTTTATAACCCTAAACGCCGACACGGCAGTGCTATGCAGCTGTCGCCAGTAGAGTATGAGAAACGCTATTTTCTGAGCTTGGAGAGTGTCTAGCAAACCAAGGGCGATTCAAAGTTGTAGGCTTGACCTATTTTTCGAGCAGCCTGTACTTCGATAGGTCGTACAGGACCTGGTCGCTTAGGGATTAGGCTACGAATCGAGGTTTTCCGCGGTGGGTAGCACGTAATCCCTGGTATTCGGCGATCGATAATGTTCCAGATAATATAGCGCTTGCCGCAGGGCAGCTTTCTAACGAAATGTCTGGAGGCACTTGATGGCACTTCTTCGAAGATCCACCTCTAGGCTACTTCCCCACAGGGGCGGTTTGAATATGTACTGTGTCGCTGTACTACAAGTCATCCGTACGCTGCGTCAGATCATTCGATTTCCTTCAAAATTTTCCTAATCGCAGGCACGTAACCATGCTTGTAGATCTCACCTAAATCCCCTTTCACCTGGCCTGCCCCGGTCACTACCCAGCCTTGCCTATCGAATAAGTCATCTGACACCGCTGCCCTGAGTGCTGTGATCTCCATGTCACTCAGAACCCCTTTCAATGAGGGTAGCAACTGAACTGAGTCGTTCTTTTGAGATATCTCGACCACATTCGGGCGGCGGTCGACAACGATGTCGATTTGGCACTTCAGAAGGTTGAGTTCAGCCAAGTAGCGACGGCGCTCGGCCAAGACCTGCGTAAACACCGCACGCAGAGCTGGATCGTCAATACGTCTAAGAAGCTCGTTGTCGCTTGGTACTCCCTGACTCTTCGACTTTGCAGGCAGTTTCCTATCCGTGCCTACACTCGCAGCCCAAGCCTCTATCAACTGGCGGAAGCGAAACCCTCCACTATTGCGGATTGTTGAGGCGGATGGCCCTCCAGCTTTAATGGAGAGCCTGGCAATCGTGGCAATCGAGAAATCGCGACTCCCCGTTTTCTCATGAGCCTTCAAGACACTATGCAGCACCGCCAGTGACTTGGCTTGCTGTTTGGTGGCCTGGCCTACTAGTTCTTCAAAGATGATCTGTGGATCGATCACGTATGGCCTCCCGGAGTTGTTTTGAGGTGGTTGTGATCAGATCGGATAGCTTCGCTACCGGTTGCTTCGTAAGTCGCTCAAGCGGCTCCATGGCGGCTGGTAATAGCATTAGGCCTTCTCCGGCCTCAAGCAGGCTAGAAACTTCGCGGAATCCCTCCAGTTGGTCATTAGGAGACAGCGTCAAAGCCATAGACCTCATCATCGCATTCCCAACGATGAGCTGGAGTCGATCATCCATACCCATCAGAATGGGTGCGTAGCCACCACGCATGAGGAGATGATTCAAAGCGCGGGAGCGCTTTTCGATGACAGGTGTGGCCCTCAGCTCATCCGTCAAATCAGCATAAATTTCAGCGTTCTCGCACAGCTGAGAGATCTGCCATAGCTCACTACTAGTTTCGATGAATGAGATGGGCTGATGGATATCCTCCAGGGAACCCACAGCTACCAGTTTCGTGGCAGAATCATCTGTAGCGCGACCCTCTTCGATTGCGACAATCTTGCTGATGATCTGGAAGCAGGAGACCAAGTCTTTCGAATACTCATCAGCCTCCTTGATCTGCTTCTCATAGCGCCTGTCAGCTTGTTGCAGTTCTGCTTGCAGAAGGAAGGGGCGTTTTTCCTGCTCAGCGAAGTACCTTTGGTTCAGCAGTTCGTCGCGTTCTTGCTCGATCTCAACTGCAATGGATGAGACCAGAGAGGCTCGATAGCTCAGCACGTTGAGATGGGCCACAAGCGCTGGCAGATAGCGTGCGTCCGTGATGAACCAGCGGCAGCGGCAACAGTTCTCTAAGCCGTGTGGAACTGGACCATAGACGGGGATATTAGCGCTCCGAGAGATGATCTCTCCACCGTTCCAGCATCCGCCTACGCTGCTCATTTCATCAGATCGAGCGCTGTTGCCGCCTACGAGACACAAGCCTATGTGACGTTGCTCCCAGCCAATGGTGTTACGATTCGCCAATGCAATTTCGACTGCGCTGCCATCAAGGTACGCCGTTTTAGAGTGGATTTGACGCATGTCAGCATCTCGAAGAAAGATCTTCAGATTTTCATCCTGGGCAGCACTGATGCGTCCGCTTGCAACGTCCATTACCTTGGATACCATCGCCGGGGTCGGCTTGATGTAATGCAACGTCATTATGATCCTAGAGTGACCTGCAATCAGCTTGGATAGCACTTGAATCGGGACACGACCCTCCATCGCATAGCACGTAAGAAGCGAAACACGGAGGCTATGGAGGGGAAAATCCGTTTTGGTTGGCAGGACGTTCAATTTTGGGTCGGGAGGTTGTACAAATCGCAACCTAGATCCGTCCGAGAGAGTGTGGCCACGGTCGGCAACTCGATCCTCTAACGTGGAGAGCAATCGATACCACAGGTTGGGCAGTGTGTAGCCTCCCATAGGCTTGTCACGCTCGCCTGAAGGCAGCGTGGGATCGCGAAAAAGGAAACAGATTGAGCCCATGTCTTTCTTCTGCTCGTCATTTTTGACACTACCGAAGTGCTTCTCGGCCAACTGGGTACAAGGCGTAGGGCCGTTTATAGGATTGTATTTCTCTTGCCAATTCCTTAGGCGTTCCAGCCAGTACAGAACATCTTCGTTCTGCCATGGGATCGTGTAACCTCTCTCACGAGACTCCTTGTTCATATCTGCCGTTTTGTTTGTGCTGACATAGAGGCCAGTCATGATTTCGCCGATATCCTGAGAGTGGATACGGCAGAATACCCCGCGTTTCCAAGGGTTACCCTCACGACCGAGGGAGTACTCATGACGATTGTTTAAAACCCAGTCACCACCTTCGTACCGCCACGTATCTGCCTCACCAGAGTCCAAGAAACGTACCTGATAGGTGCGAAGAGGCAAATGAAGCTTTACATGAAGCGCAACTGACCTAACGGGCGACCAGAGTTCGTAGCGATCATTTTTGTAGCGCCAGACGCAATCCGGGTCATCTTTGTCGATAGCTGACTGCTCGACCGGGAACCAATCTCCAAAATCAGAACGCAGCTGTCCTGACTGTGACTGGGCCCATTCCCAGTGGCGGAATGTCCCCCTAGGCTGAGGACACAGAATATCCCGCAGTTCCCGAATGTATGCGTAGGGCAAGGGGTTGTGCACGGTCTCGGTAATTACCGTCTTTTCCTTGCCCTTGGCAAACGGATTCTTGACTAGAGCCATTGGTACGCCATGGTCATTCGGCTCGCTGTAGCTCTGGGTGATGACCCAGCTAAGCAGATCCACGATCCAGTTCTGGTTCTTTACGGCAGTCGTGGCGTTCATGGATGCCTCCAGAAGTGGCCGCAACTCCGGCAGCAGCCCTTTCTCTGCGACCTGAAAGAATACGTCTGGACTAGCCCCACCTGGCACGGTCGGTAAGTAACTGGCCATGAACCAATTCAACGCGTTCAACTTCACGCCAATGGAACCGGTCTGCGTGGCTATCCAGCCGGATAAGAGCTGACGCCAGCGCTCCCAGGCTTCGCCCCGCTCTCGCACTAGCCAGCTAAAATTCATGTCCGAAGAGCGACCGTCTCGCGAGGCGCGGCTTGTTATCTTAGTCAAGATTTCATAGCCCTCTAACACATTTCTGGGAAGTCGAATGCCTCCAGAGCTTCTGGCAGCACTTCGACCCAATTGATGAATGGCGAAATGATCTTGCCACTTCCGGTCAGTTCATCGAGCCTCTCCCCAGCGCTAGTAAGTGCTGTGGAAACCTCTGCAACACCTGGTGTGGTATATCTCTTCTGCGACTCCAGAGATGAGTGATGCATAGCCTTGCGGATAATCTGTGGGGAGACTTCGGCCTTCCTCAACCGCCGACCAAAAGCGTGCCGGTGGCCGTGGGTGGATCGACCCTGCGACTTCGAAACGGTTTGGCCAATGCGCGCCAGGGCTCGCTTGTAGTTGCCGTTAAGGGCTTGAAGGGTATATGGCTGGCCAGCGACGGAATCCTCGTAGGAAACGAAGGCGTATGGATGGTGCCGCTCTACAGTGGCCAAGTATCGTATGTGCACCTTCCAAAGCTTCATAAAAAGCACGCCAAATCGTGGAGGGAACCAGTGAAGCTGAATGTAGTTATCCGCATGGTCAACCAACCTAGTCTTCCAGCCAACACGTTTAGTGCCTTGGCGAAGACTCCTGGGCATTAGGGCGTAATTCTCCCTTAAGTAGGCTGCGCGTGTTGTGGTGCCTTTGCGACTTCTCCAGTTATGTGGTGCCTTACCTTCTTCCGGATGGTAGACACGAACCATAGCACCGCCCTCGATCAGAGGGTGATCTTCAACATCCACTACCCAAAGGTGCTGTGCGTCGCTCTCGCGCAAGCCCGCCCCATGCATCATTATCAGTATCAATTGATCTCGAACTGCACACCTAGGATCAGTAGCTCCACCAAAACCGTACATATATAAAGCCTGGAAAAGCTTCTCGGGGAACGCGATGGCATCATCATCAACTTTGCTGAGCATACGCCGCCCTCGAATATTTCGTGCCTGATCGACGCTCTCCGAGAGCGTCTTGTTTTTGATGTGTCCTAGGAAATCATGCCTGTTGCGGCGATGCCAGGCAGCATAGTTAAGGCGCTGATCATAGGTACTGGCGGTCATCAGAGGGTTCATGGTCGGAGCGTCGTATAGATCAGCTAAGTAGTCCGTGAAACCTCTAAGTATCGAGACGTGACGGTTCGATGTCTGGCGACTGGCTGGAATCCAGCCTAAGCCTGATGGATCTAACCCGTCAGCTCCAATCGTTCCGGTATAGAGGCGGGACGCAAAGGCCTGGAAGAGGGCACGAGGGGAGGAGAAGTGCTGCTCATTAGCCTCCATGTATTCCAGCAGTAGCTTAGTGGCCTGAATTACCGAACGCTGCCAGCTGGGACTGAGGTGGTGATTGTCCAAGAGGTAGTCAACCAGCGAGGAGACCACACCATGCTCAGTAATCAAGACCGGGATCTCGCTCTGAAGTCCCGCGTCGTCGACTACTACCTTCGCTACTACCTGAACCACCGTCATCCAGTCCACCATCCGCAAATGAGAAAATGGTAACGATAGTACGCCCTGGAGAAGGACGGGCGAGCTGAGGCATTATGTGCCAAAAAATCGATACGGAGCTGCTCGTTCAGTTCAGATCGTATTTCAATGTCGCGATCCCATAGGTGGGCGAACAGCTCAAACGAGAGGTAGAAGGCATGTCTCTTGCAGGCGGAGCCATCTCCGTGAAGCCCTTGCCGCCACAGTGGATCCTTATGCACAACAAACCTCCACCGCTTCGATCCGATGATTCAATGCATGCCGACGGAGTGGCTGCAATAAAGCCACCAGCATGGCGACCTTTGGGCGCAGCACACCCTCACCAAATGGCCGCCTAAGGTCGGCAGTCGCTAATCGCTCCTGTCGACCCAAAGCTGTAACCCCGGACAGCTAGCGGCCATTAGCTGCATTTAACAATGTTTTCTTTTTGGCGCTTTCACCGGTATCTGCCAATTAGGCCTCGACGGGCACGTCCGTATGATTTCTCTCAGTTCGATCTCTAATGCGGGACGAGTCGCGCCGTAGCAGAGCACACGACCAATCGGCTCGAGCCGCGCGTCATCGCCACGTAAAGATGACGAGCATCCATGTTCTCAGGGTTGGGAATCACCGCAACCTGTGCCTCCAATCCCTTCAATAGCAAGGTACTACCAATAGCGCGCCGAGCTAGTTGTCGGCTCTCATGGCGATTGCGTTCGCGCTCTCGGATTGTGGCCTCCACAAAGGTGCAAGCACCTCCGGCGGCAGTCTGCATAGCTCGCAGGCAACCATACAGCACCTCGGGGCGATACACTCGCGCGTGCTCCTGGCGCATCAAAGCTCTAAGCGCTTCTGTGGCCAGCTGAAAGGTTGGAGTCGCGGCGAATGCCCCCAATGCGGCCTCCGCCGGAGTAGGCGGAGTGCGAGCAGAACCACGTCGCAGGATGTCCAGGCGTGCCAGTAATCCGGCAGCGCCGACTTGCGTTATCGTCTCGGCGGCAAAATTGACGAGTTGCGCAGCGGCGTCCGCTGCCTGCAAGTCGAATCTCCGGCCGAAGCTCGTGAGGTCTCCTAGATCTAGGGGTTCGACTGCAGTAGCACCCGGGGTCTGACTGGCCATTTGTCTGCGTCCTCGGGTGTTGCGGCTGTCGCCTATCACCAGGACTTGCCCTTCGGGTGTTACTGACCTTGTGAGCGCTGCCGCCATGCGTTGACGGTCGGCTGTGGAGGGGAGCAATTGAATCCAGTTGACCTCGGCAGGCGCCTGGTCCAGATCGATGCTCCCGCCTGCTTGCAGCACCCGCCGGCAGCTCAGAAGCCACTCGCCAAACCCGCGGGTACCTGCGTTTATCCAACGCCATGGCTGACTCAACTCACCGATGAGCGGGAACTTCTGGAGCACGTGTCCATTCCAGTCCACCAGTTGGTTGCCTGCAAAGCCGAAGATGGCCTGCATAGGATCACCCAGCACGCAAGTAGGTAGTACCGCCGCGAGTGCAGTGACCAAGGCGTGCTGCACCAAGTTGCAGTCCTGGTACTCGTCGACGAGCAAGTGAGCATAAGTTGCCGCCAGGGTATCGCTCACATGCCCCGCTTGCACCAAGGTGCAGGCTGCCAAGCGGATTGCGGGATAGTCAGTGCGTGGATCGCCCAGTTCAAGAATGGCGGTAGGTATGCCACTTCGCTCTGGGAAGATACCGACCAAGCGCATGGCAAAACCGTCGAGGGTCGCCAAGCGATACGCAGACGCTGGAACGTTGGCGCGTTGCATGCGCAGGCGTAGCGCGGCCACACCCGCGTTGGTATGGGTCAGAATGAGAACAGGTTTGGCGCCGGTATGCTGGGTCAGCGTGTCCGCGATGAGTTGTGTCTTGCCACAGCCGGCTGGCGCCGTCACAGTTCCGCTGCGGAAGGCGAACAAATCGTACTCAGGCGGCATGGGCCCACCCGAATAACTGGCGAATTAAGGCAGTAAACCCAGCTTCCGTAGCCTGGTAGTTGGGGCCGACAATTTCGCGGGCAAGGAGCTCGAATTTGGTTAGCGACTTGTACCAGCCGTTCTTTCGGTTCCGGGATGTCAGGGCCAACAGCAAACGCACTTCAGGAGAGTAGGGGTGCTGTTGTTGGCGCAGCTGCAGGATGTCGTCCAGGGAATTGCGTCCCTGAGATTGCGTACTGATGTGCGCGGCTACTAGTTCTCTATCGAGAAACTCCATAGCACACTGGAGCATGGTGTCTACTGCAGCATCCGGTAGGCTGAGGAACAGTTCATCTTCCAGCGCTCGGCCTTCCCGCCATGTAATAAACTCCCCTCCGGCCGCGCGATAGGCTTCTACGACCTCAGGAGTCGGGGGCTTGTCAGCATCGACAAGAACCATGACACGGTAACCCAGCTTAAGTAAAGCAAGGCCACGAACAAAGCACCGGTCCGGCTCCCCCCCCCCCACGTTTACGTAGGCCGTTCCTGCAGCGAGAAGTGAGCGGTAGTTCTGCGCCGTCCAGTACTGATCCAACCCTCTAATGAGCCCGACTTCACTGGCCCCTTCGCAAACGATGACGCTGCGAGCGAGAAACGCTTCCGGATCCATTCTAATGGTGCTCTGCACATCATCTTCGACACCTACTTCAAGCACATGATGAGTGCCGTCTTGTGCCTTTCGCACTACGAAAATTTGGTCACCTCGAAGCTCCCTGACTGCCACCGGTGAGTGAGTTGTCAGGAAGGCCTGCAGCGGGGATGGAGCCTCCTTAGCACCCAATGAGTCGAGCAGTCGGACGAGCCTGTGCGGCTCAAGCCCATACTCGACTTCGTCCACCAAAGCGATTGAGGCGCGCTGCGCAGCTGCTCGCTGTAATCCAGCTACCAATAACCGTGAAGAGCCCGTGCCTAACGAACGCAGTGGCACCCCCCGCTCATCGTGTAAGGCAATGGCGCCGTCGCTGATGGAGACAGCGTGAGCATCCAGTAGGGCTTGTGCCTGCGCTCCGACGGGAACGCCTAAGGCGGTTGCCTTCTCGGTGACGATTCGCAGCGTTTCAGCCAGTTGGGCTCCTGCCTGATTGCCGAACGTGGCACGCGCCTCACGAGAGGCGTTAGCAAGCTCGGCGCCTAGATTGGGGCGTTCTTCTGTGAGTCGGTTGAGTACGGATCCACGGGTCCACGACAGATTGGAGTTCGCGTAGGTGCCCAGTCGTGCAGGCGCCAACAACAATCGATCTTTCCATGCGATGTTGCGTTCTTGGCCTAAGGCTTGGGCGCGCTGGGACACCAACGTCCAGATTGGTTCAAGCTCGCTGTCCACTATCAGGCGTAGAGAAAGTACGGTTTCGAACCCGTGCAGTGGTTCAGCTTGTAGTTGGCCGGTTGTGCTATCGAACGCTTGCAGGTACTGCCCGTAGACATCCAGGTTCTTCAGCGTGTCTGGTAGCTGGCCCAAGGTCAGCGTGATCTTAACGGGATGGCTCACGTCGAGGCCGAAGAAATCTGTATCCCCCAACGTAATGTTTCGGCGGGCACCAAGGCACAAGTCAATAGCATCCAAGATGGTGCTCTTGCCACTATCGCCAGGACCAATTAAGCAATTCAGGCCTGGCGACGGAAGCCAGGTGAGTGACCGTATCGACCTAAAATTCTGAATTTCAATCTTGCGAATCCGAACCACGCACTACCTCCTTGATGACATGTCCCGCTCCGTCATGCCGGCGCAGTTGCTGGCCGACTTATTTACAAAGCAGTCATTGACTACAAACTGATCACAGCCGGCAGCCACGGATCGTATCCTGTCAGCAGCCAAAATCCTCAATCCGCTCATTACGTCATGGCAGACAGCCGAGACGATTTGACCTTGTCTATAGACGGTTTCAGCGACACGTCGCCGGTCGGGATAATTGGGGAGGTCGCCACAGCCCCGTGTTATCAGTTGGTGGGAGATGTGGCGGTGCACCAGTTGCTCGTAAGCTAACCGCCGTTTGCAAGGTATGTCACGGTTTGCTGTTCTATATTCTGTTGTATATCTCGGGCCAAACTTTTCACATCATGCGCCTCGATTTCCTTGGGCATCACTGAAAAACCGACTGAGTTGTACAGCCGCCCCCAGGCCGCCTGGGCGTCGGAGTAGGCCGCTTCGCGTTGGTAACGTGACAAGAGCAGGCGGCCTTCGGCGCGGATCAGTTCCAGTTCGCTTCCCAGCGCGGCACTGCGCGACGACTGCGCGTAGTTGAGCAAGCTCTGGTCCACCCGCAGGCTCTCGTCGGCAAACTCCACCTCCTGGCGCGCCAACTGGTAGCGCAGCAGGCCAACGCGGACCTGGGTCAGGATCGCCATCGACAGGGCCGTGCGGCGCATGTCGTCGGTTTTCTCCTGGCTTTTCTCCGCCGAGGTGATGTCCGGGTACTGCAGCAGGCGTAGCAGGTTCATCGAGACATTGATACCGGTCTGGTTCCAGTCGCTGTTGTACAGGTACTTGTTGGAGTCGTACTCGTAGCCATAGTTGAAGCTCACGTTAGGCCACAGTTGGGCCTTGGCGATCTTCAGGTCGTTCATGCTCACGCGTTTGCGGTACCACTCTTCCATGATTTCCGGGCGGCGTTCCAACGACAGACGCTCCAGTTGCTCGGCGTTGCTTTTCAGCAGCGGCAGCGGCGGTTCGCTGGTATCGGCCAGGACCATGCGGGTATTGGGCGGCAGCGACATCAGCGCGGCCAGTTCGGCGCGGGCGAACTCCAGGTCCTGGCGACGCACGGTGAGCATGTACACCGAATCGAGTAGGGCGCGCTGGTAGGCGAGGATATCCTGGCGTGGCAGCAGGCCTTTACCCTCGGCTTCACGGGCTGACGTCAGGGCGCGGTGGGTGCGCATCAGCAGGCCGTCCACCTGGGGCAGCAGACGCTGCGCGCCAAGGGCGCGCCAGTAGGCGTTGCGCACGTCCTGCAACACATTCTGCGCGACCTTTTCACGGCGCTCTTCAGCCATCAGGATCTGGTCATTCTTCTGTTGCGTGCGGAAATAGGCGACGCCGAAGTCCAGCAGGCTCCACGACAGCCCTAAGCTGTAGAGGGTGCGGTAGCGCTCTTCGGAGGTGGACGGGCGCAAGCTGACCTGGCGGTCCTCGATGCCGATCGACGTGCCACCGGAATCGTTGTTACGCCCGGCGTAACCGGCCGAAGCGACCAGGCGCGGCAGCATCTCGTGGCTGGACACATCGCGCAGGTCCGACGCCAGTGCGCTTTCCAGCAGCTTCAGGCGGTAGTCGAGGTTGTACTTCAACGCCCGTGCCGAGGCTTCGTAGAAGGTGATCGGCCCGTTCACCGGCTCCTGTTCCTTGTACATCCGCGCCTGGTCTTCGATCACCCGCTGGCGCATTTCGTCCTCGGTGAAGGGTTTGGGTTCGAAGGCCGAGCAGGCGCTGAGCAGGATGCTGACAGCGGTGAAGGTGCTCAGGCTTTTCAATGTTGATACTGGCATAGGCAGTCCTTGATCATTCCGTGAAATAGGCATCAGCTTCATGGGGCATTGCTGCCGCGGCGTTGGGCGGCTTCGCGCAATTGCGCACGGAAGCCGCGCGCAGGCTGTGGCGGTTGCTCCGGTGGCGCCACCATGTCAGTGGACACCGGTGCCCACAGCGAAGGGTCCGGCAACAGGCCATCGGCGGTCAGGCTGATGACACCGTGGCGGCCGTCGACCCAGTTCTGGTCCTGCGCGCTTCCGCGCCGGCTCTCGGCCACTGCGCTGGCAACGAACTGGCCATGGACCTGGCCAAGTTGGCTGCCAAGCGACTGGCTTTCGATTTCGGGCGTAGCGAACAGGCGCACATCGCTGCCGTCGGCGCCCCAGGCGGACAGGGCCAAGGTTTCTTCGACCCGCTCCACCACCGGTGCGACGAAAATCGCTGGGGTCACGTCTGGCAGTGGCTGCGAAGACAGCCCGGTGTGGCTGTCGCGGTCCACGTATGGCCCTGGCGGAATGTACGGGGTGGAGATATCCAGGGTGATGGTCAACTGGGCCTGATCGGTGGCACCTGCGAGGTCGCTGAGCGTGTAGGTGAAGTAGTCCTTGAGCACCTGCCCCAGGCCGGCCGCCGCCAGCACGTCGCGGTTGCTCAGGTCGATGGTGTAGGTGTAGCTGCCATCGGCGTTCAGCACCAGGGTGCCGTACTGGCCTTTGATGGGCTGGTCGATGACGCCGACAGTGCCGCTACCGGCCTCTTGGCCGCTGCGGATGCCGGTCACGCTCAGCCCGTCGCCGCCGTCTACATCGCTGTCATTGGGCAGCACGTTGCCGCTGGTGTGCGGTGCCGGCACTTGATCGCTGGCGGTGTTGCTGTCGTCCCGGGCCACCGGGTTGTCGTTGGCGCCCTGGATGGTCACGGTCAGGCGGGCATCCGCAGTGATGCCTGCAGTGTCGCGCATGCGGTAGGTGAACACCTCCCGCAGCGATTCGCCGGCGCTGCGCATGGCCTGCACGGTGGGGTTGGTGTTGTCGACGACATACTGGTAGCTGCCGTCGGCAGTGATCAGCAGCGTGCCATAGAGACCCTGCAGCACCTGCCCGGCAGACGCGGTCTGGCCATTTTCGCCGGTGTATTGCAGTACCATCTTGGTCTCGCCGTACTGCACGCCGTCGACATCGGTGTCGTTATCCAGCACGTTGCCGCGGGGGTCGACGCCAGCCGTGCCGTTGTTCACGCCGCCGGCCTCCACTGCGATAGCGGTGTCGTCGTTGGCCACGGGGTAATCGTTGCGGCCGTCAATGGTGATGGTCAGCAGGCCGTTGGCAGTGCCGCCCCAGAAGTCGGCCAGCAGGTAGGTGAAGTTGTCTACCAGGGTCTGGCCGCTGACGCGCAGTTGCTGAACGGCCTGCAGGCTGTTGTCCAGCACGTAGCGCCAGGTGCCGTCGCCATTGAGCGTGAGGTCGCCGTACTGGCCGCGCAGGGTTTGCCCGACCTGGCTGGCATTGCCCGGCAGCGGGCCGTCGCCACTCCAGAACGCCAGCACTTCGAGGGTTTCCGGGAACAGGATGTTGATGGTGTCCGGATCGCTGTCATTGTCCATCACGTTGCCGCTGGGGTTGTTGCCCGGGAGGGTGTTGTCGACGCCGCCGGCCTCGACGGCCAGGCCCTGGTCGGGGCCGGCAATCGGCGGCTGGTTTTCGCCGCGGATGAAGACGGCCAAGGTCGCGGTGTCACTCAGCCCGCCGCCGTCGGTGACTTGGTAGGTATAGCGCTGGATGACGAAGCCCAGCGGGCCGAGGGCAATGATGTCGGGGTCGCTGGAGTTGACCACGAAGCGGTAGCTGCCGTCGGCGTTGAGGGTGAGGGTGCCGTAGTTTGTGGTGACGGTGGCGCTGCCGGTCAACGGGTTGAGGGTCGGGTTGCTGCTTTCTTCGCCCAGGCCCACGGCGGTGACCACTTTGCTGTCGTTGGCATCGACATCGGTGTCGTTGTTCAGCACATTGCCGGTGGGGTTGCGCCCGCCGCTGCCATCGTCGTCCACCGCCACGGCGTAGGCGAAGTCGTCATGGGCCACCGGGGTGTCGTAGCGGCCTTCGATGGTGATGTTGATCTGCGCCTGGGCGGCGGCGCCGTCGGTGTCGTGCATGCGGTAAGTGAACGTTTCGCGCAGTTGCTCGCCGGCCTTGAGCGCCTGCACGGTGGCCAGGCTGTCGTTGACGGTGTAGACGTAGTTGCCGCTGGCATCGATGCTCAGGGTGCCGTAGGTGCCGGCTACCAGGGTCGAGCCCGCAGACACCTCAATGAACGTGCCGCCCGCGGCCAGGGTGCCCAGGTAGATGCCATCGACTGTCTTGCTGTCGCCAGCATCGACGTCGCTGTCGTTGTTCAAGGCATTGCCGCTGCCCGGCTGGCCAGGCGTTGTGTTATTGGTGCCGCCCGCTTCGATGGCAATGGCATTGTCATCGGCTGCGACGGGGGTGTCGTTGCGGCCATGGATGACCACGGTGAAGTTGGCGGTGACGACTTTGCCGTTGCCATCGCTGACGCTGTACTGGAACACCTCGGTCAGTTGGTCGGCATCGGTGCGCAGGGCCTGGACTGCAGCGTTGCTGTTGTCCACCACGTAGCGGTAGTTGCCCTGGGCATCCAGCACCAGGCTGCCGTAGTTGCCGGCCAGTGCTTGGCCCGGTGTGCCATTGATGCCATTTGGGCTGACCACGGTGCTGACGGTCGGGGTATCGCCGTCCGGGTCGGTATACGCACTCTGGATATTGCCGCTCGGATCCAGGCCAGGGCTTGTGTTGTTGAGCCCGCCCGCCTCGATGGCGTCGACCGTTACAGGGTTGACCACGGGTGGGTCGTTGACGCCGGTGACGGTGATCACCAGTTGCGCCTGATCGGTCAGGCCACCGCTGTCGTGAATCTGATAAGTGAAGATCACGTCCAGGCTCTGCCCAGCCGTCAAAGCGAGGAGGGTTGGGTCGGCGCTGTTGACCTCGAAGGTGTAGCTGCCGTCCTCACTGAGGATCAACTGCCCGAAGTTGCCACTGATCAGGCTGTTGTCGGCCAGGCGGCCAACCGTACCGGTGATAGTGGCCGGCGCGCCGTTGGCCACTGGGGTGAGGGTACCGCCACTGACTTCCAGGCCGCTGCGTACGCCATCGACTTTGAGCTG
The DNA here is from genome assembly GCF_043103245.1 of Pseudomonas sp. YQ_6. Lineage (NCBI taxonomy): Bacteria > Pseudomonadati > Pseudomonadota > Gammaproteobacteria > Pseudomonadales > Pseudomonadaceae > Pseudomonas > Pseudomonas sp. YQ_6. The sequence goes on from NZ_JBICJR010000068.1 coordinate 238,579, forward strand.
GGTGGCGGTGGGTTGGTCAAGGTTATCGACGTCAGTGTCGGCACCCACGCCGCCATCGCCAGTGATCACGTTACCACTGGCGTTTACTGGCGCCGGGCTGCCATCGGTAGCCCCCGCGCTGGCAGTACCATGGTCGTCCAAGGCCACCGGCGCATCGTTGGCGCCCTGGATAGTGATAACCAGCACGGTGACGGCGGTCAGGCCGTCGGTATCCACCACTTGGTAGGTGAACTGCTCGACCAGCGCTTGGCCTGGGGAAAGCGCCTGCACGGTAGCGTTGCTGTTGTCGATGACGTAGCGGTAGCTGCCGTCGGCGTTGATGGTCAAGCTGCCGAAGCTGGCTGGCACGCTGGTCGCTTGGCCGTTGCCCACCGGTACCAGTTGGCCGCCACCGGCGCCATCGAAGCGGATTGCGTTGACTTGCTTGGTTTCGCCCAGGGCCACGGCGTCGACATCGGTGTCGTTATCCAGCACGTTGCCGGCGGCATCCTGCCCGGGCGTGCCATTGCTGGTGCCACCGGCTTCGATGGCGGTGGCGGCGTCACTGGTCGCAACAGGGGTGTCGTTGCGGCCGTGGATGATGACGGTAAAGGTGGCCGTGACGATTTTGCCGTTGCCATCGCTGACACTGTACTGGAACACCTCGGTGAGTTGGTCGGCATCGGTGCGCAGGGCCTGGACCGCAGCGTTGCTGTTGTCCACCACGTAGTGGTAGTTGCCTTGGGCATCCAGCACCAGGCTGCCGTAGTTGCCGGCCAGGGCTTGGCCCGGTGTGCCATTGATGCCATTCGGGCTGACCACGGTGCTGACGATCAGGATATCGCCGTCCGGGTCGGTATACGCGCCCTGGATATTGCCGCTCGGATCCAGGCCGGGGCTTGTGTTGTTGAGCCCGCCCGCCTCGATGGCGTCAACCGTGACCGAGTTGACCACGGGTGGGTCGTTGACGCCGGTGACAGTGATCACCAGTTGCGCCTGGTCGGTCAGGCCACCGCCGTCGTGGATCTGATAGGTAAAGATCACGTCCAGGCTTTGCCCAGCCGTCAAAGCAAGGAGGGTTGGGTCTGCGCTGTTGACCTCGAAGGTGTAGCTGCCGTCCTCATTGAGGATCAGCTGCCCGAAGTTGCCACTGATCAGGCTGTTGTCGGCCAAACGGCCAACCGTACCGGTGATAGTGGCCGGCGCGCCGTTGGCCACTGGGGTGAGGGTACCGCCAGTAACTTCCAGGCCGCTGCGTACGCCATCGACTTTGAGTTGGGTCGCAGTGGGTTGGTCAAGGTTGTCGACGTCCGTGTCGGCGCCCACGCCGCCATCGCCAGTGATCACGTTACCGCTGGCGTTGACCGGCGCTGGGCTACCGTCGCTGGCGCCCGCGCTGGCCGTACCATGGTCATCCACGGCCACCGGCGCATCGTTGGCACCCTGGATGGTGATCACCAGCACGGTGACAGCGGTCAGGCCGTCGGTATCGACCACCTGATAGGTGAACTGCTCGACCAGCGTTTGGCCTGGGGAAAGCGCCTGCACGGTGGCGTTGCTGTTGTCGATGACGTAGCGGTAGCTGCCGTCGGCGTTGATGGTCAAGCTGCCGAAGCTGGCTGGCAAGCTGGTCGCTTGGCCGCTGGCCACTGGTACCAGTTGTCCGCCCCCGGTGCCATCGAAGCGGATCGCGCTGACCTGCTTGGTTTCGCCCAGGGCCACGGCGTCGACGTCGGTGTCGTTGTCCAGCACGTTGCCGGTGGCATCCTGCCCGGGCGTGCCATTGTTGGTGCCACCGGCTTCGATGGCGGTGGCGGCGTCACTGGTCGCAACAGGGGTGTCGTTGCGGCCGTGGATGATGACGGTAAAGGTGGCCGTGACGATTTTGCCGTTGCCATCGCTGACGCTGTACTGGAACACCTCGGTGAGTTGGTCGGCATCAGTGCGCAGCGCCTGAACCGCAGCGTTGCTGTTGTCCACTACGTAGCGGTAGTTGCCTTGGGCATCCAGCACCAGGCTGCCGTAGGTGCCAGCTAGGGCTTGGCCAGGCGTGCCGTTGACACCGTTGGGGTTGACCACGGCGCTGACGGTCAGGGTATCGCCGTCCGGATCGCTATATGCGCTGCGGATGTTGCCGCTCGGGTCGAGCCCCGGCTGGCCGTTGTTCACCCCACCGGCCTCGATGGCGTCGACTGTGACCGGGTTGACCACGGGCGGGTCGTTGACGCCGGTGACGGTGATCACCAGTTGCGCCTGATCGGTCAGGCCACCGCTGTCATGAATCTGATAAGTGAAGATCACGTCCAGGTTCTGCCCAGCCGTCAAAGCGAGGAGGGTTGGGTCGGCGCTGTTGACTTCGAAGGTGTAGCTGCCGTCCTCATTGAGGATCAACTGCCCGAAGTTGCCACTGATCAGGCTGTTATCCGCCAGGCGGCCAACCGTACCGGTGATAGTGGCCGGCGCGCCGTTGGCGACCGGCGTAAGGGTACCGTCCGTGACTTCCAGGCCGCTGCGTACGCCATCGACTTTGAGCTGGGTGGCGGTGGGTTGGTCAAGGTTATCGACGTCCGTGTCGGCGCCCACGCCGCCATCGCCAGTGATTACGTTACCGCTGGCGTTTACTGGCGCCGGGCTGCCATCGGTAGCCCCCGCGCTGGCAGTACCGTGGTCGTCGACGGCCACCGGCGCATCGTTGGCGCCCTGAATGGTGATCACCAGCACGGTGACGGCGGTCAGGCCATCAGTATCGACCACCTGGTAAGTGAACTGCTCGACCAGCGCTTGGCCTGGGGAGAGCGCCTGCACGGTAGCGTTGCTGTTGTCGATGACGTAGCGGTAGCTGCCGTCGGCGTTGATGGTCAAGCTGCCGAAGCTGGCTGGCACGCTGGTCGCTTGGCCGTTGGCCACCGGTACCAGTTGGCCGCCACCGGCGCCATCGAAGCGGATTGCGTTGACTTGCTTGGTTTCGCCCAGGGCCACGGCATCGACGTCGGTGTCGTTATCCAGCACGTTGCCGGCGGCATCCTGCCCGGGCGTGCCATTGCTGGTGCCACCGGCTTCGATGGCGGTGGCGGCGTCACTGGTCGCAACAGGGGTGTCGTTGCGGCCGTGGATGATGACGGTGAAGGTGGCAGTGACGATTTTGCCGTTGCCATCGCTGACACTGTACTGGAACACCTCGGTCAGTTGGTCGGTATCGGTGCGCAGGGCCTGAACCGCAGCGTTGCTGTTGTCCACCACGTAGCGGTAGTTGCCTTGGGCATCCAACACCAGGCTGCCGTAGTTGCCGGCCAGGGCTTGGCCTGGCGTGCCGTTGACACCGTTGGGGTTGACCACGGCGCTGACGATCAGGGGATCGCCGTCCAGGTCAGTATACGCGCCGCGGATGCTGCCGCTTGGGTCCAGGCCCGGCTGGGCGTTGTTCACTCCACCGGCCTCGATGGCATCGACCGTGACCGGGTTGACCACGGGTGGGTCGTTGACGCCGGTGACAGTGATCACCAGTTGAGTCTGGTCGGTCAGGCCACCGCTGTCGTGGATTTGGTAGGTAAAGATCACGTCTAGGGTTTGCCCGGCCGCTAGCGCTCGGATGGCCGGGTCGGCGCTGTTGACCTCGAAGGTGTAGCTGCCGTCTTCGTTCAGAGTCAGCTGGCCGAAGTCGCCGCTGATCAGGCTGTTGTCAGCCAGTCGGGCGACTGTGCCAGTGAGGATTGCAGGTGCGCCGTTGGCTACCGGCGTAAGGGTACCGCCCGTGACTTCCAGGCCGCTGCGCACGCCATCGACCTTGAGCTGGGTCGCGGTTGGCTGGTCGAAGTTGTCGACGTCCGAGTCGGCGCCCACGCCGCCATCGCCGGTGACCACGTTACCGTTGGCGTTGACCGGCACGGTGCTGCCGTCGCTGGCACCCGCGCTGGCGGTGCCGTGGTCGTCCACGGCCACTGGCGCATCGTTGGCGCCCTGAATGGTGATCACCAGCACGGTCACGGAACTCAGGCCCCCGGCATCGACCATCTGGTAGGTGAACTGCTCGACCAGTGTCTGCCCTGGGGATAGTGCCTGCACCGCGGCGTTGCCGTTGTCGATGACGTAGCGGTAGCTGCCGTCGGCGTTAATGGTCAAGCTGCCGAAGTCGGCCAGAACGCTGCTCGATTGACCGCTGACCACCGGGATGATCCGGCCGCCGCCCAGCCCATCGAAGCGCACCGCGCTGACCTGCTTGGTTTCACCCAAGGCCACGGAGTCAACGTCGGTGTCGTTATCCAGCACATTGCCAGTGGCATCCTGCCCTAGGGTGCCGTTGTTGGTACCTCCGGCCTCGATGGCGGTGCCGATGTCGCCCTGGGCCACCGGTGTGTCGTTGGCGCCATGAATATTGATCTGCAGCACCGAGCTGCTGGTCAAACCGCCGGTGTCGACGATGTCATAGCCGAAGAAATCACTGATGAAGTTGCCGGCGGTGCGCAGCGCCTGCACCTCAGGGTTGTCGTTGTCGACGATGTACTGGAAACCGCCACCGGCAGTAATCGACAAGGTGCCGTACAGCCCTTGCAAGGTCGTGACCCCATTGGCAGCCACTGCGACTCCACCGGGGGTGGTGTTGTTGGCGATGCGGGTGACGGTAAGCACGTCGTTGTTGGTCTGGATATCGACATCAGTGTCGTTGTCCAGCACGTTGCCGGTAGGGTTCACGCCAGGATCGGCGTTGTTGAAGCCACCGGCTTCCACGGCTATGGCCAGGTCGGCGTTGGCGATCGGGGCATCGTTGACCGGGTCGATGATGATGTTCATCACGTCGGTGTCGGTCAGCGCATCGGCCGGGTTCTGCCCGGGCACGCCGTCGCCGTTGACCGGTGCGTCGCCGAAATTGCCCTGGTCATTGGTGACCATGGTCAGGGTTTCCGAGTCGCGGAAGGTGTTGAAGTCCTGGTCGCCTTTGTAATACAGCTGGCTCAGCAACACGTTCAGTTCGGCCAAGGTGCCGGTAAGGACCAGGCTGCGTCCAACGCCGGCAGGAGGTGTAGCTGTGGCCTCCGGCGGGGTGGCGGTTTGCCAGATGACCCCGTGTACCACGGTCAGGGTAATGGTCATGACGCCGTCGGCAGTGCCGGCGTTGACGTCCACGTCACTGATGGCCAGGCCACCGATGTGCAATACCGTGTCTTCCTGGCCGTGCTGGTCGGACACCGTATTGACCGGCGCCTCGTTCACATGCACGTAGCCGGCGTCGGCGGTGCCGGTTGTGCCTTCACCGAGTGCCAGGTTGATGCTGCCCAGGCCTGTAGCCGCGGCGCCCGTGTCGGTGTCGATACGCAACCGGAAGGTGTTGTTGGTGCTGACTTGGTGGTCTTGTGCCACCGCGATCAGGTAGCTGCCGGAGGGCAGCAGGGCGAACTGGTAGAGGCCGCCATTGGCGGTAACGGTGTTGAACGTGCGGTCGTCCGCGGTGCCGAACTGACCGTCGTCACCGGCCCAGGTCAGGGTGACGCCGATGCCGTCCAGGCCGGGGCCGTCCGGGCTGACGTTGTCCGTGGCGCTGCGGGTGTCGTCCCACAGCGTGCCCTGGATTACGCCCATGCCGGCGCCATCGCTGAGGATGTAGTTGTTCAAGCCGGTTGCGCCGTCCTGGCCGGTGCGCTCGCCGTCGGCAGCGCCAGCACCCGCCGGCAGCGAACCGCCCCAGCCGTTGGTTTCAAAGTCGGTGGGCAGGCTGGTCCAGGTGAGCACGGCGGAACTGGCGGCGTCGTCGGCGATGGTCACGTTGGGCAGGGTGACGGTGTAGATCACCTGGATCGCGTCGTTGGGCGCAAGCCGTGCGAAGTCCATGACGATACCGCTGCCATCGCTGAAGCTGATACCGCTGGGCAGGTTACCCAGGTTCAGCGCCACGCCATTGAGCAGGATGCTTTGCACCTGGTAGTTGCTGCCATTGGGGAACTGGTCGGTCAGGTGTGTGTTGTAGGCGGGCGCGCCGCCATCCTGGGTGAAGCTCACCGAGACGGTGGCCGTGGTCGTGCCGGCGCCCGGGGCGACGTCGATGACCGACTTCTCCATGCTGGTGAAGCTGGGCTCCACCACGCGCTCGAACACCGTATCGCTGCGGCCGCGGTCCACGCCATCGCCCGGGCCCACGTGTTCGAACACGGTCATGCCCAGCTGGGTGTTGGCCTGGTTGCCGGTCACGTTGTTGACGCGCACGTTGAACTCGAGGATCACGCCTTCGATATCGCTGTCATTGGCCTCGCCATTGGTCACGTTGCCAAGGTTGAAGGTGATGGTCTGGCTGCCGTCTTGGTTGGTCGTGATCTGCAGCCGGCCATTGTCACCGTCGAAAACACCCGAGGGCACCACGCCGCCCAGATCGGGGTGGATCGGCAAGGCCACATCGCTGTTCTGGTTGCCGGTCATGTACAGCGAATTGCCGTCGCCGAGCACCAGGTCGGTGGCGTCGGTGGTCAAGCCGCCTAGCTGGCTCGACACCATGGCGATCAGGATGTTGTTAAGGTCGGCGGTGATGAACTCCAGGCCGGCGGCCAGCTCGATGCGGATCTGGTAATTGGGGTTGTCGCCGGTCGGTACCAGCACGGCCACGCGGTAACGGACGATTTCGCCGACTACCACGGTCTCCAGCAGGCCGCTGGTGTCGGTGGCGCCGCTGCCGTTGGTGGCCGGGGGCGTGTCGGTGACGCCACCGACGCGGGACACCTGGATGCCGTTGGTGACCGGGATAAGCAAGGCACTCAGTACCCGGTAATCGTTGAGCACGCCCGAATTGAGCAGTCCATCGTCGCCGCTGCGCTCGCCATTGACGGTATCGGTGCTGTTGCTGCTGCCGTCCAGGCTGCTCCAGCGCACCACGACGTTGTTGGCGATCGCTGCCTCGCCTGCGGCCGTGGCATTGACCACGCCGGTCAGGGTGATGACGATGCTCCCGCCGTTAGCGATGTCGATGTTGGCGCCATTGGCTGTCACCAACTGGCCGTTGAGGATGACGAAATCAACGCCGCCGTTGTTGGTGGCGCCGCCGCTGTACTGGATGGTGCCACTGATCACCAGGTTGTCGATTTCAGTCGGCAGCACGTCCAGCAGGCTGATGTCGAACGCGTCGGTGCCCGAATTGTTGGCCACGGTGATGGTGAAGGTGACGGTATCGCCTTGGTCGAAGCCACCGAACGAGGGGGTCGAGGTGATCTGCTGGGTGACGCTGAGGGTCGGCTCGACGATGGTCACGCCGGGCTGTTCGGCACTGTTGATGTTGCGGTCCACGGCGGTGGTGCCGTTGGGGGTGTCGCCATCCGGATCGCTGTACACCAGCTGCGCGCCATTGTTCAGCGTGGTGCCTTGCTGGTTACCGGTCACGTTGCTGGCCACCAGCACCAGGCGGATGACGAAGCTGTTGTTGCCGGTAATGTTGTCGGCCGTGGCCCCGGCGCTGGCGAACACCAGCATCAGGTCGACGCCGTCGCTGCCGTCCAGGGTCACCGGGTTGACGTTGAGCATACCGTTGAAATCGGCCGTGAGGGTAGCACTGCCTGTGGTGCTGGTGATGATTTCATAGCCCAGGTTGCCATTGAACCGTTGGTCCAGCCGCAGGCCCGGGGGGATCAAGTCATTGATGCGCAGGCTGCCCGTCGAACCCTCGGGCAGGGTGACGACGATGTCGTAGGTGATGCTTTCGCCAATCACCAGGTTGCTGCCCGTGGTGTGCCCGGCGCTGGAGTCGTCCTCGGTCAGGCTGCCGTCCATGTAGGTCTTGCTGATGGTCGGCGCGGCGACTTGCTGGTTGGCGACCTCAGTCAGGTCGGTGGGGGTGAAGTCCTGGCCGCCATCGACGCTGGCGTAGTAAGTCAGCGCGGCAGTGCTCTGCAGCGTGCTGGAGGCGAGGATGGCATTGTCCACGCTGACGTCGTAGGTGATCACCACCACGTTGGCCCCGGACAGGTCGCTGGCGGTGCCTGCGCGGCCAGCCAGCAGGGTGGCCTGGCCGTTGGCGTCGAGGAAGGTGATGGCGTTGCCGTCGACGCGGTAGTCGGTGCCCTGCACCAGCACGCTGCCGTCCCCGCGGTAGATCTGCAGGTTGGCCGCGCCCAGGCTGCCGCCGACGAACGACAGGCCTGCGGGCAAGGTAATGCTGGTGCTGACATCGTAGGCACCGCCGCCGCCGGTGTTTTTCAGGGCGGTAGCCAGGCGCAGGTTGTCGGCACCGTCGATGCCGCTGACATTGCCGTCCACTGCCGCCAGGCTGGTCACGCTGCCGCTGAACGGCACGCCGCTGCTGCCGGGGGCGGCCCAGCTGCCGGTGGAGCCGGTGACTGTGCCGTTGCTGCTGGACACCACGCCGTGCTTGATGTCCAGCACCGGCTCAGCGACCGACTGGATCACCGCCACATCCGATGAGGTGAGCACGGTCTTGTCGACCGTGGTGGTCTGGCTCGACTGCGCCAGCACGTCGAGTTCACGCTGGTCGGCAAATGGCTGGTCGCCCACCACCATGGTGAAGCGCACCTGCACGGTACCGCCATTGAGCCCATCGGAGACGAAGTTGCCGAAGTCGAACACGATCGAGTTGCCGGGGCCGGTGGTGACGCTGTCGGGCACGTCGAGAATGGTATTACCGCTGCCAAACGTCCACTGGCCAATCCCGCTGCCGACACTCCAGCTGATGCCGCTGGCATTGAGCAAGGGCAAGGGCAGGTACGCCGTGAGTTTGAAGTTCTCGTAATCGGCCACCAGCAAGTCGTAGCTGATGGTGAAGGTCACCACATCGCCCGGGCGCAGCTCGCCGTTGCTCGGCGGGTTGCCGCCGTTGACCTGAGTGAGTTCGATATCGACCGAGGAGCTTGCGATGGTGCTGGTGGTACTGGACCCGTCTGTCTGGGTCCCGCCCAGGTTGACCGCATCGCGCAGCACGGTGGCATCCACCGTGGCGTTGTTACCAACGCTGTCACCTTCGTTGAGTTGGTCGTGGGGTGGGTGGTCACTGGTGTAGGTGGTGTCGATCAGCGCGTCGTAGACGATGCTCAGGCGTGTGGCACCTTCCTGTAGGGTGTCGTCGTAAAGGTCGCCGAACAGCGCCGCCACGCCAGGGCCGGCAACCGCCTGGCGAATGGACTCGGCAATGTCGAAGACCAGCGTGGTGCTGCCGTCGGCATTCACCGTCTGGGTGTAGACCAAGGCAATGGCCTGGGACCCACCATGCTGCTGGATGATCAGCGTAGGTGGGTTGCTCGGGTCGAACGTTTGGCCGTCGCCGAGCAGGTCGGTCAGGGTGAACTGGCCCTGTTCGAGGATGTTTTCGCCAAAGGCGAAGAAGTCGGAAATGGCCACATCCAAGGTGTAGCGCAAAGTGTCGCCGGGTGTGAGGCCGGGCGTGCCGACGTCATTTTGCAGGTCCACCTGCTTGAGCAGCGTGATCGACTTGGCGACGAAGGTCACGCCTTGGCCATTGCCGGTCTCGGTGAACGGATAACCCTCCGGGTCGGTGGGGCGGTCGCGTGGGTCAAGCGGGGTCCAGCCACCGGTCACGCTGGCGGTGCCGAAGTTGATGGTGGTCGGGTTACCGGTGGTCGGGTCGATCACTGGGCGGCCGTTTGCGTCGATTTCCGGCACATAGAAGCTGACTTGGGTTTCGCTGGCCGCGCTTAGGGTGTCGTAATGGATCTCATAGCTGGCCACGAAGGCGTTGGGGTTGGCCAATGCCGCAGCGATAAGCAGGGGGTTGGTCAGCACCGTGCCGTCATGCAGGGTGACCGATGTCAGGGTGCCGCCAGCCCCCGGCGTGATGGCACTGACATGCACCTGGTCGGGCACGGTCTGGGTGACGGTGACATTGCTTAGCGTTTGCCCGGGGGCCGGGGTTACGGTCACGGTCTGGGTACGGGTGAAGTTCGGCCCAGTTACCGTTTCGCCTTCTGGCATGTTGACCGTTTGCGTGACCTTGAGCAGGGTCGGGGTGACGATGAAGCTGTGCAGCGCGCTTTCTACCCGGCTTGGGTCCTGCGCCGGATTGTTCAGCGAATCGTTACCGTACTCGAAACCAGCGCGGGCATTGATGGTGAGGTTAGGCGCGCCGTCGGAGTAGCTGGTGTCGGCCAGGTTGCTCAACTGTGCGGTAATCTGCACATCGATCGTGGGCTGGCCGTTGGTGACGCTGGCGTAGGGCAGTTGCAGCACCACCATCTGGTCGCCGGGCTTCATGCCGACGCTGGCGGCATTGATCACCAGGGCATTGCCGCTGGCGTCCTTGGCCAACGGGTGGGTGGCATTGCCGTTGGCATCGAAGGTGATCACAAAGCTGTTCACCGCCTGGCCCAAGTAGGTGGCGGAGACGAAGGTGGCACCATCGTCGCCGTCGCGCCCGGTGGCCGGCATGAACACATCGAGGAACGGCGCATAGCCTTCCTGGGTCGACGGGTTGCTGAAACTGACGGTGAAGTTGAATTGCTCGCCCAGTTGCACCTCGGCACCGCCGCTGCTCAGGCTGGCGGTCGGGCTGGCATCGGCCAGCAGGCCCTGGAAGCCGTTCAGGGTGGCCGCTGCCAGGGCAATGGTCTTGTCGACATCGCCACTGCTGACCTCAAGGCGCCAGTCGCCGCCGGCCAGTTGGCTGCCGGTGGCGTTGCTGGAGGCACCGACGTCAGCGCCGGTCCACCGCGCCAGTTCGTTCACCAGCGCCTGGCCTGCACTGCCGGCACCTACATCGCAGCCATACAACTGGATGTCCGCGCCCGCGTTGAGTTCACCGCGCCAGGCGCTCAGGCGGTCGCCCAGCTGCTCGACGGTCTGGCTGGTGAATACCTGGTTGCCCAGGGTGAACTGTCCAGACGAGCCGTGCGAGAACACTTGGATCGAGTCGACCTTGCCCAACTGCGCCAGGGCATTGCTGATGGCTGCGATGGCATCCTGGCCAGGGTCCACCACCAGCGCGGTGGTGCCGGTTGGCAGGTTGGCGGCCAGCTGGTCGCGGTTTTCCACGCGGGCATCGATGACCACAAGGTTGCGTGGCGCGGGCGCCGCTGCGGTGGTTTGCGCCTCGCTGGCAGTAGGGGCCGGATGGCGGGTGTCCTTGGCCTCTGCTGTACCTGGGTCACTGTGATGCTGCTGGTCGACAGCCGCTGCGCCAGCACCGTCGAAGAGGATGCGTTGCTCAAGGGCAACTGTCTGCGACCGAGGGCGCGAAACCATAGCGAAGCCGGCTCTGCTCTTGATGTCCATTTCCAATCCTGCCCAGAAGTTACGATGCCATTTCCGAAACTAAATCAATCCTAGTCCGGTTTTATCGGGGTGCTTGATGAGGCGCCGGAAGGTCTTCAGAAGCCGCTTTCACGCAGCCCGACCCCGAGAATCCACTTACCCAGCTCACCGAGGATGCTGCGTTTTTCCCCTTCGATCTTCAGCTTGCCGCGGGTTTCGCGCACGCTGACCAACGGCTCATCCAACGCGACCAGTACCTGGAACAGCGCGTTGCTGGGCACCAGCGACTGGCCGCTGGTCGGCACCGGGCCGCCGAAATGCGAAGACAACATGCGGTGGGCCAACTGCCCGGCGCGGGTGCTGCCAATGGCCAGCACCTTGCCGCGCAGCGCGGTGGCCTGGCCTTCGGGGTAAAACTTCACGGCATTGCCCACGGCCAGGTGGTGCACCTGGTCCTGGGCGACGTAGGCATCGACCTGCCAGTGGCTGGGGTCGATCAGCATGCCCAGTGGTTCCTGGCGGTTGAGCCACTGGCCAGGGGGCCAGTCCGGGTCCAGGTCCAGCCAGGTGCCAGCGAATGGCGCCTGCAGGTTGAGGCGGGCGATTTCGATGCGTGCCGCGCGGGCTTCTTCGTTCTGCACCTTCAGGCGTTGCTGGGTGGCAGCGTCCTCGGCCAGCCCGGCGGGGTCGGCCAGCAGCCCAGAAAGGCGCGCCTGATAGCTGCGGGCGCTGGCCTGGCTGCTGCGCATGCGCGAATCCAGGTCTGGCTCTTCGAGCACTGCCAACACGTCGCCGGCCTTGACCTGGCCTTGCGAATGCAGGCTTTTCAACCGCGCAGGGTAGGGCGTGTACACGCGCAACTGGTGTTCGGCCCGGGCCACGCCAACGGCGTCGACCTGGCTGTGCCAAGGCACCGCCAGCGCCAGTAAGGCAAGGCCTGCGCCTAGGTAGAACAGCCGTTTGCGCTGCCCCGGGATGCGTGCCCGCTGTTGCCACCAGTGGCTCAGCTCTCGTTTCACCGGCAGTGCGATAAACCACGCCAACTCGACCATGAACAGCACGATCCCTAACAGTTTGAAGAAGAACAGGTACACCGCCACGGCAATTCCGAGGAACAGCACCAGGCGGTACAGCCAGGTGGCAAAAGCGAACGCGACCAACAGGCGGCGTTGCCCCACCGGGAACGGCTCGGGCCACGGCTCGTTGAGCCCAAGCAGGTTGCGCCGCAGGGCCACCCGCGCCAGCGCCGAGGCGCGTTCGTGCAGGTTGGGGAAGTCGAGCAGGTCGCTGAGGATGAAGTAGCCGTCGAAGCGCATGAATGGGCTGGCATTGAGGGCCAGCGACAGCACCCAGCTAGTGGTCGCCAGGTACAACAGCGCGTTGCGCAGGGCGCCGTCGTCGCACAGGGCCCAGCCGAGGGTGGCCAAACCCGCCAAGGACAATTCGGTGATGATGCCGGCCGAGGCGATGGCCAGGCGCTGGTGGGCGCGCTTGAGCTTCCAGCTTTCGCCGGTGTCGGTGTAGAGCATCGGCCACAGCACCAGAAACGCCACGCCCATGTGCCCCACGCGCAAGCCCAGGCGCGTGGCGACCAGCGCGTGGCCAAGCTCGTGCAGGGTTTTTGCGACCACCAGAGCTAGGGCAAAACTGAACAGGCCTTCGGTGGAGAACGACTCGACCACCGCATGGGTGAAGGCGTCCCACTGCTGCATCACCAGGATGATCCCGAGCAGGGTCAGGCCGATCACCAGCACCCCGGTAAGCGGATGGAACAGCCAGCCCAGCGCTACCGCTAGGCGCTGCAGACCGGCTTGCGGGCGCAGCAGCGGCACGCGGAAGAACAGGTAGTGGTGCAACCACCAACGCCAGCTCGACCAGGTGCGCGCCTCGCTCGCGGCCTGCAGTTTGGCCAATTGCTCGGGGCCGGGGCGCAGCAGGTGGTGGTGTTCGAGGAACGTGCGCAGCGCCAACACCTGCTCGACATCGGGGTTGAGCGCGCTGTCGCGCGACACTTGCTCGCTGATCTGACGTGGCGTCTGGCCCCAGCGCAGCAGGCACTCGAACTCCAACCAGCCAATCCGGTAGAAGCGGTTGACCACGGTGTCGTGGATCATCCATGCCGGTTCCCCTTCACGGCTGTCGGCGGCCTCGCACAGGCGCAGGTCCTCGCGCAGGGGCGGCAGTGGCAGGTCGGACAGGTCGAGCATTACCAGCCACTCCAGGCGCGCAGCGTGGCCAGCGGCCGGCGCAGCAGGTAATAGCCGAGTATTACCCGGCCACCGTACAGTTTGGCGGTGCCGTGCAGGCCCAGGCGGGCATGCTCGGAGCGTTCGTCGACGCTGGCCAGCAGGCGGTAGGCGACCACGCCGTCATCACTGGGCTTGGCCTGGTAGCTGGTTTCAAGAATTTTGCCCTTGAGCGGGCTGAGCGGATAGGCGGTGAGGAACAGCGTGACCTCGGCGCCGGGCTCCAGGGCGATGGCATCGGCCACGGCCAGCTGGATCTGCATGGCCGGTTGTGCCGGGTCGGACACGTGCATGATGCGCTCACCGGTCGACACCGGCTTGCCGAGCCAGTCGTTGGGGTCACTGAACACGGCAACCCCGGCACGCGGTGCCAGTACCTGGGTACGCCGCAACTGCGCCTGCACTGCGGCCAGTTCGGCGCGGCGTTGCTGGGCACGGCCTTGCAGCAAGGTCAGCTCGTTCTTGCTTTGCGGGTTGTCGAATGCACGCTGGCTGGCGGCTAGCAGCTCGGCGTCGGCCACCGCGACTTCCTTGCCGAGTACCTCGGCGCGGCTGCGCAGGGTGGTTTCGTCGAGGGTGAACAACGGGGTGCCGGCTTCCACCGGCTGGTTGGGGCGCACCAGCACCTGGGCGATCACGCCGTCGATCGGTGAACTGACGATCTGTGCCTGGCGCGACACGATCTGTGCCGGTGCCAACGCCGTTTGCCGCACTGGGAGCAGCAACAGTCCGGCGGCCACCAGCAGGGTGATCAGCACCTGGCGGCGGCTGGGGCGCCAGCGGCCGATTCGCCGGCGCCGGGTCAGCGCATGCCAGCAATAGGCCCAGGTGCGCGTCAAACCATCCAGCTGCTGGTGCACCACCGCCGGCGGTGCTTCTTCCAGCAGCAATACCAGCAGGCCAAGGCGATGGCCGGTCGGGGCATGCAAGGGGATGCACCACAGGCCGGTAGGCCACCACTCGGCCCAGCCCTCGGCGATGTCTTCAGGTGGCGCGGCGTCGGCCTGGGTCAACCAGGCGGGCTGCGGCTCGACCAAACGCTCGGCCAACCAACGGCTGGCGCGTCTGACCCAGACCAGGTAGGGCGAGTCTTCGCTGGGGCGCGCCAGGCCCGACACGCACAGCAACTCCAAGCCGCTGTTGCCTTGCTCGAACACCAGCGCCTGGTGGAAGGGCAGTAGCGTGTACAGGTCGTTGGCCATGCTGAACGCCAGCGCGCCCAGCGTCTCGGCGGCCATGGCTTTATCGCGCAGGGCGTCCAGTTGCAGCAACAGCTGCGGGTGGGGCAGCGGCCTATTCACGGTCATGGTCGAACCGCGCTGTGCCGCTCATACCAGCGATCAATTCGGGGTAGCGCTGGTCGAAGCGCGCTTCAAGTTCCACCGTCTGCGCCACGGCATCAACCCTTGAGTTGATCACACTGACCTTGGCCGGGTAGGTCTTGCCTGTCTCGTGCACACTCACCTGCAGCGGCTGGCCGGGGCTTAGGCTTTTCAGTTGGCTGGAGGGTACATTCAGGCGCACCTTCAATGCGCCATCGCTGACCAAGTCGAACAGTGGCGTACCCGCGCTGACGGTCTGGTATGGCTTGACGTAAACCTTGGCCACATGGCCCGAGAAGGGGGCCAGCACCTGGCAGTAGCTCATCTGCGCTTCGCCCATGGCGCGGGCGCCATCAGCCTTCTGCACTTCGGTATTGGCTGCGGCCACTTCGATATCGCCGACAGCGTCGAGCTTGCGCAGTTGCTTCTTGGCTTCCAGGTTCTGCCGGGCCATGGCCAGCTCGGCCACGGCGACCTTGCCGCGGGCTTGGGCCTCGTTGCAATTGAAGCGGGCCAAAGTCGCGCCCTTGGTCACGTGTTCGCCGAAGCGGGTCTTCAGCTCGCCCAAGGTGCCGCTCATCTGGCTGGACAGAGTGGTTTCCAGTTCGGCTGCCAGCAGGACGCGTATCAATTGCGGGTCTTCTGCGGTCGGCTCTTGCTCGGCGTGGGCGCAAACGCTGGCCAAGGCCAACAAAAACGGCAGGTAACGGTGTCCAACAACAGGCAAAAGCATGCTCGACTCCTTGCTCCAAGACACTTAAAGGCGGAGTAGCCGCTGGGGTCTTCCTCTGTGACCCGGGCTGAACCCTTAGGTTGACGCTTTTGTTGCTTGCATAAAACGGGCTGCTTTAAGCCTCATCTCATTAAAGAACCGAAAACGGCGTTCCGTTATGTTCAATTGGTGACATCGCGCTGGCGTAAGGCAGGAACGGATGAAGGCTGGTTGATGTGCGCAAAGGTAACCGCCGTCGAGAGCGTTTCATGACGCTTTGCAGCCATGAAGGCGCCTTATGGGCAAGCGTCCTACTTTGGGCATCACGAGATGCAAAGTAGAGCTGTTTCTCGGTGGGCAAAAAATGGCGGGGGTTATCGACATCTCATGGAAGGCCCCATAGGCAAACGCGATCGAGTTGTACTACGGTGAACTTGGCCCGCGGTTGCCATCATTCAAGTACCGATTGCGATCATGACCGAACCGCTATTGTCTGGAGGGAGCCCGATGGAGTCGTTGCCGGTCAAGCGGGATCTGTCCCGTGCACTGTTGGATGTACTTATTCGTGCAGGGCTGATCGCCGCACTGGCGGTCATCTGCTATGAGGTTTTCCATCCATTTATGGGGCTTATGCTTTGGGCCGTCATTCTCGCGATAACGTTCTACCCAGTGCATGGTCGTCTGCAGCAGCGGCTTGGTCTCAAGAGCGGGCATGCTGCAACGTTCATCGTGCTCGTCACGCTGTTGATACTCATGGTCCCTATATACCTGTTGGCGGTGTCCATCACCGAATCGGTCAGCGCAGGGTTGGTGTTGTTTGAAAACGGTACCTGGCACATTCCTCCCGCCAACCCTGACGTCCAATCCTGGCCATTAGTCGGGCCGCAACTGTTCACCCTGTGGCAGCAGGGCGCCATAGATGCGACCAGCCTGATGCAGCAAGTGGTGCCTCATCTCAAAGGCATTGGCATGGTGGTGCTGGGCAAGCTTGCAGGGGTGGGTACTGGCTTTTTGATGTTCATCGGTGCGCTGATCCTGTCGGGTATCGTCATGGCCTATGGCGACAGCGGGCAGCGTAACGCGGTGCGCATCGCCACGCGAATATCCGGGCTTGATCGTGGGCCTCAGATTGCCCAGCTGTGCACCGCCACCATTCGCGCCGTGGCTCAGGGTGTTGTTGGCATCGCCTTTGTGCAGATGGTGCTGGTAGGCGTCGGTTTCGTGGCCATGGGTATCCCAGGCGCGGGGCTGCTGGCGTTACTGGTGCTGTTACTGGGGATCATGCAACTGCCGGTGCTGCTGATCACCCTGCCAGTGGTGGGCTTCGTGTTCTTCACCGAAGGTGCCACGGTCGGTAGTGTGGTGTTTGCCGTATACAGCGTGCTTGCGGGCATGGCCGACAACGTGCTCAAACCATTGCTGCTCGGGCGAGGGGTGAATGTACCGATGCCGGTGATCCTGATCGGTGCTCTGGGCGGCATGGTGGCCGGGGGGGATCATCGGCCTGTTCATCGGTCCGGTGATCCTGGCCGTTGGGTACATGCTGTTCTGGCAGTGGGTGGATGACGCCCCAGACGGGGAACAGGTAGCCCGCGTCGAAATTGATTGATCAACGAAAACAGCCCGCTACAGGGCGAGCAGCGCAGACCGTGGAGCTAAAGCATGGGGTGTATTGCACAGGCAGTGCAGAGGGTGAGGGCGGTTATTGGAATAGGGGTCTTGCTACTGCCACTGTGCACCGTTGGGCTGAGTCAGGCAGCCAACGAAGTGGGGCAGCTGCCGGCCCAGGCCAAGGAACGTGAGGGCTATGCGGAAGCGACCAGTTGCCAGGTGTGCCATACCGAGCAGGCCAAACAATGGCAGCAGTCCGACCATTCCTGGGCGTTGCGCGATGTCAGCCCGGCCAACGTGCTGGGCAACTTCAATGATGTGCGCTATGACCAAGACGGGGTGAAGGCCCACTTTTACCGCAAGGGTGACAGTTTTTTCGTCAACATCGAGGGCGAAGATGGCAAACCGGCTGACTTCAAGGTGCTCTACACCTTTGGCTTCGAGCCGCTGCAGCAGTACTTGGTGGCGCTGTCGCGAGGCCGCTTGCAGGCCTTGACCCTCGCCTGGGACAGCCGGCCGGCGGGGCAGGGCGGCCAACGCTGGTTCTCGCTGTACCCTGGGCAACGCTTCGCTCCCGACGACCCTCTGCACTGGACGGGCCGTTACCAGAACTGGAACGGTATGTGCGCAGACTGCCACTCGACCCGGTTGGTCAAGCATTACGATGATGCGAAGGACAGTTTTGCCAGCACCTGGCAGGAAAAGACCGTGGGTTGCCAGGGCTGTCACGGCCCTGGCCAGGCCCATGTCGACTGGGCCAGCAAACACCCCGGTGTCTCGCCTGCTCAGGGGCTTGCGGTGGACTTCAAGGCGCTGGGCAGCAAGGGCCTGGTGGAGCAGTGTGCATACTGCCACAGCCGCCGGCAAGGGTTGGGCACTGGCCAGATGCCTGGCCATCCACAGTTGGACCAGAGCTTGCCGGCCACACTGCGCACGGGTATGTACCACGACGGCGGGCAGATCGACGGCGAAGTATATGAATACGGCTCATTCACCCAGAGCAAGATGTTCGCCGCCGGTGTCGGTTGTACCGATTGCCATAACCCCCATACCACCAAGGTGCGCATCGAAGGCAATGGGCTGTGCCTGCAATGCCATAACACCCAGCCCAACACCGCACGTTTCGCGGGCTTGCAGGCCAAGGACTATGACAACCCTGCACACCATCACCACGAGGCGGGCTCGCCAGGTGCGCAGTGCGTCAATTGCCACATGCCGAGCAAAAATTACATGGTGATCGACCCGCGGCGCGACCACAGCATTCGTATCCCGCGGCCTGACCTTGCCGACGACGGCCCGGACGCCTGCACCACTTGCCATCAGGATCAGAAGCCCGCCTGGGCCGCTAGCGCCATCGACAGTTGGTTTGCAAACCCCAAGCGCCCGTCACATTACGGGCAAGCGTTCCATGCCGTGCGCCAAGACCCGTCCACCACCTTGAGCCGCTTGGGCTACGTGTTGGCCGACAAGAGCAACCCGGCGATTGTCCGCGCCACCGCCGCCGACCAGCTGGCGGACATTGGCCCAGCTGCCGCCAGCAACCTGCGCTGGGCCTTGCAGGACAAAGACGCCGTGGTGCGTGCCTATGCGGTGTCCGGTTTTACCAGTCTGCCGGCCGAGGAGCGCCTGAAACCGCTGCTGCCACTGCTTGAAGACCCAACCCGGGCGGTGCGTGACGAGGCTGTGCGGGCGTTGGCCGATGTACCGCCAGCGCAGTTGCCGGCTGCGTTTGCGCCCCTGCTTGCCGAGTACGAACAGCGCCTGCGAAGCAACGCCGACTTGCCCGGTGGACGGCTCAACCTGGCCGTGCTGCTGCAACGCCAGGGGCGCGACGAACAGGCGATGGAAGAGTACCGCCAGGCCCTGAAGATGGACCCGTATTTCGTCCCTGCCAGGGTCAACCTGGTGACACTTGAAAGCAGCGCCCAGCGGCTGGGCGATGCCGAACAGTTGCTGCGTGATGGCGTGGCGCTGGAGAAGATGCCCCAGGCCGATCGTGGCAATCTGGCCTACATGCTGGCGCTACTACTGGTGGAGCGGAACAAACCCGATGAGGCGGTCGGCTGGATGGAACAGGCTGCCGTGGCGCTGCCGGGAAATTCACGCATCCGTTACAACCAGGGGTTGCTGCTGTCGCGGATGAACCGTCGGGATGAGGCGTTGGTGGCGTTGCGCAGCGGGTTGGAGCAAGCGCCGGAGAATGCGGATTTGCTGTACACGCTGATCTACCTGCACGCCTTGGCGGGGGAGCGTGAACAAGCGTTTCCGTATGTTCAGCGGATGCGTGAAGTGGCGCCGGAGGATCCGCGGTTGCAGGCCATCGAGCCCTATTGGAAGGAACGGCCGTGATGTGTTTGCGGTGCGATTATTTTGTTTAAGATCGCGCGCTGCGCGGGCGGCGCGCGATCTCCCAGGCGCAGGAAAAAAATCAAAAACCGATCAAAACCCTATTCTCTCTTCACGACACGCTATTGCACCCACCTCACGTGGGACTAGGATCTATCAGACCGCTAACCCACCCAAGGACCGCGCCCGTGAACACCCACGAACACGTCCAGGCCCTGGAGGCATCGGTCGCCGAAAAAGTCCTCGGTCAGGCCGAGACCATCCGCCATGTCCTGCTCGGCCTGCTCGCCAACGGCCATGTTCTGCTCGAAAGTCTGCCCGGCCTGGCCAAGACCCGCACGGTCAAGGCCCTGGCCACGCACCTTGAGGCGCAGATGCGGCGCATCCAGTTCACCCCGGACCTGCTGCCTTCGGACATCACCGGCGGGGAGATCCTGCAACAGACGCCGGAAGGCAACAAGATCAGCTTTCAGCCCGGTCCGCTGTTCGGCAACGTTATCCTCGCCGATGAAATCAACCGCGCCCCGGCCAAAGTCCAGGCGGCCTTGCTCGAAGCCATGGAAGAGCGCCAGATCACCGTGGCTGGGCAGAGCTACCCGATGCCCGGGCTTTTCATGGTGCTGGCTACCCAGAACCCGATCGAACAAGAGGGCACCTACCCGCTACCCGAGGCGCAGATGGACCGCTTCCTCATGAAGCTGCAACTCGACTACCCGCGCCCCGAGGACGAAACCCAGGTGTTGCGCCTGGTGCGGGAAGAGGACCAGGCCAGCCACGAGGCTGCCGCACAACCGGCACGGTTGGCCCAACAGGTGATTTTCGACGCCCGCCGCGAGGTGGCGCAGGTGCATGTGTCGCAGGCCATCGACCGTTACCTGATCGACCTAGTCAACGCCACGCGGCACCCGAATGACTACGACCCGGACCTGGCGCGCTGGATCAGGATCGGTGCCAGCCCGCGTGGCGGCATCAGCCTCGACCGGGTGTCGCGCGCCCACGCCTGGCTGCAAGGCCAGGACTTCGTGTCGCCCGACAACGTGCGTGCCGTTGTGCATCCGGTGCTGCGGCACCGCTTGCAGCTTTCCTATGACGCGGTCACCGATGGCGTGGCGGCCGACCAGGTCATTGACCGGTTGCTGGACAAGGTGGCGATTCCCGCCTGACGGACATGCTATGGATGCCAACAAGGTAGTTGCAGACGGCTTCGTGTATGCCTCGCTCGCCGAGCTGATGGCGCTGGAGGCTCGTGCCCGCGGCCTGAGCTTCGTTGCCCGCCAGCCGCTGTCGAGCATCCTCTCCGGCAACCACGCCTCGCGCCTGCGTGGGCGGGGGTTGAGTTTTGACGAGCTGCGCCATTACCTGCCCGGCGACGACTTGCGCCACCTCGACTGGCGGGCATCGCTGCGCTACGGCAAACCGTTCGTGCGCACCTTCACCGAGGAGCGCGACCGGCCGACCCTGGTGCTGGTGGACCAGCGCATGAGCATGTACTTCGGGTCGCAGCGTTACTTCAAATCGGTCAGCGCCGCGCAACTAGCAGCCATCTGTGCGTGGATGGCTTTTCATGCCGGTGACCGGGTCGGCGGTATGGTGTTCGACGGCCAGCAGGTGCAGTACGTCAGGCCCCTGCGCAGCCGGGCGCGGGTCGAAGCGCTGTGCAGCTCGGTGGTAAACGCCAACCACCGGTTATCGGCGTATGCCGCCGACCAGGAAAACGATGCCCAGCTGGACAAGGTGCTGCGCAGTTGCGCTGCCAGTGCAGGCCACGACCATTTGATCTGCATCATTAGCGACTTTGCCGGCATCACGCCAGACACCTTGCCGTTGCTGCGCCAGCTAAGCCAGCACAATGATGTGATCGCGATTCAGGTGTACGACCCAATTGCCCTCCAGGTGCCGGACAAGGGCCGGCTGAACGTCACCCAGGGTGCTGTGCAGGTGGAACTGGAGGTGGGGCAGCGGCGCATCAATCGGCCCTTGGGCGAGTTTCTGGCCGGGCGCCTGCAAGATGTGGCCGACCTGCTGCGTCGCAGCCAGGTACCGCTGATGCTGATCAGCACCGGCGACGACAGCCTTGATCAATTGCGTCGTGAGCTGGGGCGCTTGGCCCAGGTGCCCCGATGAACAGTACGGCACCATCCATAGACCATCTGCGCGAGCTGGCACCCGGGGTGCCGCCGTTCAGCTACTTGCCGCAGACCTGGGCCTGGCTTGCGCTCGGCATTTTGCTGCTGACGCTGGTTGGCCTGTGGGCTGCGCTGCGCTGGCGCCGCTGGCAGCGTGACCAATATCGTCGCGAGGCGCTGGCCCGGCTCGATGCGCTGGCCGCGAGCCAGGGAGAACAGCGCCTGGCCGCACTGCGCGAACTACCCGTACTGCTCAAGCGCGTTGCGTTGTCGATGCCGGCCGGGCCCACGGCTGCCAGTCTGGCCGGTGCGGCCTGGCAAACCTTTCTCGACCAGCGCGCACCACAGCCGTTGCCCGCCGACTTCGCCCAAACATTGCACACGCTTGCCTACGCGCCCGATGCCGCCCTACGCGCACTGGATGCACAGCAAGCGAGCGCGCTCTTCAGTGCCAGCCGCAGCTGGATCGAGGGGCACCATGTGGCAGTTTGATTACCCCTGGGTGTTTCTGCTGCTTCCGCTGGCGTGGCTGGCCTATCGGTTATTGGCCCCGTATCAAGAAGGCCGTAGCGCGTTGCGCGTGCCGTTTTTCGCGGCCATGAGCCGCGCTGTGGGTAAGCAGCCGGGGCAGGCGAATGGTGGCGGCGGGCGTGCGCAACTGCTGCTCAATGTGCTGGTGTGGTGTCTGCTGGTGGCGGCCTGTGCCCGGCCGGTGCTAGTGGAAAAACCCGTCCAGCGCGAACAGCCGATCCGCGATCTGATGCTGGCCATCGACATCTCCCAATCCATGGAGGCCACCGACTACAGTGATGCCGACGGCCAGAGGACCGACCGGTTGACTGCGGTCAAGGCGGTGGTGCGCGACTTCATCGCCCGGCGTAAGGACGACCGCATCGGCCTTATCGTGTTCGGCACCGGCGCCTATCCGCAGGCGCCGTTGACGCTCGATCATGCCAGTCTGTTGCTGCTGCTCGATGAGGTCGGTATCGGCATGGCCGGGCCCAACACCGCACTGGGCGATGCCATTGGCCTGACCATCAAAGCCTTGGAAAACACCAATGAGCAGGAGAAAGTGCTAATCCTTCTGACCGACGGCAATGACACTAGCAGCGCCATTACCCCCGACCACGCCGCCCGGCTGGCTCAGGCCAACGACATCGTCGTGCATACCATTGGTATCGGCGACCCCCACGCCACCGGCGATGCCAAGGTCGACCTGGCAACATTGCAGGCAATTTCGCGGACAACCGGTGGCCAGTTCTTCCGCGCTGACGACCGTCAGGCGCTGCAGCAGGTATACGCCACCCTAGACCGGCTGACCCCGCACAAGGTGCAGACCTTCAGCCATCAGCCCAAGCGCGACCTGTTCGTGTGGCCACTGGGTGTCGCGGCCGCTGCGCTGCTGGCGAGTCAGTTGCTGGCGGTGGCGTGGTCACGACGCCCGGGGATGCAGGCATGACCGTCGACCTGGCCGCCTTCCATTTCCTGCGCCCGTGGTGGCTGCTACTGATCCTGCCCGGTGTGCTGCTGCCGTTGCTATGGCTGCGGCGCCACGACCTGCGGCGGCAGTTGAATGGTGTCATCGCCCCGCACCTCGTCGAGCACCTAATGATCACCCCGTCGGACCCACGCCGAC
This sequence comes from Pseudomonas sp. YQ_6, assembly GCF_043103245.1. Classification (NCBI taxonomy): domain Bacteria; kingdom Pseudomonadati; phylum Pseudomonadota; class Gammaproteobacteria; order Pseudomonadales; family Pseudomonadaceae; genus Pseudomonas; species Pseudomonas sp. YQ_6. Next base: position 261,747 of record NZ_JBICJR010000068.1, read on the forward strand.
TGCGCCCGGTGCACGGGGTGGGCGCCATGCTGGTGCTGGCTGCACTGGCGGCTGCTGGGCCGACCTGGCAGCAGGACACACCGGACTTTCTCGATGACCGTGCGCCGCTGATCCTGGCGGTCGACCTGTCGCCTTCGATGGACGCCGATGACGTACCGCCCAGCCGCCTGGCTGCCGCGCGCCATACCCTGCACGACTTGGTGATGCGCCGTGGAGGGGCGCGTACCGGGCTGATCGCTTACGCCGGCAGTGCTCATCTGGTACTGCCGGCCACTGAGGATCCAGGCCTGCTCGACACGTTCATCCAGGCATTGAGCACTGACTTGATGAGCGCACCCGGCAAGGATGTATTGGGCGTGATCGACCAGGCGCTCAAGCTGTTGGATGCGGAAAAAACGCCAGGCACCCTGGTATTGCTGACCGACGGCGCCGACCCCAGCCAGTTCGACGCTATCGATAAACGCCTGAATGGCACGGCGTTGCAGGTGCTGGTGCTGGCGGTCGGCAGCCAGTCCACGGGCCCGCTGCGTACTACCCAAGGCATGCCCCGGCTGGACGCCGAGGGCCGGCCCTTGCAGGGCGACTTCGATGAGCAAGGCCTCAAGGGATTGGCCAAGGCCGCCAGCGCGCCCTTGGGCAGCCTTACACTGGGCGACGATGACCTGGACTGGATCGAACTGCACGCCCAGCGCCACTTCAAGGCCGCCAGCGCCGATGCCGGTCAGGTGCACTGGAAGGACGCCGGCTACTGGTTGTGCTGGCCGCTGTTGTTAATCGGCTTATTCAGCGTACGTCGCGGTTGGCGGGTGAACTGGTTACCTGGGTTGCTACTGGCGTTGCTACTGGGGACCGGGGCAGAGCCTGCCCGGGCCGGTGCCCTTGCCGATGCCTTCTTCACCGCAGACCAGCAAGGACGCTGGGCGTTCGAGCACGGCCATTACCCGCAAGCTGCCGCGCACTTCCACGACCCTTACTGGAAAGGCGTGGCTGCCTATCAGGCCGCGGATTTTCAGGCAGCGCTGGCCGTCCTTGGCAAACTGGACACGGCACCCGCCTGGTTCTACCAAGGCAACAGCTACGTAAGACTGTTCAAGTTCGATCAGGCCATCGCGGCTTACCAGCAGGCCATTCGCCTGCAGCCGGACTTCGCTGAAGCCAAGGCCAACCTGGCGCTGGCGCACGCGTTGCAAAAGGACTACGAGGACCAGCAGAAGGCCGGTACGCCCGACGAAAAAGCCGACAAGGTGGTCGAAGACCAGACCCCGGCCGTCGGCGGCCAGCAACAGCAGAAGAAGACGCCACAGGCGGCGTCCGACCAAGTGTGGTTGAACAACCTGACCACATCACCCGCGCAGTTTCTCAAGCGCAAGTTCTCGATACAGGAGGCCGCGCGGCATACCGCGGCCGAGGAGGCGCCATGAGCCGCCTTGCCGTGCTTTTGCTGGGCTGCCTGGCCGGGTTGGCGGGGTTGTCCAATGCTGCTGAGCCAGAGGTGCGGGTGCAGGCGCGCCTGGTACCGGACAACGCCGTCATGGTCGGTGCCACTATGACCCTCGAAGTGGACTTGCTGGTGGATACCTGGTTCACCGCGCCGCCCGAGCTGCCGGTGCTGCAGTTGCCCGGTGCAGTGGTGAACCCGCCCGGTGGCGAGGCCCAGCACTTGAACCAGCGACTCGATGGCAAAGTCTTCTTCGGCCTGCGCTACAGCTACCAGATCACCCCCACGGTGGCCCAGCCTTTCAGCATACCTGCGCTTACATTCCGTGTGCATCCAGGCCAGGGCACGGTTGCGCAGACGATACAAAGCGCGCCTTTGTCGTTCACGGTGAAAAGCCCCGGCGGTGGCGGCGGCGAGCAACGGCTGGTCGCGCAGGCGGTTGAGGTCGACCAGACTGTGGAGCGTTCGCACACCCCCTTGCGTGCAGGCGACAGCCTTACCCGCAAGGTGCATATCGTCGCCCGCGGTAGCCAGGCAATGCTCATCCCGCCGCCGACCTTCGCTGAAGTAAAGGGGCTCAAACGCTACGTGCAGACGCCCAGTGTGATTCCGCTGAGCGACGGCCGTGGGGGCACGCTGGGTGGTCAGCGCGAAGACAGTGTCACCTATGTGGTGGGTGGCGCAGGCCGCTACCAGCTACCCGCCATAGACGTGCAGTGGTGGGATGCCATCACTGGCCAGGCGCGAACGCTCACCGTGCCCGCCGTGGACCTTGAGGCAGGCGAGGGCAGCTACCAGGCGCCATTCTCGCTTCGTGAGGACTTGCGCGCGCTGGGCCAGGGGGCGCAGATCAGCATCGCCAGCCATGGTGTACTGCTGGCATTGCTGCTGTTGTTGCTGGCCGGGCTGGCTTGGGCCGCACGCGAATGGGGGATGGCCGGCTGGCAGCGGCTGCGGCGCTGGCAGGCACGCCGCCATCAGGCCTGGCTGGAGTCGCCCGGCTATGCCTGGCGACAGGCTCGGCAGCAGTGCACCAAAGAACCAGTGCGGCTGGACGCTATGTACTGCTGGCTGCGGCGTGCCACCGGGCAGCGCACGCTGTCGTCAAGTGAACATCCTGGCGACGGGCAGAACGACGTGGTTTTGCTAGCCTTCTTGCAAGAATTTTATGCCACAGGACGCTCTGAACGGCCGCCTGCCGATGCCCGCCGGCGTGTGTTGCAAAACCTGCGACAGCGGGTCGAGGCGCTGCCACCCAAGGCCCAGGGTAAACACGCGCTCAAGCAACTGAACCCCTGACCCGCGTGGTCAGCCAGGTAACTTCAGCAAGGATGGTTGACTATGCGCCATGCCCCGATTCGCAAAGCTTGCGCGCGCACTTTATTGTGTGGGCTGTTGATTTTCCCGGTTATGCAGGCACTGGCGGCCGAATCGCTGGCTTCTTGGCGCGAAGGGCAGTCGCGCGAGGCCATCGAGGCATTCGTCAGCGCCGTTACCGAGGTGGGTGGCCCTGAGTACATCGCACCCGCCGAGCGCATTGCGGTGTTCGACAACGACGGCACGTTGTGGAGCGAGCAACCGATGTACTTCGAAGTGCTGTTCGCCATGGATGAAATCAAGCGCCTGGCGCCGCAGCACCCGCAGTGGCGCGAACAGCAACCGTTCAAGGCAGTGCTGGAGAACGATCACCAGGCCCTCGGCGCCCAAGGCATGGACGGTATGATGAAAATCGTGCTGGCGACCCATGCGGGTGTGAGCAGTGAAGATTTCATCGCCCGCAGCCGTAGCTGGCTGGCCAGCGCCCGCCACCCGCGCACGGGCAAACCCTACACCGAAATGGTCTTCCAGCCGATGCTGGAACTGCTGGACTACCTGCGTGACAACGGCTTCAAGACGTTCATCGTCTCCGGCGGGGAGGTAGCGTTCATGCGCGCCTTTGCCGAAGAGGTATATGGCATCCCCCCCGAACAGGTGATCGGCACTACCTTGGGTGCATCGTTCCAGGATAAGCAAGGCATATTGAGCATCCAGCGTTTGCCCAAGCTCGTGCACAACGACGATGGTCCGGGCAAACCAGTCAGCATCGACTCGATCATTGGCCGTCGGCCAGTGCTGGCCTTTGGCAACTCTGACGGTGACTTGCAGATGTTGCAGTGGACTACGGCCGGAAAGGGCAAGCGCTTTGCGGGGCTGGTGCACCATACCGACGCCCACCGCGAGTGGGCGTATGACCGCAAGAGTTCTGTGGGCCGGCTCGACAAGGCCTTGGACCAGGCCCAGGCCAAGGGCTGGACTGTGGTCGACATGGCCAGCGATTGGCGCCGTGTTTACCCCTTTGAAACACCGCAATGATTCGAAAACCAGCCGCAGGCGCACGGTAGTTTCCGTGCTAGCAGTCGTGGACGACAGCAGTGAAGTGAAACGGAGAGCGTAGCTATGAAGTCCAGTAGAGCTTGGTTGTCAGCGGCCGCCCTCGCGGCCACGGCGACCTTTGGAATGGGGATGGCCAGTGCGGCGGAAAAGCCGAACATTCTGGTCATCTTTGGGGACGACATCGGCCAAACCAACATCAGTGCCTACGGCAAAGGTGTGGTCGGTTACCAGACACCGAACATTGACCGTATCGCCAAAGAAGGCATGATGTTCACCGACTATTACGCGGAAAACAGCTGCACCGCGGGCCGGTCTACCTTCATTACCGGCCAGACGGCGCTGCGCACCGGGTTGTCCAAGGTCGGCATGCCCGGCGTGCCGGTGGGGCTGCAGGCGCGCGATGTGACCATCGCCCAGGCACTCAAGGCCCAGGGCTATGCCACCGGGCAGTTCGGCAAGAACCACTTGGGTGACAAGGACGAATACCTGCCGACCAATCACGGTTTCGACGAGTTCTTCGGTAACCTGTATCACCTGAACGCCGAAGAGGAGCCGGAGCGCCCGTATTGGCCGAAGGATGATACCGATTTCGTCAAGGCCGCCTCACCGCGTGGGGTGATCAAATCCAGCGCCGACGGCAAGATCGAAGACACCGGTGCGCTGAACAAGAAGCGCATGGAAACCATCGACGACGAGACCACTCAGGCAGCCATCAACTTCATCGACAAACAGGTCAAGGCCAACAAACCGTTCTTCGTGTGGATGAACACCACCCGCATGCACGCCTTTACCCACGTGCGCGAGTCTATGAAAGGCCAGAGCGGCATGGTCGGCAACGAGTACGCCGACGGCATGCTGGAACATGATGGCGACGTCGGCAAACTGCTCAAGACCCTCGACGACCTGAAGGTCACCGACAACACCATCGTGGTGTATACCACCGACAACGGGCCGAACCAGTGGTCGTGGCCGGATGCCGCCACCACGCCGTTCCGCAATGAGAAGAACTCCAACTGGGAAGGTGCCTACCGAGTGCCGGCGATCGTCCGCTGGCCAGGCCACGTCAAGGCTGACACCATCTCCAGCCAGCTGATGTCTGGCCTGGACTGGTTCCCAACCCTGCTGGCCGCCGTGGGCGACACCGACATCAAGGACCGCCTGCTCAAGGGCGCCGACCTGGGAGGCAAGAACTTCAAGGTGCACCTGGATGGCTTCAACCAGCTCGACTACATCACCGGCAAAACCGACAAGAGTGCTCGCACCGAGTTCTACTACTTCAACGACGACGGCGACCTGGTGGGCATGCGCTACGGTGACTGGAAGCTGGTGTTCGCCGAGCAACGCGCTCCGGGTGGCTTTAAGGTCTGGAGCGAACCGTTCACCCCGCTGCGGGTACCGAAACTGTTCAACCTACGCATGGACCCGTATGAGCGGGCCGATGTGGTATCTGATCAGTACTACGACTGGGTGGCGAAAAACGACTACCTGATCTTCAATGGTGTGCAGAAAGCAGCGAAGTTCCTGCAGACCTTTGTCGATTACCCGCCGAGCCAACGCCCCGCCAGTTTCAGCATCGACCAGATTCGTGCTGACGTGGACAAGAAGATCGAAGAGAAAATGAAAAAGCAGTGAGTAACGCTTCGGGAGCTGAATAGGCAGATTCCTGAACAGCTGGCGTAACTTCTGTGGGAGCGGATTCATCCGCGAGCATCAGCGAAGCTGGTGCCTGGCTCTGCGGTGTCTGATTCGCGGGTAAATCCGCTCCCACAGTCCAATCATCGGACAAGGCATTCACGCATGGCATCATCTGCAGCATCCTCCGCTGTCTCGCATGCACCGCGCACCAATTCTCGACTGCTGCTGGCCCTACCTGCCACGCTGCTGTTCCTCTCCGGCGCTGCCGGCCTCGTTTACCAAGTACTGTGGATCAAACAATTGTCTCTGGTGGTAGGCGTAGAAGTGCACGCCGTGGCCACCGGCATCAGTGCATTTTTCGCCGGGCTCGCTGTAGGCGGGTTGCTGTTCGGGCGCTGGGCTGACCGATTGCAACGCCCGGTACGCTTGTACGTGTTCCTGGAACTGGCCGTGGCGGTGCTGGGGTTGGGCTCCACCCTGGGCCTGGCCCACGCCGCCGGGCCCTTCGCCCGGCTGGAAGCCAGTGCCGGCCTGTTGGCCTGGGTGTTGCCCTTTGTGCTGGTGGGTGTACCCGCGTTGCTCATGGGCGGCACCTTGCCCGTGCTGGTTCGCGCGCTGGCGCCTGCCAGCGGGCAACTGGCGGAGGCGGGCGGTCGTTTGTACGCGGCCAATACCGCAGGCGCCATTGCCGGTACCTTGCTGGCCGCCTTTGTGCTATTGCCGCGCCTTGGCGTGAGCGGCAGCGCCTGCGCCGCAGCCAGTCTGAACCTGCTGGCTGCACTGGGCGCCTGGTTGGCGCGCCGGCGTGACACTGCGTTAACGCCGCCAGCCCAGGCAACCTCAATGCCGCGCTCGGCGCAGGCCCGCCTGGCCATCAGCCTGTACTGCGTGGCCGGGGGCGTGGCGTTGGGCTACGAAGTGGTTTGGAGCCAGTCGATCGTACCGTTCATGAGCACCCGGGCGTTTGCCTTTGCCGTGGTGCTGGCCACCTACCTGGGCGGCCTGCTGGCCGGCAGTGCGCTGTATGCCCGGCGCGCCGACCGCATTCGTGACCCGTGGGGCTTGTTCGGCCTCTTGATCGCCGTCGCCGGCCTGCTTGCAATGCTGCAACTCGCCGGGCTGGGGCGCTGGCTGGTGTTAGCGCAGACCCAGGCCGAATTGTTTGCCCTGCAGCTGACCGGCAGTGAACTGGCCGGCATGTGCGCCCGGTTTGCCGTGGCAGCCCTGTGCATGGTGTTTTTGCCCACCACTTTCCTCGGCGCTGCGTTTCCGCTGGCGTTGCGGCTGGCGGTGGACAGCGGCCACGTGGGCCGGGATGTCGGTGCGGTGGTGGCGCTCAACACCTTGGGCGGTATCGTCGGCGTGCTGCTCACCGGGTTCGTGTTGGTGCCGCACTTGGGCCTGGTGCGTGCCTTGGGTGTACTGGCCAGCGTAGCGGCAGTTGTCGGCCTGGTAGCCGCCTGGCGAGGGCAGGGCGTACGGCGCCCGGCGAGTGTTGCGGTAGGCCTGGTGGCGTTGGCGACCGTGCTGGTAGCGCTGCTGACGCCACCGCAACAATTGGCTGGCCTGCTGCCAGGGGCGCGCAACGGACAGTTGACTTACTACCATGAGGGCAAGGGCGGCACGGTGGCGGTGGTGACCCAGGGGCGTGAGGGTCAGACCTTCAGCCGGCTTTACATCCAGGGCGTTTCCAATACCGGCGATGCCATGCCGTCACTGCGCTATATGCGGCTGCAGGCTTTACTGCCGTTGTTGATCCACAACGGTGAACCCCGTTCGGCGCTAGTGATCGGGTTTGGCACCGGTATCACCGCAGGGGCGATGTTGCGCTACCCGGGCCTAAACCGTCCGGTGGTGGCCGAACTACTGCCCGAAGTCCTGCAAGCCGCACCTCATTTCAAAGGCAACTACGCCGCCGTTGTCGACCCGCGCTTGGACATTCGCCTGCGCGACGGCCGTCGTGAACTCTTGCGCAGCGAAGAACGATACGACCTGGTGACCCTGGAGCCGCCACCGCCTTCAGCTGCGGGCGTGGTCAATTTGTACTCCCGCGATTTTTACCAACTGGCTGCCGCCCGTTTGCAGCACGGTGGCCTGATGGCGCAATGGCTGCCCCTGCCGACCCAAAACGATGAAGACAGCCGTTCGCTGGTGCGCAGCTTCATTGACGTGTTCCCCCATGCCAGCCTATGGACCACCGAGTTTCACGAAATGCTGCTGATCGGTTCGCTGCAGCCGCTGCAACTGGATGTGCCGCGCATTCGCCAGCGCCTGGCGCAGGTGCCGGTGGCTGAGGCGCTTGCCGAGGTGGGCATCGACTCGCCGCAGGCCTTGCTGGCCACCTGGGTCACCGACCGTGCCGGGTTGCAGCGTTACGCCGCCGATGCCCTGCCGGTGACCGACGATCAGCCGCGCATCGAGTATGCCCCGTGGGTGCGCCCGCGAGAAATCACTCGCGTGCTGCCGACCTTGCTGGCCTTGCGCGTTGCTCCGCCGCTGCAAGGTGGCGAGCCTGGTTTTGCTATTGCTGTGAATGACCAGTGGCGTAGCCTGGCGCGGTTCTACAGCCTCAGCTTGCACGCCTACAACGGGAACCGCCAGGCGTGGTCGAACGAGGCCCGCGAACTGGCGCGCAGCGATGGCAACAACCCTTACTATCGCTGGTTCCTGGGACGCGGCACTGGCCAGTGAAGCGGTGCTATCACTACAGAGTTACCGGCCGGGGAGTGTGCAATGAATCGTTTTCTGACTGTGCTACTCATGCTATGTGCATTGCTACCAGTGGCGGGGCAGGGCAACGACGCGACGGGTAGCGCCACCGACGGCGTGCCGGGCGAGCCGGCCGAATTGCGTATTGCCAACCGCAGCGTGTTCACCTTCAATGCCACGCTGCTCGGCGAGACGCCCGCTGCCCGGGTGCACCGAGCCACGACGGTGATCGAAGACACCTTGCGCGGCACCGATGAGTTGTACGTAAGCATTGACCCGATCCTTAACAGCCACCTGGTGTTGCTGGGCGGGCGCCGAGCGTTCATCGTCGCGCCGCAGGATCTGGGCGTGGAGGGCGGGGATACCCGCTTGGCCGCCGAGAGGGCTGCCGCCACCCTGCGCCAGGTGGTGGATGAAACGCGTGAAGCGCGCAGCCTGCGCTTCTTGCTCAAGGCATTGGGTTTTTCTGCCGCTGCCACACTGTTGTTCGTGGTGCTGATAAAGGGCGCCAACTTTGGCCGGCGCAAGTTGCGCGGGCGCCTCCCACAATTGATGCGAGACCGTGCGCGGCAGATCAAGGTCGGCCACATGCCGCTGTTTGACATGCAGTACGTATACTTCCTGATCGACCGCCTACTGAGGTTAATTTACTGGGCGTTCGTGCTGCTGCTGAGCTACCAGTGGCTGAGCTTCGTGCTGTCCCAATTTCCCTACACCCGGCCGTGGGGAGAGAGCCTCAACCTGCACCTGCTCGACCTGCTGCGGTACTTGGTTACGGGCATCCTGCATGCGATCCCAGGCCTTGCAGTGGCGGTCATGATTTTCTTCATCGCCCGCGGAATAAGCGGTTTCAGCAAGCGTTTGCTGGAGCGCATGGCCCGTCCTGGTACGCTCAAATGGTTGACGGAAGAAACCCTCCAGCCCACCACTCGACTCACGTCATTGGCTATCTGGCTGTTTGCCTTGGTGATGGCCTACCCGTATTTGCCAGGTTCTGGCACCGACGCGTTCAAGGGCCTGTCGGTGCTAGTAGGGCTGATGATTTCGCTGGGTGCCTCCAGCGTGGTCGGGCAGGCGGCAGCGGGGCTGATCCTGACATACTCACGCACACTCAAGGCCGGCGAGTACGTACGGGTAGGCGACAACGAAGGCACGGTGACCGAGGTGGGCATGTTCAACACCACTATACGCACTGGCCTGGGCGAGGTACTGACGTTACCAAACTCAATGATTACTGGATCGGTGACACGCAACTACTCGCGGGTGGTGCAAGGCCAGGGTTACATCGTCGACACCGTGGTGACAATCGGTTATGACACCCCGTGGCGACAGGTGGAGGCGATGCTGCTACAAGCGGCCGAGCGTACTGACGGCATTTTGCAGACCCCGCGACCGCAGGTGTTCCAGACCGGGCTTTCAGATTTCTACCCTGAATATCGCCTGGTAGCGCAGGCGGTTCCGAGTGAGCCACGCCCAAGGGCGGAGCTGCTGAGCCTGCTGCACGCTAATATCCAGGACGTGTTTAATGACTACGGTGTGCAGATCATGTCGCCGCATTACCTAGGCGATCCAGCGAAAGAAAAATGGGTACCTCGCGAGCACTGGTACACCACGCCGGCGCAGGATCCCAGCAGAACCGAAAAGGATATCCAGTGATCTTCAGAACGAGGCGAATATCGAATCACCACAGGCTATTGATGCTGCAGGGTGGGCCTGTCCTGTGGCAGCGGACGCCAAGAAGCTGGTTACTGAGCCAACTGCCTTGAGTCTTTTGCGTATTCGTTCGGTAATCCTCCCGTTAGGTAGGCGTCCGCACATACTCGTTCATTAGGTCCAATGTCCCCCGGCCACCTCGTCTCAGGCAGGCTACTAGCGATAGCCAAGGTACATCGGTTAACGTTACTTGATCATGTGGAAGGGCCCGTACTTCTCCAGCAGTAGTGCCGGCCGGCCCTCCATCAGGCAAATAGATCAATAGCCACTTTTCGTGGCTCTCTAGTACCAAACCAAAGCGGAAGCCTTCACCTTCAGCAATGAGTCCCACTTTAGCGCCTTCCATATTTTCAAGACCGGCAAAGCGGGCTGTTGCATCTTTTATTAGTTGATAGCCAGGAAGGTTGCTCAGAATCCGATCTTCAAGAGCACCTAAAATACGTTCAGCTATTGTGGTTTTTGCGAGTAAGCCCGCGATAAAGCAGATTAGGGCCAGCGCAAGCAAAGCAAGGAGGGTTAAAGAAGTTCCTCCTACAAGGGTGTGGCCTGAGAAGAGAGGCATCACTTTTTGGATCAGTGGCCTCAGAATATGAATCGCCTTTTCTACCAGAATGATAACTATCAGCAGGGGGAGGATAAATAACACGCCGCCCGCAATCGTGGTTTTTACGAATTTGTACATACAGCCTCCACAGAGTTCAAAGCTGTGCTTGGGTACGAATAAGTCGGGCTTGCGCTAGTGCCACGCAAAGACTAGGCTTCAAAGGTCATACCTGAAAGCTCCCTTGGATGCTCCTCCTTTATGCGGCCTCTCGTAGGCCGCTTTTTTATGTGTAATACATTCGTCTTGAATGTTGCCCTGCTAGAGCCTACTACTCGATAGTTTACCGTCATTTCTGGAGCCTAGTCTTGTCACCATGCCGACGTCTGTGCTCCAAGGGTGTCATCTCGAACCAGCGCAAATGAGCACGGCAAAAGGAAGTTGTTCGACGGTAGCCCAACTCGTTTGAAATTTGGCCGACTGAAAGATTAGTTTTCTGAAGCATTTGTTCAGCCTGGCACCGCCGAATCCGGTCTAAGCATTCTTCAAAGTCGATAGCTTCGCTAGCAAGCCGTCGCTGAAGTGTGCGGGGATGTAACTGCAAAGCCAGCGCAACCTGCTCCAGCGTAGAGCGCTGGGATGGTAATAAGATTTTGATATATTCTTCCACTTGTGCTTTCAGTCCGGTTGCGGGGGACGCACGAAGCTCAAGAAAATAACGCACCATTTCATGTAGTTCGGCATCGCGTTTGACGCTTACCTCATTGAGTACGTCAGATGCCATGATGAGGCAATTGTTGCACTGCTCAAAAAAAACCGGGCAGCCAAAATAGGTTGAGTATCTACCTGCATCACCTAGCGGCCGATGTCGAAAACTCAGTGAGAGAGGTTTTAACTTAGTGCCGCGTAATTCGCCAATCAACAACCAGGCAGCTACCACCCATTTCTCGAGGGCATGAGGGCTGAGAGGTTGAGCGGCTTTCGACGGTTCAAATTGCAGTACAGCTTGCCCAGCGCGGTGGTCTAACCGAAAATAGACCAGAGGATCGTAATGACGCATGTATCGAATGATTGCCACCAGTGCGTGTCCGACAGTGGGGGCCGAGGTAGCAAGAAATCGTAAAGGCCCGTCTAACGGTGCGCCTTGCATTGTAGGCAGGCCGCAATTCAAATAGGGCAGCCCCAGCGTCTGTACATCGTATTTAAATATCTGTAGGGGCTTACCATTAAAAGACTCGCTTTCGTCATTTCTGCCAAATATTGCCAAAGGGTTCTGAGATAAAGCGACGTCGTTGGTTTTACTAAGACTGGCTCTAGCAGTTAATTTAACATTGTCTTCATCGCGAATGCTTTCCATGGTTTCGCGCCTATAAATTATATCGGTTAATTGAAAACGCCCCATCTGTGTTCTAAATGGGGCGCTTGCGATTATTTCTTGAGCGCTTGGAACGAGCTGACCATGTCCTTGGCCCAGCCATCCAGAACTGCCTTCGCATCCTTGGCCTGCATGACTTGTGATGAGTTGTCCAACTCTGCGCCTGCCCCTTTACGTACGACCTCTGCCACCACTTGGTTGGTTTCGCCATCCAAGAAAGCTGCCTCAGTAGCAATGGATGTATCCTGGTCACGGATGCCAGTGGCCGTACTGATGCCAGCGGCTACCAAGGCAATCGGGATAACTTCATAAGGTCGCAGGCTTTTTGTCTTGGCACTTACAGCGGTGATCGCCGGTCGTACCACCAGAACCCCGGGGCCAGGGCTTGTTGCCAAAGGCAGCGCTTGAGAGAAATGGTTCTTGAGCGTCTGATCGTAGTATTGGGTTATTCCCTGCAGCGTCGATTGCGGAATTTTTTCAGTGGGCTGTGGCTTTGGGTAAAACTGGCTGGGCTCCAGGTACACGCTTGTGTAGCGTTTTGCATCTACTCCCGGTTTGATCCAGCGCATAACCGCCGCCCCTGACGGCGATTTATCTTCCTTTAAGGCGCTGTAGTCTTTGAGGAAGCCTGAATATTGATCGGCTTCCACATATTTGCTCGCGCAGCCATGCAGCATTAGCGTGGCGAGGCAAAGACTTGCGGCCAATACCTTGGTTTTCATGCAGGATCTCCTTCCTTACGTTAGCGATGTCAAGTCACTCAGAAACGCCAAGTCGCGCCCCCGCCGATGATGTGTAGAGCGCTGTTGTCGTAACTGCCAGACAATGTGGTATCGGATCGGCTCTTGGTCTGATCAACATCCATGTCGCCCAGCCACACCAGGGTGTAGGCAAGGTGTAAGTCCAGTCCTTCATCTACCGTGTAGTTGACGCCAGTTGCCAACCTCCACGCTTCACCCATCGGATTGTCGACGGTACGATCTTCATCATCCACGGCCGAACTGTCGTACCCCAGGCCGACGCTCCAGCGCCATTGCGGAGTCGCCTGATACAAGGCCCCGACTGAGGCATGCCAGGTATCTTTGTATTTACGGTCAACGGTACGGCTGGTGCCGCCTCCGTTGGCGTCAACATCCACACCTACATCTCCGAAATCGCTCCAATCCTGCCAACCAAGGCTCCCCAACAGCGTCCATTGGTTCCCCAATTCATGAGCAATGCTGGCTGTAAGCGTCTGTGGGACGTTCAAGTCGAGCTCCAAAGAGTCGACATCCAAACGGCGTAATGCAGCATGGAGCAGCGGATTATTAATGTCTTTCAGGTGGGGTTTGTCTTCAAACTCCAGTTTGACCTTGCTGGTGTATGCCAGGCCGACACGGGTTCTTGGGTCCGCTTGATAAAGCACGCCTAGGTTGACGCCGACACCGACATCAGTGTCCTTGTATTCCAACTGTCCGTCCGGTCGATCGGCCAGGCCCAGCAGGTTGTTATTGATGGCCATCTCAGTACGGTAGTAGCCGACCATGATGCGTGGTCCGATGCCGATAGACAGGTCATCTGTAAATTTGTAGGCCCACGTCGGTTGCAACGACACCCCGATAACCGCAGCCTCTTGGGTGAAGTAGCGGCCTGCCCAGTCGTCGTCGTAATCCAGTGCGAGACCAAAATTACCGTACATACCAAACCCGATCGCCGAGCGTTCATCAATTTGGTGACTGACGAAGAGACTGGCCCCTGGCAGGTACTCAAGCGAGTTGCCCCCTTCGTTGCCATCGAACTGGTTGCTACTGTCACGGGAGAATCGCAGGTCTCCGAGAATGACCTGCGCATTTGCACTGATTTGCGTGCCCTTGAGCTGAGTAATTCCCGCTGGGTTACTCATTAGTACGCTGGGATCGTTCGCCAGGGCGGCCGACCCTGCGTTTGCCAGTCCGTTGCCTTCCTGTCCCGCCTCATAAATGAGAATCCCGCCTGCCCAACTGGGGTTGGCATGCATGGCGGCTACGAGAGCGAGTACCGGTACGCAGAGAGGACGCAATTGCACGCCGTGCGCTGAGCCGGCTCGATAAGTTTCCATGGTCGCTGACTCCGAATTGTGAGGCAGGGAGGCTTACCAGGCCTTCGTCCCATTGGACTGGGCGAGGTCTCCATAACTGCCAAGAGCCCTGCCTTCGTCCGCTAACGCCATGCGCTGTACCGTGGCGGTAACTGCCAGCGAAAGATTTCTCACAGCGAAAAAGAGCATGTACCAATGCCTACATTGCTGATCTCCTATCACGACATCGCCATCCATGAATGAGACGCAAAACTACATGGCTGACTCTAGACACTAGGCGACATCAAACGGCTTTCAAGCAAAAACTCTAAAAAAATTCGAAAAGTGCTCCAAAAATCGCAGTTGGTAGCGATTTGATGTCACGCTAGCGATATAATTATCGGTCCGCATACAGCTAGCAAAACGTTGGAAACCGCATAACAGACGGTAAAACCTACCACGGGAGTATTACTGCCTGATTGCTCGATGATCTTGTTCATCGAAGCGGCTTCGGTCTGGGCTCCCGCCAAAGCTCCGAATAAGATCATCGGGTGAAGTCCGAGCACGTAGCGCCCGAAATAGAGCGTCACCAAAGGAGGAATGAGAGTGACTAAGGCGCCTGCTATCACGAGCGCGAGCCCTTGTTCCACGATGGCCGTAAGTGCTGCAGGACCTGCGAGCAGGCCCACAACTGCTCCAAACGCAGTCAGGCCAAATTCGGAGAATGCCCACTGTGCGGCGGGCGGAAGAGCGCCTATTTCTGGGTGTCGCGAGTTGTACCAACCGATCACAAGACCAGTTAGCAGGATGCCGCCTCCAATCCCTAGTTCGACCGGTATCATGCCGATATGGGTCGAAAGCAAGCCGAGCAAAGAGCCAACAACCAAACCCAGAGCGTGGATAGCGATGTCGGTGCGATGGCTTGGTTTCCGTTCACGTCCCAATTGAGCCGCAAGTGCGTCCACGCTAGCGGCGCGCCCTGTCAGGCTGATCAGATCGCCACGACGCAGCACCGTTTCCGGTAAAAGGGGCAATGACAGTCCTTGGCGTGAGATGCCTGTGAGAAAGCATCCCATTCGCTCAGCACCCACCAACGCCATTTTGATTTGATGGATAGTACGCCCAGCCATAAGACGATTAGTTAGCACGATGTCGGCGCTGCGTGTAGGGAAAGAGAGACTTAGCGGGTGATCAACTTCAGGCCCGATCCAGCTAGCGAGGTGACCCACCGAGTCGCGTAGCGCGTAGATACCTAAGATGTCCCCTGGCTGCATAAGCAGTGCCGGACTACGCTCAAAAATTTGCTCTCCCCGAATGACACGTTCAATGCTAAGGGAGGGGTAGCGAGCTTCGAGATCTGCAATCGTATCACCCAACTTTTGAGCGTGATTGAGGCGATGGGCGCGCACCACAATGCGCGTGTAGGGAATGCTGATCGCTTCCTCATGCCTCTCAATACCGAGCTGCCTCTCAAGTTCTTGGGCACTGGCTTTCAGATCCACCCCTAACAGCCGTGGAGCGATGCTTCCGACAAAAACGATCAAACCGACCGTACCGAACACATAGGTAATGGCGTAAGCCACAGCCATGTGACTGTTAAGTTCGTTCTTCGCAGCTGCGTCCAATGGCAATTGGGCGATAGCACTGCTCGCAGTGCCCATGATCGCCGTGTCAGTCAATGCCCCCGCTCCAAGGCCCGCGGTGAAGCCTGCGTCAAAGTCGTAAAGCGCATTCATGGCGAGGATGGTGGCCAATGCGGTGCCGCATAAGATCACTGAGAGCAGGACTAGTTTTAGCGTGCCCCGGTTAAGGCTGCCGAAAAACTCGGGCCCACTCTTGAAACCCACCGCATAGATGAACAAGGCGAAGAACACAGCTTTTAGTTCATGAGGAACTTGCAAGCCGATTTGGCCGATCAGTAGTCCCATCAGCAACGCACCTGCGACGGACCCCAGATGGAAGCTTCCTATCTGCACTCGTCCTAGCAGTATTCCCGACGCAATCGCCAAAAAAACTGCAATCTCAGGATTGGCACGCAAAGCGCCAAGGGCTAGGTCCATCATCACCTTTTCCTCATCCATTCATGATCATTTGATCACTTTTGAGTATTAGCAAAATCCTGCGGCGATACCTCTGGCGATATAGGGGTGTCATCAAATGTGCATCGGTTCTAGCCACGTTCGTGTGCTTTAGTGATGAGGCTGGCGTGCAAAGTGACGCCCATTTGAGCCTTGGACGACAGACGAAATCTCACCATGACTCACCTACATGAACTCATTGTTTGCGAGTACTGCGATGCGGTGTATCACCGTACTCCCTTGCTGCGTCATCAGAGCGCCCGGTGCACCCGTTGCGGGGGAGTGCTGTACCGCCACAATAGCTTGAGTGTGGAGCAGCGCTTGGCTCTGAGCGTAACGGGTGGAGTGTTGTTGATCTTCGCCAACGCTTATCCGGTGATGACCATCAGCATGAAAGGTATTTCTAACTCGGCGACCCTTTGGGACGCTGTGATGGTGCTCAGCTCTGGCAGCATCACGTTCATTGCACTTGTCTTGGCGCTGGCGATCATTTTCGCCCCGATCCTGCAGATTGCCGTGCTGTGCTGGGTTCTTGGTTTCGCTATGCGGGGTCACCGAGCCCCTGGGTTTGCTGGGTGTATGCAGGCGCTAGAGAAATTAAGGCCCTGGAGCATGCTGGAGGTATGCCTGCTCGGTGCCATGGTCGCAGTTATCAAGCTAGCCGGTCTTCTCGATGTGATCCCGGGTATCGGTTTGATCGCACTGGCTGCATTGAGCATGCTGCTGATCTACGTTGCTGGTCGAGACATTCGCGATCTGTGGGGTCAGGTATGAGCGAATCGATTCTGGCTGACGATCTTCATGTCTGTTTATGCCATGGTTGCGGCCAAACTTGTGATCTGCGTGAATCGGCCCATGAGTGTGTTCGATGTGGCGCCCCCTTACACCGTCGCAAAACCAATCCGATTGCGCGTGGCTGGGCATTTCTGTTCGCTGCATTGATCTTTTACATTCCAGCCAACGTGTTGCCAGTCATGCGCACCGAGATGCTTGGGCAAGGTAGTGACAGCACCATTGGCGGTGGTGTGTTGGAGTTCTGGGAAGCAGGAGCCTGGGACATCGCGCTCATCATTTTCATCGCCAGTATTGGCGTGCCGGCCATCAAGTTCTGCTCTTTAGCCCTGTTACTGATCACCGCGCAACGCCGCAGCAGTTGGGCAAGACGCCAGCGCTCCCAATTGTTTCGGTTCGTGGAGCTCATCGGTTACTGGTCAATGCTAGATGTCATGGTGGTGGCCTTGGTAGCAGCACTGGTGCAATTGCACGGCTTGGGGACCATTGAACCGCGTCCAGGCATTCTGTTCTTCGGCATGGTGGTGGTCTTGACCATGTTTTCCGCCATGAGCTTTGACCCGCGTCTTATCTGGGATAGTCCGTCACAACAAGGAGAGCGCAGTGATGGCGCAGGAGACTGAACAACGCAGTGCAGGTCAGGCCCAAGTGCGCACTAGACGTCTCAATTTCTCACTGGTCTGGATTGTGCCCATCCTGGCTCTACTTGTGGGAGCCTCGCTGGTAGTGCGCAACTATCTGGAGAAGGGGCCGGTGATCTCTATTTCCTTCCGCACCGGCGAAGGTCTGGTGGCGCATAAAACTCAGGTACGTTATCGCAGCGTGGTGATAGGCGAGGTATCGTCCGTGGAACTCGCTGATGACCGCAAGAGCGTTGTGGCTAAGGTGGAACTATCTAAAGAGGCCGAGTCGTTCGCCACTCAAGGTGCGAGATATTGGGTGGTCCGCCCGCGTATCGGCGCCGGAGGGGTGTCAGGCGTAGACACCTTGCTGTCTGGAGCCTTCATTGGCGCCGACGCCGGTGAATCCAAAAATCCGGAGAAAACCTTCACTGGCCTGGAATCTCCGCCCCCGGTGACGTATGGAGAAAAGGGGAAGCGCTTTCTTTTGAGCGCTGATGATCTGGGCTCGCTCGATATCGGTTCCTCTATTTACTACCGCCGAATACCTGTCGGAGAGGTTGTTTCGTATGCGCTGAAAGAAGACGGCGAAGGGGTCGACATTGGCGTGTTTGTACAAGCGCCCTACGACGCTTTTGTCACCACGAATACTCGGTTCTGGAATGCAAGCGGCATCGATATGGAGGTGGGAGCCAACGGTTTGAAAGTAGAGACCCAGTCTTTGTCATCCGTGCTCATGGGCGGTTTGGCGTTCGCTGCTCCCGAAAGCTTCAGCCGAGGCGAGCCGGCCGCCGATCAGCAAAGTTTTACGCTCTTTGCAGACCGTGATGCTGCCTTAGCTCCGCCAACAGGCAAGGCGCAATACCTGCGATTACGATTCGATCAGTCTATGCGAGGGCTCTCACCAGGCGCACCGGTGGAATTCAAGGGGGTGGAGTTCGGTAAAGTTACGTCGGTGACTCTGGATTACGATGCGAAAAAGCAGGTCTTTCCAGTCGTGGTCGATGCGGTTATCTATCCGCAACGATTAGGGCCTGTTCACCAGAAGATGCTGCAGGCATTTAATCACACCCCTGAGGATGATGCCGGCGCACGGCGCCTCATTGGTACCTTTGTTGAGCATGGGCTTAGGGCACAGGCTCGCAGTGGAAATCTGATTACCGGGCAGATGTTCATTTCGTTGGATTTCTATCCAGACGCCCCCAAGGTCGAGTTTGACGGCAGTGCACAACCTATCGTCATTCCGACGGTGCCTGGCAGTCTGGAAAAACTGCAAGAGCAGCTGCAGCACGTTGTCGAGCGGCTTGGCAAGCTTCCCTTGGAGAGCATCGCGGGGAATCTGGATGGGACACTCCGCGAAATGCGCAACACCCTGAAACGCGTCGACGGTCAAACGCTACCTGGCGTGACTGCTACCTTGGAGCAGCTACAGAAAACCCTGCGCTCCGCCAATTCAGCGATCGCTGATGATTCTCCGCAGCGTGAGAAACTTGGGGACACATTGCAGGAGCTAGAACGCATGTCCCGTTCGCTACGAGACCTAGCGGACTACCTGGGTCGTCATCCTGAGTCGCTGATCCGCGGCCGACCTAAAGCAGCAGGTGCGGAAAATCTGCAGCGTTGATTGGAACACTCGGCCAAGGAGTTATATATGATGCCCCCTCTATACCGGACCTCGCTGGCTTTGTTACTAACGATGGCTGCTGGTTGCAGCAGTACGCCTAACAACTACCACACCCTTGTACCTGCACAGGCGAGCCGGGTCGCAGGGGAGCGGGTTCAGGTTGAGCGGGTGGCCGTACCCCCTCAAGTTGATCGTCCGCAATTGGTGGTGCGACAAGGCGACAGCGGCCTGGTCATTCTTGAAACGGAATGGTGGGGTGCAAACCTCGTTGATGAGTTTGGCAGTGCGCTACAGGACTTACTGGGTGGGCCGGTTGGAGGGGGGCGCAAGGCAATCTTGCGAGTCGACGTACAGCGTTTTGATTCAGTACCTGACCACTATGCCTTGCTCGATGCGGTATGGCGCCTGAAACGACCAGGGTTGGATGAGCTCACGTGCCGCACGACGGTACAAACGCCAGCGCAGAACACCATCGCAAGCTTGGTTAGCGCTCAACAAGCAAACCTGCGCAAGTTTGCTGACGCGGTTCAGGCGAGCGCTACCAACGGCTCTGCCCGTTGCCCGGCAGGTTGAGGCTCAAAAGATGCATGCCGTCTTGGTGAACCGGCCATGAGCCTGCGCAAGAAACTCCTATGTCTGTTTGCGCCGCCCATGCTGTTGGTAATGTTCTTGATGTGGGGGTGGGGACATAACGTCTTGCTCGGCCGGCTAGACCATGAGGATGAGCAATTGCTCCTGGTCGAAGCTAATCGGTTGAGGGCGATGATGGATGTACTGTTCGAGCGCGACGTTGACCGGCTAACCAATCTCAGCACTTTTATTCAACGAGCTGGCCCGACGCTTCAACTGGGGGCGTCGGGTTTTGATTTCCTGATCCAAACGCGCTCAGACACGTTCACAGTTCTGCATCCCCTGGACGCTGAACGGGTTTCAAAACTCTCGGAAGTCTATCCAGTGAGCATGGATTTTCAAGCGAGCATAGTTGATCGTCTGGGATCATTGCGCCCGGCTTTGAGCGCAACCCCACGTGCGCAACTGATCACTGTGCAAGACGTTCCGATGCTCCTAGTTAGCGTTGGTTTGCCTTCCGGCTACCTGTTCGGAGGAACGCTGCTCGATGCCGAGCGGGTAGAGCAGTTGCAAAGGCAGCTAGGTGGCGCGCTTATCTGGGCTCCGCCCGGTGACTTCGACCCTGTGATGCTCGGTAGTTCCGACAGCAGTCAGATGAGTCTTTCGAGGCGGCACGTGATGAACGCCGCCCATCACAATGTGGATCTGATTTTTCACGACAGCCTTGGAAACGCACAACTAAGCCTGCGGGTGATACGTGATAGGCACCTCTATCAGGAGGGATTAGCTCAGCTGAATCTTTTTATGGCTTTCCTGACCGCAAGCCTGGTGCTGGCCTGGGTAGCAATCCATCTCGGATTGGAACGATTTCTGCTGCGCCGAATTCGAAAAATGCATGCGGAGCTAGCGACGATCGGACCTGGCAATCCGCACTCCCGTTTACAGGAATGCGGAAAGGATGAGTTAGGCGATTTGGGACGCGAGGCAAACCGGACGTTGGACCGTCTGGAACAAAGTGAGGCACGTGATGCCGCGATTCTTGCAGAGATCCAGGAAGGCTATTTTGAGCTAGATGAAGCCGGTTACCTGCAGTCCATGAATCCTGCCTTTTGTTCCCAAGTGGGTTACCCAGCCGAAACCCTATCGGGGATGGCGTTTGCCACCCTGATGGAAAATGAGGAGGTGCTGGACAGTATTCTGCATCCCCAGCAGCGAGGCGAAAGCCCGGCACTGTCGGCTCGATTGCGACGCGCTGACGGTAGCGTAGGCCATTACCAAGCCCGCATTACCCCAATCGTTGATGGGCAGAAGACCCTCCGCGGATACCGTGGCATTCTGCATGACGTCAGCGCGCACGTGGAATATCAAAATCAGCTTTATGCCATGGCGCACAATGATGCCCTAACAGGCCTGGGCAATCGCAAGGCATTCCACCATTACCTAAGAGAGCTTCTGGGAGGACAACCTCAGCCTTTGACCCTCTTTTTCGTTGACCTGGATCGTTTCAAACAGGTCAACGATACCTTCGGCCATGAAACGGGTGATGAGTTACTCGTGTGTCTCGCACGCCGGTTGGAGAACTCCGTACGAAAGCCGGATCGTGCGTTTCGACTGGGGGGGGATGAGTTCACTCTGCTAGTGCTGGGCGATAACGTCGAGGCTGCTGAACGATTGGCTGCGCGACTGCTCGGTGTTTTGAGTAAACCAGTCCGCATTGGCGAACTGGTCATCGATTTCGTGACACCTAGCATCGGTATTGCAAACTCGCCTCGCCACTCAACGGATCCCGCCGAACTGATCAAAACAGCCGATGCGGCGATGTATGAAGCCAAGCGACACCGTAATCAATATCATCTAGCCCAGTGAGCGCGCAGCGGCGCGCAGATCGCTCATGGAGAGTCTGAAAATGCGGAATCACCAAACGCTCATTGGGTTGTCGCTGCTCGGACTTGTCCCGTTCATCCCTTTCAGTGCAGAGGCAGATGACAATTCTGAACTGGCTAAGAAAGCCCAGAATCCCATCGCGGCCATGTATAGCCTACCCATTCAGTACAACTGGGATCAAAAAATCGGGCCCTCCGGGGACGGAATGCATAGCGTCACCAATATCCAGCCCGTGCTCCCGTTTTCATTGAATTCCGAGTGGAATCTCATTTCCCGAACGATCCTGCCGATGATTGATCAGCATGGATTGGTGGAGGGCGGGGCGGCTGACAAATCTGGGATGGGTGATATTACACAAAGCTTCTTCTTCTCACCGAAAAAGCCAACGCCCAATGGGTGGGTATGGGGTGCCGGCCCCGCACTGCTATTGCCGACTGGCAGTGATGATTTGCTCAGCGCAGAACAATGGGCAGCAGGACCTACGGCCGTGGCGCTGAAGCAGTCTAACGGCTGGACCCGCGGCATGCTGGCTAATCATTTGTGGGGGATGGAGAGCGCGCCGTCCGATGAGAAGGAACGAACCAGCCAGACTTTCCTTCAGCCATTCTTTTCTTATACCAATCGCTCATTCACGACATTCGGCATCAACAGCGAGTCGACCTACAACTGGAAAACCCATGAATGGTCCATTCCAATCAATTTCACAGTCACCCAACTCCTGAAGGTAGGTAACCAGCCCATAACGATTCAAGTTGGACCTCGCTACTGGGTAGAAAGTGCAACCGATGGACCAGAAGGATGGGGGGCGCGGGCTGCTATTACACTACTATTCTCGCGCTAGGCGCAGGTCTCCACGGATTACAAGGCTGTACGGTTACTCTGTTCACAGTCGGCTGACTGCGGTTTTCCTCAACTGTCGCGCTTCGGACAGGTAAGTAGCTCCCTTTGGATGCCTTATCCATGGTAGACGAGCAGTGTTATGGGTTTAGGCGTGCGATGCTTGATCGTGCCTAGCTCAGTGAAAAGTGGATCAAACCTATAGGAATGGGAAATCACTTATGAAGTGTTTGGTTTACGCTGGTATTGCATCAGGCCTCACATGCGAAGGCCCCTGGGAGGTGAGGGACTGTCCTGCCTGCGGACGCTATCGCGTAGCCGACGCTCTCATCCTCACGTTGAGGGAGCAGGGGCTAATTTCGATGTTGAAATGACTCGCAAGTGGCTTGTACAGCAGCGGCGTTATCATCCCGTTCCTTGTATTGAGCCACACAACGCCTGGCTCGCAGAATAAGCCACTGCATAATCCACGATATGTGCTAGGGGTGCCATAGCATGGCTCACGCAGCATTTGCTCGAGCCTGAAGCGCGAACAATTGATGCCAATTTGGCATCATAGCGCTTAATGATCCTATGTACCTACGTTCCCTCTAGACGTCCTCATCTCCCGACCCAGTGAATAGAAGCCCCAGTGCTCTGCTCGCCGCGAACGCTTGTAGAACCCTGGAGCATCCGGTACCGTTTTGTCATTGGACACTAGGTTTCTCAGAGATCCCGCCATGACCCTTTCTGCTGTTCTTTTCGATGAGCTGACGGCGCGACTAACTCGCACGGCAGACAATGTCGCGCTTTATACCGCTCTTACGGGAGCCAACAGCGTGCGCGAGATTGGGCAGCTGCTGGGGTACAGCGCTGAGACCGGATACCGATTGATCCGTGTTGACCGTCATCTGAATTCGATTAGCGGCGATGAGTTCGAGATCGCGCTAGTCGACGATGCCCAATCATCAGTCGCGTATTACATCAAGGTCACGCTCGCTCTCATTCCGCAACCCACTAATCGAAACACAGCGTACAACCGGGTTTGGCGATCGGCAAGCCATAGTCATTCTTCGGCGCTTCGCGATATCTCTCAGAACGTGCTCTTTGGATACATTGCGCAGCGATACGACATTGTCCTTACGGAAGGGGACGTATCTGGAGGTGGTAAATTCTATTGGCAACGCCAGATATCTCGTGCGATTGAGGGAGGTTTCTTCGTGTCTATCTATGACCAAACTGCACAAGCCTTTCGACCGGTTTTAACGCAGCGCGCGCTGAGTGACATACAAGACAAAGCATGGTCGACTGCCAACCACGAGCCACTGATTGCGCTCGTTTCGACCGTTCCTATGAGCAGTCAGTAGCCCAAAAGGCTCAAATGAAGACCTACTCTGGTGTGTTTGCTAGCTACCATAGCAGGTAACGCCTCTACGCTGTAGGCGGGCCTCACTACTACAGATGTACTATGAGAGAGCATTCGGAAGGTGGAGCCAATTCAAATGCCAAATCAACTAGCGCTTTCGCCTAAGAAGACGGCAGTGGGGTTGAAAGTGGCCTTGCACATTTTGCATGGTTGGCAGGCGACGCCTGCTCAAATCTGCTCAATTCTGCGGATCTCTTACGCAACCTACAGGCGAGCATTGCGAGCGCCGGCATCTCCACGAAAGCTAGATCAAGATCAACAGCAGCGGATCAGCCTCGTACTTAATATCCATGCCTCACTGCGCAGCGTATTCGATAATCCCGCTAATGTTTGCGGCTTTCCAGGGTCGCCTAACAAAAATGCTTTTTTTGATGGTAGGTCGCCATTGGAGGTCATGGCGCAGGGCGCCATGATTTCGCTTTATGAAACGTACAAACGTATCCATCAACTGGAATTACGTATCGAAGCTCAGAGCTCATGAGCGCGCGGTTCGCGTGTAGATCGAACACTGCTTATTTGGAGCAAAAGCCACTAGCCCGGAAATCAGAAAATTCGTATGCGAGTTTTTATTGGCAATGGGTAGTCACTTTCTCACCTTGAGGCGTTTAGCCGAAAAAGCTCGCTGCTCATCTAAGCTATTGTAGTAGATATTTTGCGTAGTGCTTAAACTGTTATGTCGTAGGTCGGCCTGGAGATCTTTCATATCTCTGTATGGAGCATCAAAAGTAGCTGACGTGTGTCGAAGCCAATGGAGTGAGGCGGAACGAAGAGCATCGATTTCATCATCAGTCCACGCCTCGTTCTGCATTCGCTGCAAAGCTCGATCAAACACATCCTGAATTAATTTTCGGATGTGCCGATCTGACAAGCCGCCTCGACCTTTGAGGGTGCTAATCACCGGTGTCTTTTCCTGGGCAGAGGGGAGGGGAGGCAGCCCTAAGTGTTTGCGGTAGCGAATCAAGTAGTCGCTTATATAATCATCGCGGACACTAATTTTGGCAGCTTTATTGCCTTTCCCTACGACATGAAACCACCAATTACCTGAAGAGTCTCTGCGAAAGTCGCCCATTGTAGGGCGCCAGTTTTCGCGACCGACTAAGTCAGACACGCGCAAGTACATCGAAAAGACTGTCGCAACGATAAAAAGAGTACGTTCATGAGATAAATTTTCAGCGGCCATCTGCTCGGCACAATCTATAACAAAGCTCCACTGTAGCTCCGAAAGCGAACGGGCACTAGCGTCTAAAGTATTACGCTGCTTATAGACCGACTTTTGCTTGATGGCTCGAAATGGGTTGGACTCTGTAAATCCTTCGTCCATAGCGTGCTGAAAAAAACTGCCGCATACCGCGAAAACTTGCGCTACAGAACCTTGCGCCATTTGGTAGGGGCGGTCGCGTAAGTCTGCGGAATTCTCCGAAGAAATTTTCCGCTCACGTTTGGAAATAGTGTTACTGAATGGACGCCATTGTTCATTTATCACATATTCGTCCGAGTCAAGACGTTTCCTTCCTCCAAGCCTTACAAACCTCGACTTCACAACTGGGCCGACCCAAGAAGCAGGGGGTTGCAAGCAGAATTCCATAAATTTCTCAGCGTCCGAGCGCCTGAGGTCTATTATGGGTTTTTGGGCTAAAAGTAGAGACCATAATAAAAGGCGCTCCGCATGGGTGCGAAACGAAATAAAAGTGGATTCGTTGCCAGCGTAAGATTTCAAGAAGCTTCGAACGATGAGGTAGCTGTCTATAGCACCGCGCTCCGGCGCAAATTGTCTCAGATAGTCAAGAACTACAGGACGTTCCGCACTAACCCCTAAGAAATTGAGTTCATTAAACCGCGAGAAGGTGTCGAACAAGGGGATGGGAGCCAATCGCATATTTTCACGGTACCAATCGTAGGAGACCGGTGAGGATGCCTCGAAATGGCTTGTTGTGCAATATCCAGGTCTAGCCGTTATCGGATATTACATGGGCGCATAGCCCTATCCAGGATCAATCTTCAAGACTGTCCCAGGTCTTTGCGCACCCGGGCGAATAGCACCTCAATATCTGTTTCCTTTCCTGTTAGCAGAAAGACCTCAGTGAGTAGGCTGAGAGGGTGAACGTCCATGCGAACTGCGAGCTCCACCAGTTTCTCAAGGGTAGGGCTTTTGAGGCCTCGCTCAAGGGTGCTCACGTAGGTACGGCTACTGACTTCTCCCAGATCTTCTTGGGTGAACCCGCGGCTGGTTCGGATGCTACGCAGCGCTTGGGCGAGGGCTTGCTTGAGTTCCATTTGCGTTTCTTATCCACAAAAGGAAGGATGAAGCCTTGTTGAGCCCTATAGGGCTACAATCTATAGTGTTCATTTCTCAAGGAGGCATACTATGGCCGGGCTACGTGTAACCCTCGAGACATTCTCCGAGGTTCTGGATGCTGACCCATGCACACCTTTTTTTGTCGCGTGCGTGCTGAATCTATACGCGCACGACGAGGTGCTCGGCGTTCAAATATTAAAAAAAGGACAGAATGTCCTCGGCTTCCTCCATGAGCTAGATGACCCTTCGGCAACGCTTGCTGTTGTTGGTCTGCAAATGGCGGTTCCACCGTGCATGACAAAGACTAACCGTTGGGAACTCGAAGCTATACTAGACTTTCAAACAGCCACGATTATCCGTCAGGATGACGAACTGAGTGGTTATGCATACCGAACTCTTTCCGGACGATTATTTTCGGATGAGTATGAGCTGAACGTCACGCAACTAGCAAATGCAAGGACCATCTATGCAGCGTCCAATGCCAATGGGCATGACGCAGAACTTAGCAAGTTTCAGATGTGGCTATCAGCTGTTTTAGAAGGCTTAATTAACGAAGCATATGCTATGAAAACTGATTGAAATGTCACCAATGCCGCTCTTAGTGCATAGAGCTTTCGTAAGCGCTTAGCCTGGCCATCGGGTCCAAAGGCAGAGGCACGGGGATATGGATAGAGCCACGCTGATCGGGTTCCGAGCAGTCCAGCGTTTTTTCGTGCGTTAGAAAAGCAGGGGGGCGGCGGGGTTCGATAGCCTCACAGCAGATAGCCTTCTCAGCACGTCCCTAGGCGCTTTCCGTCCACCAGAACGCTCACCTCCACCGACTTAGTACATTTTCACATGGTACCAATATTGAATATTTAGTGGAGTTATAACCACATGAGGAGAAAAGAGGCCGGAGGAGGTTAGCTTACTCCCTTAAGTGATCGATCATCTTAGCGAAGTACCTGACAACCAACCCCCTGGTGCGCAGTACAGACCTACAGAATCTGCCACGAGGCGTGGGGGCTAATCTGCAGAGCTACGTTAGCACGCCATACTGCACCGTTCAAAATACAACCCGTACGACAACAAGTAGCTGGTGGCCATGGCGACGTAAAAATTCACACTGTAAATCACTTTTTTACGTGTTAACTACAGTGGTTTACACGTAAAAAAGTGATTTACAACCCCCATAGATAGGCCTCCAAACCGGCATTTCACTGTGAAACGCGCCCATCGGAGAGCACAACGCTCTGATGCCAATTAACGGAGCTGTCCACCATCAAATCTAGCGCTCATGAGATCCCTCCGTGGGTGAAGACATGCTTAAAGCCTCACAGCCAGCCCAAAGCATGCTCCCCACATTCCGCAGCACTCCCGAGGTGCTAGTCATCTGCTTGCGACCTCAAAAGACCAATGCACTGGCGAAATCGATTACTGGTGGTACGAACGTAGTCGTGGACAGTGAATTTTCGCATGTGCGGACTCGGTTCAGCATTGTGCCGGCTTGGACAGCAGATGGTGGATACAGCGGTAACAGAAACTAACTCATGAAACAGGAGGAAAAAGCGCCAGCACGTGAGCGACGGTCACACGAACGGCCCGCTGGCTGGAAGTAATTTTTGAACTCGGAGGGAAAACACCGCAGTTCCTGGATTAGTTCCGAAAACGTCCTAAGAATTACTTCCGAGGACTGCTGCGGCTCATCAGCATCTGCAAAGCGTTGACAAACCAGCCGTAAAACCCCTGATAAGCACGATCTGTTGACGTTGTTCCATGCGATGCCCGAAGCGATTCGTAGCAGCTTGGCCCTGAACAGCCTGGAAGATTCCTTCGAGAGATATCGCGACGTTTTCACCAACAGCCGGTATCCATACGAGTCGAGCAGCTGGAAATTTTCCGATCCGGTGCTGATGAGGTTACTGCGGTGGACGCTGGCCAGCGTGGTTGACTATTACAAGGTGCAAGGTTCTCCGGAACCGTTTGTCTTGGATTACATCGCTGAGGTGCAGGCAGGAGCTGCCGGCCCACGGCCCGGTACCTTCATACGCAGGTGCTCATAATGCATATTATGTTAAATGATAGATATGTCATAGATGTTCATGAGCTCCCTTGGATTCGGCGCCGCGTCTTTTTACTTAGACGACTCCTCGGCGCCAGCAACCCTGGTCAAGTATGTTTTAGCAGTTGCAGCAAAACCTTCCACATCAGCTAACGCTGGAGCATGGGCTCCGGCATGGCGGCAAGATATGGATGCGCAAGCCGCTGAAAATTGCAGGCGCTCTCTCAAGTCCGCGATCCCCAGCAGCTCCGCCGCCAGCCAACCAGCCATACAAGCGTCTCCTGCTCCAACCGTGTCCTCCACCTTCACGGCAATCGCCGGCTGATCGAGCTGGCTGTCCGGGGTATGGAGAATCATCCCGTGTTCCCCTCGAGTAAAAAGGATCTGCGCCTGAGGATTAAGAGCGCGAAGCTCATCTATTGCCTGGTGTTCTGTCAGCCCTGGATAAATTTGCCGAAGGTCTTCGTCGGAAAGCTTAACCATGTCAGCAAGAGTGGTCATCTTAGGGAAGGTCTGCTCCCGATAATGGCTATCCATTAAATTGCGCCAGTTCGGATCATAGCTAATCCGTTTACCGACTTCTTTGGCCTGCTGAGCAATTTTAACCAGCCTGTCTGCAAGTGGCTGTCGAGCCAAACTGATGCAACTGAAATGACACAGCTCTGCCTGGTTGATCCATCCTTCTGGCATCAGATCCGGATCAAAAAACAGATCGGCATCTCCGGCAAAAAAGTACCTTGGAGGACGGCTAGATGGAATGATGGCGACCAAAGGATCTCGGTCTACCCGTTGGATAAACCTCATATCCAATGCTGCCGCTTCCGACTGCGAAACGATCTCGTCACCCAGTGAATCCATGCTCACCGACCCAGCAAAAGCTCTGCTGACACCCAAGCGACTTAGCGCTCGTGCAACGTTCCAGGGAGCACCACCCGGGTAGCCCATCCACTGCCCAGGAGTGCCTTGGACAAGATCGGTCAGGGCTTCACCAAACACTACTGCGCGAGGCAATACCATCGTCATTTCCTCATTTTTTTGTCGTAGGGAACTGCTGGCTGATCAGATTCGACCGGTAATCACTTACTCAGTGCGCTTTGATGAAAGGCAGGGTTTGTTGAGGTTAGTGAAGCTCTCATAACCAACCTCAAAGCAGATGTTGGCCGCACGCGTTCAAACATTAAAACCAGGTTTCCATTTGTATACCGTATTGCCATACACCTCCGGCTTCGAAGTCCGTCATGCCAAAGGAGTCTGTGGTACTGAATCTGTCCAGATCCGAAGACCAGCTCATGAAGCTTGCGAACACTCGCAGTTCGGGACGTGTAAGAAGATCTCCAACCTCAGGTTTGAATGTCGGGGCGACAGTGAATTTCCAAAAGTTACCGTCGACCGCATTACGTTGTAGGTAGTCCTTCGGGTCCAGGTTCATGGTTTGCCAGCTTATTTCGTAGGCCATCTCGAAATTTCTGTTGATTTTATTGGCCAAGCGCACATTCAGGGTCAGCCAGCGGTAGTCGTCACCCTCGACGTATCTATCCTTGCTCTGTTCGGCCAGCACGCTGGGGCCGATACGCCAGTCGGGCGCAAGGGATGTCTCACCGTAAAGTGCCAGACGCAGAGCGCGGGCATCGTCTATGAGTTCGCCATCTGAGCCGATGTTCTTGACCTCTGCCCCCAGACCTTGCCCATAGAGCAGCGCCGTTTTGAAGAAGCCTTCCCTGCCGAAAAAGTTTTTCTGGTGGTTGGCCACCATGCTGTGCAAGCCGGAGTCCGCAGGCTTCAGGCCCGCTTCATTGGTGCGAGTGCCGAAGTCGTTTTTCTTTGAGCCAATGCCATTGAACATCCACTGCCACTGACCATTATCGAAGAACTGGTTGGAGGTGAGGATGTAGCTTTCCACATCGGCATTGAGACCGCCCTCACTGAAATCCCCGTAGTTACGCCCGATCAACGAGTAATTCGAGCGCCAGTTCTTTTTCATCTGTACGTCGTAGATACCACCCCCGGTGCCGGCCAGAAAGACGACGTCCGAGTCCAGCCAATGGATATCGAAGTTGTCCCTGTCGAATCGCTTGCCTGCCCACAGGGTGGCGTTCTCGAACATCGAATTGCCCTTGAATGCGGCGAGATGATCGAGTTCCGCAAATACCTGGCGTACGTTCAGGTTACTTTCAGCGGCCGTCCAGTCATTGGAGCTTTCCACGCCATCGGCGATGGAAACCGTGAATTTGGAATGGGTGCCGTTCTGCGCATAGGCTTCTTTCGACAGGTCTATACGCATGTAAGTATCGTCTTCATTACCCAGTCGCCCGACTGCGCCACCGACTGAACCGGCAGGCGTTGTATAAGGACCGCCCCGCCCGCCCCCCAGGCCATCGTTGATCAGCAATCCGGAGCGGGCGTAACCCTTGAAGCTGAACCCGTCGGTGAGGTGCCCGGTACTGCCCTCCTTCTCCATGCTTTGCTGACGGGCTTCGAGTTTTGCCAACCGCGTATCCAAACTGGGCATCACAGTGGTTGTCGCAGTGGATGCAGCAGGCTGCAAGGCGGCAGTGGACTGTTTGAGCTGCTGCAGTTCCCTGGCGAGCGCCTGGGTTTGTTGTTCGGCGGCGGCTGCACGTTTTTCCGCAGCGGCGGCACGGGCTTCAAACGCGGCCATGCGCTCTTCCAGAGTCGCGGCCTGAGCGTTGGCCGCCGAGGTGCCGAGTACGCCTGCGAGTACCCAGCTTGATGCTTTCTGCATGGGGGGATTTCCTGTTTTGTTTTTATTTTTTGTCCTGCGACCGGCCTCTTTTTTCGTGAAATGTTGATTGTCAAAATCTACGAAAAAAAGGATGCCTCATCGCAAATACGCTGCTACATTTGGCGATGTTAACGTTAACTTTTCTAAAAACAAAAATAAAGAGGGCTTTATGAAACAGCTCAAAACACTCTTTCCAGCAGCACTGCTTGCCCTTTGCGCCGGGCTTCCATCCCTCTCCAGCGCAGGCAATCTGACGATTTCCTGCGGTGCGGTGGGCGCGGAATTACAACTGTGCAAAGAGGCCGTCGAGGCGTGGTCTCAACAGACCGGCAATCACGTCGAGGTGGTGTCCACGCCTAACTCGGCAACCGAGCGGTTGTCGTTCTATCAACAGATCCTCAGTGCGCAGTCCAGCGACATCGACATCATTCAGATCGACATGGTGTGGCCGGGGATGCTGGCCAAACATCTGCTGGATTTGCGCGAGGTGCTGCCCGCCGATGCAACCCAAGGCTACTTCCAGGCGCAGGTGGACAACGCCACGGTGAACGGACGGCTGGTGACGATGCCGTGGTTCACCGACTCGGGCCTGCTGTATTACCGCAAGGACTTGCTCGAGAAATACAACAAACAAGTCCCCCAGACTTGGGAGGAAATGACCGCAACCGCCAAGGATGTGCAACAGGCCGAGCGCAATGCCGGCAACGCCAACGCCTGGGGGTACATCTTTCAAGGGCGTGCCTACGAAGGCCTGACGTGTAACGCGCTGGAATGGATCAGCAGCCAACCGGACGGCGGGCTGGTCAATCCACGAGGCGACATCGTGGTCAACAGCCAGGCCTCAAGAGCGGCGTTGACCCTGGCCAAAAGCTGGGTAGGCGACATCTCCCCGCGTGGCGTGCTCAATTACACCGAGGAAGAAGGACGCGGCGTATTCCAGTCGGGCAATGCGCTGTTTATGCGCAACTGGCCTTATGTCTGGGCCTTGGTGCAAAGCCAGGACAGCGCCGTAAAGGACAAGGTCGGGGTCGCTCCCCTGCCCCGCGGCGGCGAGGCCGGCAGCCATGCATCCACCCTCGGAGGCTGGGGCCTGGCGATATCGCGCTACAGCGCCCATCCCAAACTTGCCGCCGAGCTGGTGAGCTACCTGACCAGTGCCCAGCAGCAAAAACATCGTGCCCTGATAGGCGCCTATAACCCGGTTATCGAGTCGCTGTATCGAGATCCCGAGCTGCTCGCGACCATGCCTTATTACGCTCAGCTGCACAGCATTCTCAACGACGGGGTCATGCGCCCCGCTTCAATCACCGCCGCTCGCTATCCACGGGTCTCCAATGCGTTCTTCGATCGAGTGCACGGCGTGCTGGCAGGCGAGTTGCCCGTCGATCAGGCGCTGGTCGAACTGGAAAGCGAACTCACACGCATCAAACGCCGGAACTGGTAGGCCACAAGGAAGAAAATCACCATGCCTGTCTCTACTACCCATGCCTCCTGTGACGAGCGCCTGCTCACCAGGGAAACGCCCATACAGAGTCGCCGAGTACGCGCCGCCTGGCTATTTCTGACACCGATGTTGCTGTGTCTGACCCTGGTGGCGGCATGGCCGCTGCTGCGCACATTCTGGTTCAGCCTGACCGATGCCAGTCTGGCGGACAGCAGTGGCGGTTCCTTCGTAGGCATGAGCAATTACCTGTTCCACGACGGTTCCAACTGGTCGGGCATCCTGGTCGATCCACAATGGTGGAACGCTGTGCGCAACACGTTGTATTTCACTGTGGTGTCGGTGGGACTGGAAGTCATCCTTGGGCTGTCGGTGGCGTTGCTGTTGAACATCCAGTTCACCGGCCGTTCCCTGGTGCGTGCGTTGATTCTGATTCCCTGGGCGATTCCGACCATTGTCTCGGCGAAGATATGGTCATGGATGCTGAACGACCAATTCGGCATCATCAATCACCTGATGCTGAGTCTCGGCCTGATTGACGCTCCTCTGGCCTGGACGGCAGATGCGGATCTGTCGATGTGGGCAGTGATCATCGTCGACGTGTGGAAGACCGTCCCTTTTGTCACGCTGCTGATGTTGGCGGCCTTGCAGATGTTGCCGAGTGATTGCTACGAAGCCGCCAGGGTTGATGGTATTCATCCGCTGAAAGTGTTCTGGCGTGTCACGCTTCCCCTGTTGATGCCTGCATTGTTGGTGGCCGCGATCTTCCGCATCCTCGATTCCCTGCGGGTATTTGACGTCATCTATGTGCTGACCTCAAATTCTTCTAGCACCATCAGCATGTCGGTCTATGCCCGCCAACACCTGGTGGAGTTCCAGGATGTTGGCTACGGCAGCGCGGCCTCGACTCTGCTGTTTCTGGTGGTTGCGGTAATCGCCATGCTTTATCTCTACCTCGGACGCCGTCAAATGGAGGTTCGATCATGAGCCAGCGCCTACTGAAAAAATCGCTGTTGCGCCTCGGATTCTGGTGTCTGATCGGAGTTTTGCTGCTGTATGCGGTCTTCCCTTTCTACTACGCCATCGTGACTTCGCTGAAGCCGTCCAGCGCCTTGTTCGAGGTGAGCTACTGGATCGAACACCCCGACTTCTCCAATTATGCGGCGGTACTTCACCAAGCCTCATTCCTGCGGGCAATTGGTAATTCGCTGGTGGTTGCGCTGTGCGTGGTGACGCTGGCGCTGTTCCTCAGCCTGACCGCTGCCTATGCCTTGGGCCGGGTGAAATTCCGTGGGCGTGGGACAGTATTGATGATGGTCCTTGGCGTCTCCATGTTTCCCCAGGTCGCGGTGCTGTCGGGGCTGTTCGAAGTGATCCGCGCCCTGGGCCTGTACAACACGTCCTGGGCGTTGATCCTGAGCTACACGATTTTCACCCTGCCCTTCACCGTCTGGGTGCTGACCACGTTCATGGGGCAATTGCCCCATGAACTGGAAGAAGCGGCAATCATGGATGGTGCTTCGCCCTGGGTCACGCTGACCCGCGTGCTGTTGCCGCTGCTCTGGCCCGCCCTGGCCACTACCGGTTTATTGGCCTTCATCGCAGCGTGGAACGAGTTCCTGTTTGCCCTGACCTTCACCCTCACCGACACCCAACGCACTGTGCCGGTCGCCATCGCCTTGATTTCCGGCGGCAGCCCCCATGAGCTGCCTTGGGGGCTGTTAATGGCCGCATCGGTGCTGGTCACCGTCCCGCTGGTGATTCTGGTGCTG
Source organism: Pseudomonas sp. YQ_6 (assembly GCF_043103245.1). Taxonomy (NCBI): domain Bacteria; kingdom Pseudomonadati; phylum Pseudomonadota; class Gammaproteobacteria; order Pseudomonadales; family Pseudomonadaceae; genus Pseudomonas; species Pseudomonas sp. YQ_6. Next base: position 295,669 of record NZ_JBICJR010000068.1, read on the forward strand.
ATCTTCCAGCGCCGAATCGTTTCCGGTCTCACTGCCGGCGCGTTAAAGGGTTGATGCCCAACAAATACAAGGAACAGCATCGTGATCAAATTGAAACTGGACAACGTGAACAAACAACTGGGTGGCGTGCGGATTCTTCGCGACATCAACCTGGAGATCGCTGCGGGTGAATTCGTGGTGTTCGTCGGCCCGTCGGGCTGCGGAAAGTCGACCCTGCTGCGACTGATCGCCGGACTGGATTCGATCTGCGCCGGCGACCTGCTGATCGACGGGCGACGGGTAAACGACCTGGAGCCGCGCGAACGTGGCGTCGGCATGGTGTTTCAGTCATATGCGCTGTACCCGCACATGAGCGTTTACGACAACATCAGCTTTGGTCTCAAACTGGCCAAGACCGAAAAGACCAGCCTGCGCGAGCGCGTGCTGAAAACTGCGCAGATCCTGCAATTGGACAACCTGCTGCAACGCAAGCCAAAGGAACTGTCTGGAGGCCAGCGTCAGCGTGTGGCGATGGGCAGAGCCATGGCGCGGGAACCGGACATCTTGTTGTTCGATGAGCCACTCTCCAACCTGGATGCTTCCTTGCGGGTGCAGATGCGCAACGAAATCGCCCGGCTGCATGACCGACTGGGCTCGACCATGATCTACGTCACCCACGATCAGGTGGAAGCAATGACCCTGGCCGACAAAATTATCGTGCTCAATGGCGGTCGCGTGGAGCAGGTCGGTTCACCGCGCGAGCTCTATGAACGCCCATCGAGCCGCTTTGTCGCCGGTTTTCTCGGTTCGCCGAAAATGAATTTTCTACCGGCACGCCTGCATGCCCTGGGCGAAACCAGCCTGGTCGATACTCCCGTTCTGGGTATGACCGCCCTGCCCTTCGACAGCTCGGATCTGGCGGCGGGCACGCTGCTGAGCTTGGGGATTCGCCCGGAGCACGTATCGCTCAAAGCGGCGGAAGAAACCGCCGGCATCGTCGTGATGGGGGTCGAGTACCTGGGTAGCGAAACGTATGTGCACCTCGAAACAGGTCAGGACGAGCTTCTGACTTGTCGTTGCGAGGTCAACGCCGGATGGCAGGCAGGCGATCGGGTCGAACTGCAACTGGACACAGACCACCTGCACCTGTTCGACGCCGACGGCAGGGCCTTGAAGCGCCACCCGCAAGCCATTGAAAACCTGCCGAATGACATTTCTCTGGGTTCAGTCCGAGCACGCGCCCTATGACCTTGTCTTTGAATACCATGAGCGACCCGATGTCTTCTTCCCTTGAACTTGCGCAGCGTGCACTGAGTGAGGGTATCTCGCGCGTCATCCACGATTATCGCCCGGGCTATCATATTGCGCCGCCGGCAGGCTGGATGAACGACCCTAACGGGGTCGTGTACTTTCGTGGCGAATATCACGTGTTCTATCAGCATTACCCCTTCGACGCGAAATGGGGCCCGATGTATTGGGGCCACGCCAAGAGTGCCGATCTGGTTCATTGGCAGCACCTGCCCATTGCACTGGCACCCGGCGATGACTTCGACCGTGACGGTTGTTTTTCCGGTAGTGCCGTGGTGTGTGGCGATACCCTGGCCCTGATCTACACCGGGCACACCTGGCTGGGGGAAGTGGGTGACGAGCGCTTCATCCGTCAAGTCCAGTGTCTGGCAACCAGTAGCGATGGCATCCATTTCGTCAAACATGGCGCCGTCATCGACACCGCGCCGCACAACACCATCATGCACTTTCGCGATCCCAAGGTATGGCAGGAGGATGACTATTGGTACCTGATTGCCGGCGCACGTCTGGGCGATGTGCCGCTGCTGCCGTTGTACCGCTCCACGGATCTGCACGTCTGGGAGTTCCTTGACTATGTGTCCGGCGGCAGCGAGGGTGATGGCTATATGTGGGAATGCCCGGATCTGTTTCGACGGAGTGGGCGCGATGTACTGCTGTACTCGCCCCAAGGCATGCAAGCCGATGGTTACGACCGCCTCAACAAGTACCAGACGGGTTATCGAGTAGGCCGACTCGATAGCGAATGGCACTTCACGGGAGGGCCTTTTATCGAGCTGGATAACGGCCATGATTTCTATGCTGCGCAAACGCTACTGGCCGCTGATGGTCGGCGCCTTGTGTGGGCGTGGCTCGACATGTGGGAAAGCCCGATGCCGAGCCAGGACCATCACTGGTGCGGCATGCTCTGTTTACCGCGCGAACTTGAACTGTGCGCCGATCGCCTTTGCGTGTATCCGGCACGGGAGCTCACCGCCCTACGCAAGACGCCATTACCGAGTACGCCCTGGTGGGATGAGACAGGGTCCCGGTGGGTGCCGGACGTGAAAGGCGATATGCTCGAAATCCACGTGCATCTGGACTTGCTCGGCTGCACCGACGGCCACCTGGGAATTGCATTGCGCTGCAGCGACGATGGCCGTGAAGAAACCCTGCTCTACTACGATGCATCACTGCATCGCCTGGTGCTTGACCGTAGCCGCTCGGGTGCGCAAGTCACAGGCCAGCGCAGCGTATCGATAGACCCGACACAAGAGCGACTTGAACTGCGCGTGTTCCTCGATCGCTCCTCCATCGAGGTATTCGACGAAAACGGGCACTTCAGCCTCAGCAGTCGCCTCTATCCGCGGCCCGACAGTCTGGGCGTGAAGCTTCTGGCTAGCGGGAGTGGTGGGCGTGTCTCGATTCCCAAGGCGTGGTTTCTCGGTTCTGGATGGCTGTGAGACAGCTCATTCGAGTCGCGAGAAGTCCGGGCAATGTGTCATGATTCGGCGTCAACCTGACCGATTTCGCCTCACATGACTTCAGTGAAAGACGTTGCACAGCTGGCCGGCGTGTCCCTGATGACGGTTTCTCGAGCGCTCAACACTCCGGAAAAACTGAGCGCCGAAACCCTTCTGCGGGTGCGTCGAGCCATTGATGAACTGCAATTCGTACCGAGCCTGTCGGCGCGCAGGATGCGCGGCGACAACCTCCAGTCGCGAACCATCGGTGTGTTCGCGCTGGACACTGCGACCACACCATTCGCGGTCGAGCTGCTGCTGTCCATTGAGCAGACCGCGCAGCAAGCCGGCTGGAATGTCTTTATCCTCAACCTATTAAGCAACCCGCCCACTGACCAGAACATCGACCTAATGCTGTCGCACCGGCCGGACGGCTTGATCTTCAGCGCCATGGGGTTTCGCCGGGTGTGCATTCCCGAGCGGTTGAAGAGCAAACCACTGGTACTCGCCAATTGCCTGACCGATGACAGTCGCCTGGTGAGTTATGTGCCAGACGACGAAAAGGGGCAGTATCGAGCCGTACATCACGCGTTAAGCCAAGGCTATCGGCGCCCACTGTGTATCAATCTGCCAAAACAGAGTCTGGCCTGGGGCTTGCGACAAAAAGGCCTGCAACGTGCCTGTCAGGAATTCGGCCTAGCGCCTGGCGCACTCCTGCAATACGACCTTTCCGATCATGACGCCTATGGTGAAACCGCAGCCATCCTCGACCGACATATCATCGAAGGTCGCCCCCAATTCGACATTCTGATCTGTGGCAATGACCGTATTGCCTTTTGTGCCTATCAGCTGTTGTTGGGCCGTGGCCTGAAGATTCCCGCCGATGTCGCTGTGCTCGGCTATGACAACATGATCGGCATCGCCGAACTGTTCATCCCACCGCTGACCACCGTGCAATTGCCATATTACGAGATCGGTCGCAATGCTGCCCGGCACCTGATCCAGGCCCTCGAGGTATCGGGAGCCCAGCCAGTTGATTGTCCGTTGGTGGTCAGGGCATCACTATAAGAATCAGTAAAGCGAACAGGCGCTCATGAATAAGATCAGCAGTGCCAACGGCGTTGATCCACCAGTCAGTTGACCAGATACGCAGATTTTCCCAGCCAAGCCCACGCAGTAATGCTCCCGCCGCTTGTCTCTATCGCGCGCCGTAGCACTGTGATGGTAATGCGAGGTCGCTGGCCTGTTCTTATGAACCCAAACGGATGAACATTTCAACGGCATTAGCCCACAATCCCTCAGCAAAGCAATGCGCCCGCCCACTTATGAACAAATGACATCGCCCACTTGTTAAATCAGGTGCTAGGTCAGACATATTCATGTGCCAGCGTTTACTGATCGATATGGCGAACCCGTCTTGCATAATACTGCGTCGCCTACGGTGAACAAAAGCAGTCGCACTGTTGTCTTAGGGACATCTGGTGCCCCACAGCTTATGCGGGGCTTTTATCAAGGCTCGCTGTTGGGGTTGCGTGATGGGCATCAAGCCTTTCGTGGGCGCGCTGTTAATGCTCTCTTCCGTTGTTGGCTTGGCTGTCGCTGATCATCGCCATGAGAAACGGGAAGACGAGTACAGGGACGGTCCGTGTCACGTCAAAGAGGTCTCGGACAAGGGCGACTACAAGCTGGAAGTCAAATGCCCGGATGGGCGTGGCAGGACTTGGCCTCGGGGTGAATGGAAGGAGGAATACTGGGACGGTCCGTGCCGGGTGAAGGTCGAAGCCAAGCGGGACGAATACAAGAAAGAAGTAAAATGCGAAGGCCGTGACGATGACTGAAAACGAGGGAAATAAAGTTCAGTTCAAAAAACAAGGCGAAGCTGCGCTAAACCGGTGAACCATTTACATGGCCGACACGTCCACCACAAAAGAACAATGAGTCGACATAAAAATGGCAACGGATCCCGTATTGGCCGTGCTCGGCTACCTCAAAGACCACCATCTGGTACTTACCACTGCCGAGTCCTGCACAGCAGGCTGCATGGTCGCTCTGCTAGCGGCATTCCCAGGCACAGGCGAGGTCCTGGAAAGCGGCTACGTCGTGTATTCGCCCTCCGCCAAGAAGCGTCTGCTAGGTGTAAGCGCGGAAACCATCGAACGGTACGGGCTGACTAGCGAACCAGTCGCATGGGAGATGGCCCTGGGGGCGCTGAAGGACAGCGATGCCAATGTCGTTATCGCAACTACAGGTTTAGCCGGGCCTGACCCAGCAGCTGGGGTTCTACCCGGCACGCTTTGCTTTGCGTGGGCTTTTGCCGGCGAACCGATAGCCGTGTTTACCCGTACCCAGCGTTTTTTTGGTGAGCGAGCGCAAGTCATGCACGACGGTGCCGTCTATGGACTGACGCGCCTGATCCATTATCACGAGCGCTGGCTTCGTGGGGAGCGCGCTTGAAGGGGGCAGGTAATGACAGGCAAGAAGGCGACTTTCGACATCGAATACTGCAGGTGAACCCCTCGACTACCCTCCTCCACCTTTTGCGTAAGCACTTGGATCATGCGGATTCCAAAGACGCAGACTTAAAGCCCAAGCTTTAGATCAGATCACGTGCCGCTTCGAAGAACATTGGCTTGAGGTTTGAGGTTTGAAGGCGGCGCAGACTTCTGCCACTATTTTTTGGAGGTGAGACATGGCGGGTGAAAAATCTATCTCTGCCCTACTACGCGGTATGAGCCCAATCCTCAACGAAGGTGAGTACGTCTTCTGCACTGTCGCTGACTTCGCAGGACTGAGCCCGGACGACTTGGTGGGTAGCTTCAAGGAGAAAGAAGGCTTGACCTTGATCATCGAGCGAAACCGAGCAGAAACGCTCGGGCTGAAGTTTGATTTCGTCGCTGCGTGGATCACCCTGACCATCCATTCGGCCCTCGATGCAGTTGGCTTGACTGCGGCGTTCTCGACTGCTCTGGGCCAAGCAGGGATCAGCTGCAATGTGATCGCAGCCTATTTCCACGATCATGTCTTCGTAGGTAAAGATGATGCGCAAAAAGCAATGAAGGTGCTGAACACCCTTTCCCAGGCTTCTGAGTGAAGCCGGTCGAGACGCCTTATCGCTCAAGGCATTTACGCAGTCCCATCATCGCTGTGCCACATCTGAGTCACTTGACCACCCGCCACCCAGGGCGAGGTAGGCAGCAATAGCAGCACGCGCCGCTTCAGTTTGCGCAACTGCTCGGGAATCTGATGTCCTGAGAAGCTGCTGATCTGCGTTCAGAACGTCTATCAAACTGGCTACACCGTTCTGGAATGCTACAAAGGACGAACGTCGTGCTCGCTCCAGGGATGCCTCACCGCGTTTGAGCGACTGTGCCTGCGCTTGCCGATTGATCAATGCAGACAAAGCTGTTTCAACATCTTCCGAAGCCTCCAGCACAGACTGCCGATAGAGGGCCAGGGCTTCGGCTTCACGTCCTTTGGCCTGGTCTATCTGCGCGTTGATACGGCCAAAATCAAAGAGTCGCCACCTCAAGCCGAGCAATACGGCTGATTGGTTGGCATCGCCCGTGAAAAATGGTTCGCCAGAGGTAGACGCGCTGCCGATCAGCCCGCCTATTGAAAATTTTGGGTAGTACTCACTGATCGCACTGCCGATCATGGCATTGGCAGCCATGAGCCTGCGCTCGGCGGCGATCAGGTCGGGCCGACGGCGGAGCAGATCGGAAGGTTTGCCGATTCGCGCAAGCGCAGGCACCTGAGGGATTGACGAGGCCATTGCCATTTGGGCTCGGTGGGTACCTGGCGCACTGCCCAGCATGACATCCAAAGCGTTGAGAGCCGCATCCAGGCCCGCACGCAAAACCGGCACGGTTGCCTCGACTTGAGACAGTTCGCCCTCGGTTTGACGAACCTCGTAGTCAGGCGCCAGACCTTTGCGGTTGAGCAGGTTGACTTTGGCCAGAAGGTCTTGCTGTGTCTGCACCTGGTTCTGAGCAATGGCCAGACGCGCCTGCAGCCCCCTCACGGTAGTGTAGATATCTGCTGTTTGCGCGGCGACGGCAAGACGAGTTGCGATTGCCACCGCCTCAGAAGCCTGGTACTCACCGACCGCGGCTTGCCGATCACGACGAAGCCCGCCAAACAAGTCGATTTCCCAGCTTGCTTGCAGATTGAGTTCATAGCTGTTGCCGTAGCGGTCATAGTCAGGCGTTGAGTTCAGCAGCTGGCCCAAGGGCGCTTCAACGGATTGCCGTGAGCGTGCAGCTTGGCCATTGATACCCGCGGACGGCACAAGCGCCGCGGTCGCTGAGCCCAGCGCTGCGCGAGCCTGAGCTACACGGGCCTGTGCCTGCGCCAACTGCAGGTTTTGCCCCAGCGCCTCGGTCACAAGCCTGCTCAACAAAGGATCTCCAAATCTTTCCCACCAGACATCAAGGCTGCCGACCGATGTGTCGCTTGCGGTCAACGGCTGTGCATCCGTGACGTAATGATCGGCCAGCGCAACCTCTGGCTGTTTATAATCCGGGCCAACCATGCACCCTGCAGTGAGACTGGCGCTCAACAGCAGAGCAATCGTTCGGTAGGGAAGCATGATGATTCTCATAGACCAAGAGGAGGTGTGACCATATTATATTTTGGTCACACTCTGTCAATCAGTTCCAGGATGCTTCAAAAATGAGTAAATCTTCTCCACCCTCGCCGGCGCGCGGACCAGCCGACCACGACGTGAGGGATCAGATCATCCAGGCTGCCATGGAGCACTTCGCCCATTATGGGTACGACAAAACCACTGTCTCTGACTTAGCCAAATCGATTGGCTTTTCAAAGGCCTACATCTACAAATTCTTCGAATCCAAACAAGCGATCGGAGAGGTGATTTGCTCCAGTCGGCTTGCGCTGATCATGCAGCGCATTGCGACGGCCACCAGCGACGCCCCGACTGCATCGGAGAAGCTGAGACGTCTATTCCGAGCGATCGCTGAAGGCGGGGCTGACCTTTTCTTCCACGACCGGAAGCTCTATGACATAGCGGCAGTGGCATCGCGCGACCAATGGTCGTCGGTCAAGTCTCATGAAGCCAATATCAGTAAGGTCATTCTGGAGATCCTGACACAAGGCCGCGACGCAGGAGAATTTGAACGCAAGACACCCCTGGACGAACTGACGCTGGCGATTTTTCTGATCATGAGGCCATACGTAAATGCCGCGCTCCTTCAGCACAACCTGGACACGCTTCAGGATGCGGTCGTCCAACTGCCGGCTTTGATACTCCGAAGTCTCGCCCCCTAGCAGATTGTGACCATTGACAATATTGGTCACTGGTAGAAAAATGGGATTCCTATATCGCCTTTTGAGAAAGGGATCCCATGCGCCTGCGTCCTGCCGCCATAGTCGGTTGCTTACTCCCACTCGCCCTTGTCGCTTGCGGGGACTCTTCACCTGGAAAAGACCCGAGAGACACACCGCCGGTCGTGAAAGCGGTCTCAGTACAGGACGCGTCAGCCCTTGCACGTTCGTTTTCCGGAGTAGTGGTCGCTCGCACACAGAGTGACCTCGGCTTCCGAGTATCCGGAAAAATCTTGCAGCGCCTGGTCGATACCGGACAAACAGTCAAACGCGGTCAGCCCTTGATGCGCCTGGATCCGGCGGATCTGAATCTGCAGGCGCGCGCGCAGCAAGAGGCAGTAACTGCTGCTCGGGCACGGGCCAAGCAGACCAGTGACGACGAAGCTCGCTATCGAGGGCTGGTGGCCGAGGGCGCGGTCTCGGCATCGTCCTACGACCAGATCAAAGCTGCGGCTGATGCCGCCAAGGCGCAACTCAGTGCCGCGCAAGCTCAGGCTGACGTTGCCAGGAACGCCACTGAATATGCGGTCTTGCTAGCCGACGCCGATGGTGTGGTGATGGACACGCTGGCCGAACCGGGCCAGGTCGTCAGTGCTGGTCAAGCGGTTGTAAGGCTGGCCAGGGCCGGGCAATGAGAAGCTGTCGTCTACTTGCCAGAAACACTCCGACCTGCGCCTGGCTCGACTGCGCTCGCCACGCTATTTGGCAAGCCTGCGCAGGCCGTACCCGCCAAACTGCGCTTGCTTTCGGATGCAGCAGACCCCATCACGCGCACATTCGAAGCCAGGTACGTGCTCACTGGGCCTTTGGCGAGCGCGCCACTGGGTGCAACCATTACGCTTGAGATTCCGGATACCGATACGGATTACGGAGCTAAGCAGATACCCATCGGCGCGCTCTTTGACCCGGGTAACGGAGCAGGGGTTTGGGTGATAGCTGGCCAGCCGGCCAAGGTGTCATGGCGCGCGGTGGAAGTGCTTAGTGTCAGTGACGAAAAAGCGGTCGTGAAGAGTGACCTGCACGCTGGCGATCGGATCGTGGCACTGGGTGCGCATCTGCTGCGCGATGGCGTCGAGGTCATGGAACAGGCTCACACAGCTCAGGTCATGGGGCACCAACCATGAGCCAGCTTCGTTTCAACTTATCGGCGCTCGCAGTACGCGAGCGAGCGATCACCCTCTTCCTGATTGTGCTGATCGCCTTCGCCGGCACGCTGGCCTTCTTCAAGCTGGGCCGAGCAGAAGATCCGCCCTTCACCGTCAAGCAGATGACGGTTATCACTGCCTGGCCCGGCGCCACTGCGCAGGAAATGCAGGATCTGGTGGCCGAACCGTTGGAAAAACGCATGCAAGAGCTGCGTTGGTATGACCGTACCGAAACCTACACCCGGCCTGGGTTGGCGTTCACTATGGTATCGCTGCAAGACAAGACCCCACCTTCGGCGGTTCAGGAGGAATTTTACCAGGCCCGCAAGAAAGCGGGTGATCAGGCCAAGCTCATGCCAGCGGGCGTCATTGGCCCAATGCTCAATGATGAGTTCTCGGACGTGACATTCGCGGTCTACGCGCTCAAAGCCAAAGGCGAACCGCAGCGCCAGTTGGTACGCGACGCCGAAACACTGCGCCAGCAGCTGCTGCACGTGCAGGGCGTCAAGAAGGTCAACATCATCGGGGAACAGGCTGAACGGATATTCGTGTCCTTTTCCCATGACCGCCTGGCCACGCTCGGAATCACGCCACAGGACATTTTCTCGGCCCTTGACAACCAGAACGCCCTGTCACCGGCGGGCTCGGTCGAAACGCAGGGGCCACAAGTGGTGGTCAGGGTTGACGGCGCCTTCGATCAACTGGCAAAGATTCGCGAAACCCCTGTGGTCGCCCAGGGCCGCCCCCTGAAACTGTCGGATGTGGCCGACGTTGAACGCGGCTATGAAGACCCCGCGACGTTCCTGGTGCGTAACGATGGCGAGCCAGCCTTGCTGCTTGGCATTGTCATGCGCGAAGGCTGGAACGGCCTCGACCTTGGCAAAGCCCTGGAGGCCGAAACAGCCAAAATCAACGAAAGCATGCCCTTGGGCATGACGCTCAGCAAGGTCACCGATCAGGCAGTGAACATCACGTCCTCCGTCGACGAGTTCATGATCAAGTTTTTCGTTGCCCTGCTGGTCGTGATGCTTGTCTGCTTCCTCAGCCTGGGCTGGCGTGTCGGCGTTGTCGTCGCAGCCGCGGTGCCATTGACACTGGCGATCGTATTCGTGGTGATGGCCGCAACAGGCAAGAATTTCGACCGGATTACGCTGGGTTCGCTCATCCTGGCCTTAGGGTTGCTGGTCGACGACGCGATCATCGCCATCGAAATGATGGTCGTGAAGATGGAAGAAGGTTACGACCGCATCAAGGCTTCGGCATATGCCTGGAGCCACACGGCAGCCCCCATGCTTTCCGGCACATTGGTTACCGCCATCGGATTCATGCCTAACGGTTTCGCCCAGTCCACTGCCGGCGAATACACCAGCAACATGTTCTGGATTGTCGGCATCGCCCTGATCGCATCCTGGGTGGTGGCGGTCGCGTTCACCCCCTACCTGGGCGTGAAGTTGTTGCCTCGGATCAAGGTGATTGAAGGTGGTCACGCCGCTATTTACAACACCCGTCATTACAACCGATTCCGCGCTTTGTTGGGCTGGGTAATCGCACATAAATGGCTCGTGGCAGGCACTGTGGTTTCGACATTTGTGGCCGCCGTGCTTGGCATGGGATTGGTAAAGAAGCAGTTCTTCCCGACTTCCGACCGCCCCGAAGTGCTTGTGGAGCTGCAGATGCCTTATGGCACCTCCATCGAACAGACAAATGCCACTGCGATCAAGGTGGAGTCCTGGCTACGTCAGCAAGAGGAGGCAAAGATTGTCACTACTTACATCGGCCAAGGCCCGCCCCGCTTCTTCCTGGCAATGGCCCCTGAGTTGCCCGACCCGTCCTTTGCCAAGATTGTCGTCCTGACCGAAAACCAGGGCGCTCGTGAGGCCCTCAAGCTTCGTCTTCGGGAGGCGGCCTCCGAAGGTCTGGCACCCGGCGCTCAAGTGCGGGTAACACAACTGGTATTCGGGCCCTACTCCCCCTACCCGGTCGCCTATCGGGTGATGGGCCCGGATGCCTCGCAACTGCGCCAGATTGCAGCACGCGTCCAAAGCGTGCTGCAGGCGAGCCCCATGATGAAGACCGTCAATACGGACTGGGGCCCGCTTGTTCCCACGCTTCACTTCTCCCTGAATCAAGATCGCCTGCAGTCGGTTGGCCTGACGTCCGCCTCGGTGTCGCAGCAGCTTCAGTTCCTGCTCACCGGTGTGCCGATCACGTCGGTCAGGGAAGATATCCGCTCTGTGCAGGTTGTAGGGCGTGCCGCTGGCCAGATCAGACTCGATCCTGCCCAGATCGAGAATTTCACCCTGGTAGGCTCGAACGGTCAGCGCGTTCCGGTTTCGCAGATCGGTGATGTGAGCATTCGCATGGAGGACCCCATCCTCCGTCGCCGGGACCGAACGCCCACCATGACAGTGCGGGGTGACATCGCGGAAGGGCTGCAGCCGCCTGATGTGTCCACGGCGATCTGGAAAGACCTCCAGCCCATCGTCACGCAGCTGCCTGCGGGCTACAAAATCGAAATGGCAGGCTCTATCGAGGAGTCGGCCAAGGCCAGCCAGGCTATCGTCCCTCTCCTGCCTATCATGATCGCCCTGACTTTGTTGATCATCATACTGCAGGTGCGCTCTATCTCGGCGATGGTCATGGTGTTTCTGACTTCACCGCTGGGGTTGATCGGCGTAGTACCCGTATTACTGCTGTTCGGCCAACCGTTCGGCATCAACGCGTTAGTCGGCTTGATCGCGCTCTCCGGGATTCTGATGCGCAACACCCTCATCCTGATCGGGCAGATTGACCACAACCAGCTTGAAGGACTTGCGCCCTTCGACGCCGTGGTCGAGGCCACAGTGCAACGCGCACGCCCGGTCTTGCTCACGGCATTGGCAGCCATCCTGGCCTTCATCCCCCTCACCCATTCGGTGTTCTGGGGCACCTTGGCCTACACCCTGATCGGAGGCACGTTCGTGGGCACGATCATGACCTTGGTGTTCCTGCCGGCAATGTATTCCATCTGGTTCAAGATCCGCCCCAATAGCCGCATTGCCAAGCCAGAGGCTGCACATCGCGCCTGAGTAGACATTGCCTTCAACCCGTGCGTGCCCGATGCAATTCGAGGTGCGCTCATGATCCAACGAGAGGTCGAAATGACTCACAACGTTAATCAAAAACGCATCGTGGTGACCGGCACCGGCGTTGTCAGCCCGCTGGGCTGCGGCGTAAAGGAAGTCTGGCGGCGATTGCTGGCTGGGCAGTCCGGGATTCGCGCGCTTGCTGGCGATGTCGTCGAAGGCACTGGCGTGTCAGTGGGCGGCAGCGTGCCCACATTGGCCGAGGATGCCGTGGCAGGCTATCAACCCGAGCGGGTCATCCACGCCAAGGAACGCAAGAAGATGGATCGGTTCATCGAGTTTGCGCTGGTAGCAGCGGATGAAGCATTGCAGCAAGCCGGCTGGCATCCCGAGCGTCAGGCTGAACGCGCACGCACCGCCACCATCATCGCATCAGGCGTCGGAGGCTTCGGCGCCATCGCAGAGGCGGTGCGCACCACTGACGCACGTGGCCCTCGCAAGTTGTCGCCCTTCACGGCGCCATCGTTCCTGGCCAATATGGCAGCGGGTCATGTCTCGATACGCTACGGGTTCGAAGGCCCACTTGGGGCCCCCGTCACAGCTTGCGCTGCGGGGGTGCAGGCCATTGGCGACGCCGCTCGGCTCATCAGAAGCGGCGAAGCGGATATTGCGATCTGCGGTGGCGCCGAAGCGGCAATCGATCGTGTGACGCTAGGCTGCTTTGCGGCTGCACGAGCGCTCAGCACGGGCTTTTCGGATAGCCCTGAGCAAGCCTCCCGTCCTTTCGATAGCCAACGGGACGGGTTTGTCATGGCTGAAGGGGCTGGCTTGCTGGTGATCGAGTCGCTGGAACATGCGCTGGCCCGTGGCGCCAAGCCGCTGGCCGAGCTGGTCGGCTACGGAACGAGCGCTGATGCCTATCATCTGACCGCTGGCCCCGAAGACGGAAGCGGTGCCAGGCGTGCCATGCAACTCGCGCTGCAACAGGCGTCGATAGCGCCTGGGGACGTGGACCATATCAATGCGCATGCGACTTCGACCCAGGTTGGCGACAAGGGTGAACTTGCAGCGATTCGCGCCCTATTCGGTAGCGGCAGCGGCGTGGCGATTACATCGACCAAATCGGCCACCGGCCACCTCCTGGGGGCGGCAGGCGGTGTCGAAGCCATTTTTACGGTATTGGCGCTGCAAGATCAGATCGTTCCACCCACGCTCAACCTGACTCAGGTCGATGATGCTGCGCTTGGCCTTGACCTGGTTGCACGAGTAGCCCGTGAAATGCCCATCGAATATGCCTTGTCCAATGGTTTCGGATTCGGTGGGGTGAACGCCAGTGTGCTGTTCCGTCGCTGGGAGGCCAACGTATGAACAGCCAACTCGAAACACACGCCAACGAAGCTGATGGCGATGCTCAGAAGGCCAACGTCCTGACGGCCAAGGTCATCCTGCTACTGGCAGCACTCGCTGCAATCAGCAACTTGTCCACCAATATCATCCTGCCCGCTTTTCCTGAAATGGCCCGACAGCTCAACGTCTCATCCCAGGAACTCGGGCTGACGCTCTCCAGCTTTTTCATTACGTTCGCCTTCGCCCAATTACTGGTAGGGCCGCTTGCCGATCGCTATGGCCGCAAGCGGCTGGTAGTAGGTGGGCTTATGATTTTCGTGGTGGGTACGTTTTGGGCGGCTAACGCCACCACACTCGACATGCTGATCCTCGGACGGGTAATCCAGGCCGTTGGCGTGTGTGCCGCCGCGGTTCTGGCCAGAGCCATCGCTCGCGATCTCTATGAGGGTGAGAACCTGGCACGCGCGTTATCGCTGACGATGATCGCTGCCGCCACAGCGCCAGGCTTCTCACCTTTGATCGGCAGTATGCTGAACACCACTTTGGGTTGGCGCGCACTTTTCATAGCCGTCGGCATGTCGGCAATCCTTATCGCGCTGTTCTACCTCAGAGGGATAGGTGAAACCCTTCCTGCCCATCGTCGGGTGACTCAATCAGTACCTGCGATCCTGATCGCATACGGCAAACTGGCGTCCAACCGCCTCTTCATTTTGCCCGCACTCGCGACCAGCCTGCTGATGAGCGGCTTATTCGCCTCGTTCGCCGCTGCGCCGTCAATCTTGATGGAAGGCATGGGGCTCAGCTCGCTCCAGGTGGGCCTGTATTTCGCGGCAACTGTCTTCGTGGTCTTTGCCGCTGGCTTGGCTGCTCCTCGCCTGGCTCACCGTTGGGGTAGCCGCGCCATTACTTTGTCAGGCCTCGCGACTGCGTGTACTGCAGGTGCATTGCTGCTGGTCGGCCCAAGCAATCCAAGCTTGGGCTGGTACTCATTGTCGATGGTGCTTTTCCTATGGGGTATGGGTATTGCCAATCCGCTGGGAACGGCCTTGACCATGACACCGTTCGGGAAAGAAGCAGGACTGGCGTCAGCCCTTTTGGGGTTCCTGACCATGGCGATCGGAGCAGTGTCGACCTGGATGGTTTCCACGCCGAAGTTCCCCACGATTGCCGTCCTGGGAGCTACTCAAACCTCGGTGTGCGTTCTGGCAATGGTGCTTTTCGCTTGGTATGTCAAACGAAAGGCAATAGTCAGGTAGGAGTATGTCTGCATGAGGTTTGCTCCTGCTTCGCCTGGGATGTGCAATATCAACTGCATGGCCTGGGCAGCACCGGAGGCGACCGCCTTCACGCCTTGAATCCTGGGCGATCCGGTCATCGCGCTCACGCAGCAGCCAGCGGCCGTAATTATTCAAGAAGCATTAGCGGACGCTCGGGTTTTCCAAAGCGAAAGCAACACGCCGCCAATCAGCAGGCCGATTGTAATGCTCAACGATATTTCGGCTGGCACTTTACCCACAATGTCATGAAGGAAAATTTTCGAGCCGATAAAGACAAGCACCAGAGCCAGCGCATATTTAAGGTAAACAAAGCGACTGATCATGGCAGCCAATGCAAAATAGAGCGCTCGCAAACCGAGAATGGCAAAGATATTCGACGTATAAACGATGAACGGATCCTGTGTGATAGCAAAAATCGCAGGCACGCTATCAACAGCAAATACCAAGTCTGCACCCTCAATCAAAATAAGTGCAAGGAAGAGCGGTGTCACCCATAGAATTCTTTTTCCTGACGCATCGGGCAAGCGAACCACAAAGCGTTGACCGTGCAATTCTTTGGTGATGCGTAGGTGGGTGCGCAGGTAGTTGACGAAACGGTTGTTTTCCAAGTCAGGCGCATGATCGACGCGAGCGAATAGCATCTTGACCCCGGTGAAGACCAGGAAAGCGCCAAAACAGTAAAGTATCCAACTGAACTGGGCGATGAGCGCAGCCCCTAGGCCGATCATGATAGCCCTCAAGACGATGACCCCCATGATCCCCCAAAACAATACTCGGTGCTGGAACTCCCGAGGAATGGCCAGGAAGCTGAATATCAGCGCAATAACGAAAACGTTATCCATTGACAGGGATTTTTCAATCAAGAAACCTGTCACATAGTCCATGCTGGCGTCGCTGCCTTTCTGGAAATACACCCAGACCGCGAACAGAAGGCCCATACTGATGTAGCCCGCAGACAGCAACAAGCTCTCTTTGACTCCAATCTCCCGATTCCCGCGATGGAGCACACCTAAGTCAAGCGCCAACAGTGTTAGCACAACAGCGAAAAAGGAAAGCCAAAGCCAGAGATCAGTACCAAGAACCTCTTGGTTCAGATACACACTAAGGGCAGACATGAGCCCCTCCTATATAGTCGTAGTTGAACAACTATGACTCCGACATGGCGGCATAACCGTCAGAGGGGCCCGGCGTCACGAAGAAAGAATTTATCGGGCGCGAGTAGGCCGCAAGTAGAAAACATTTACAAATCGTGTCCATGACAAGCTCAAACGCTTGCAGTGAAAAACTAACTTCGCACACCTGATTGCACCAGCCTCATCGGTGCCCCGCACGTTATCAACGCCTTCATTGGAGCAAAGCGCCGCTCGCTCGCGTCGACCTGATGCAGCGCCTTCCGTCGGTCAGAAGGCACCCTCCCACGCACGCCAGGCCGAACATAGGGTGAACAATCCAAAAAGGCGTTTCACCATGACACCAGCAAAACCTTTTACGTTAATGCTTGCACTTTGCCTGGGCTGCGCTTCAGCACTTGCTTCGGCCGCCACAGACCTGAACCATCAGCGCGCCCCAGGCATGCAATCGAACGACAATGGACAAATGAACGGCCAAGGCGGAGCGACTGGCTCGGGAACACCCGGCGATGGCATGGGTACGGGTGATGGCGGCACTGACGACAATGGGACGGACAATACCGGCGGTGACGGTACCGACAGCGGCTCGGGAACCGGCAGTCATGGCTCTGGTAGTAGCGGCACAGACGCGGGTGGTGGTAGCAGTGGCTCAGCCGGAAGTGGATCTGGCGCAGGTTCCGGCAGTTAGCTGAAAGGGCCGATCGACACGGATCACCCGTCCATCACCGGGTGCGTCAGTTCTGTCCTGGTTTTCAACGGTTCATGCAACCCACGCAGGAGGAAATACCATGCCACGCGGGGACAAAGACAAGTACACGGACAAGCAGAAACGCAAGGCCGAGCACATCGAGCAATCTTACGAGGACAAGGGCGTGGGCAAGGATGAAGCCGAAGCGCGCGCCTGGGCCACCGTCAACAAACAATCGGGTGGCGGTGAAAAGCACGCAGGCTCGGGAAGCAGGACACCGTCGCACGTGAAGAAGACCGCACGCTCGGATTCGGCCAAGCGCGCCGCTGAATCTCGCCAGGGGCATTCGCGGACGTCGCACGCGTCGCTGGAATCGCAAAGCAAGGAAAGCCTTATGAAAGAGGCACGCAGCAAAGACATCAAGGGGCGCTCGACCATGACCAAGGCCCAGTTGATTGAAGCCCTGCAAAAACACGGGTGACGGCCAGATGTGATCGGCAACTTGGCAAGCCGGCTGAACGTTTGCTCAACCGGCCCGGTCGCACAACAGAGACGCAACCGGCTGCGCGAACCCTGACCGTGAGGACCTACCATGAGCGCGATCTCTCCCAATGGGGCTGTAGAACACCCCATCGGCCTGACCCTGAATGGTCAGCGCCTGACACTGCAGGTGAATCCCTGGACCACACTCCTCGACCTTTTGCGCGAGCAGTTGGACCTGGTCGGCACCAAGAAGGGTTGCGACCATGGCCAGTGCGGGGCCTGCACGGTGCTGCGCGATGGCAAGCGCGTCAATGCCTGCCTGACCTTGGCCATCATGTGCGACAGGGCCGAACTGGTGACCATCGAAGGGCTTGCCAGCGGCGAGGTTTTGCACCCCATGCAGCGTGCATTCATTACCCACGATGCTTTCCAGTGCGGTTACTGCACCCCGGGGCAGATCTGCTCCGCAGTCGGACTTGCCCGCGAAGGGCGCGCCTACACCCGCGAGGCCATTCGCGAACAGATGAGCGGCAACCTTTGCAGGTGTGGTGCATATAGCAACATTGTCGCTGCGGTGGAAGAAGCCCTACCGTTGATGACGGACCTGGCCCCGCCACAACGAGGGCCGCATCCATGACGCCTTTCAGCTACCACAAGCCCGCATCAATCAGCGAAGCCGTGAGCCTGGCTGACGCCAGCTCGCAGTTCATTGCCGGCGGCACCAACCTCGTCGACCTGATGAAAGAAAACGTGGTTCGCCCCAAGCGCCTGATCGACATTTCCGGCCTTGGGCTGAACGGCATCCACCCCACGTCGAACGGTGGCTTGTGGGTCGGTGCATTGGTAAGCAACGCCGACCTGGCCTGGCACCCGATGATCGAGCAGCACTATCCATTGCTGTCGGACGCCATCCTGGCTGGGGCATCACCGCAGTTGAGGAACATGGCCAGCACCGGTGGCAACTTGCTGCAACGCACCCGTTGCTACTACTTCTACGACACCGGCACCCCCTGCAACAAACGTGAACCCGGCAGCGGATGCCCGGCGCGTACAGGCTCGAACCGTATCCACGCGATTCTTGGTGCCAGTGATGCCTGTGTCGCGACCCATCCCTCGGATATGTGCGTGGCATTGGCAGCGCTCGAAGCCGTGGTGCATGTGCAGGGGCCGCGCGGAGAGCGCCAAATACCTTTTGCGGCATTCCATCGCCTCCCCGAGGACACCCCGGAGCGAGACAATCAGCTGGCAGTCGATGAACTGGTGGTCGCCATCGAGCTGCCGCCCCCGGTGTTCGAAAAACATTACCGTTATCTGAAAATTCGCGACCGCGCCTCCTACGCGTTCGCGCTGGTGTCGGTCGCCGCAGCCTTGAGCTTTGATGGCCAGGTGATCCGGCAAGCTCGCCTGGCGCTGGGCGGCGTTGCCCACAAGCCGTGGCGAGACCCGGTTGTGGAGCGCATGTTGGCCGGCCAGACGCCTAGCGAAGCGCTGTTCACCCAGGCCGCAAAAACGTTGCTGCAAGGTGCAAAACCTCTGAGCCACAACGGTTTCAAGGTCACGCTCGCGCAACGTGCAATTGTGCGGGCATTGGATGACGCGGCGCGCCGCGCCGCTGACGGAGGGACACGAGCATGATCAAACCCACACCGGTAGCCGGCACGTCCCTGGACCGCGTAGACGGCGTGGCGAAGGTCACCGGGCAGGCGCGTTACGCGGGCGAATATCCCGAAGTAGGCCTGCTCCATGGCAGCGTGGTGTCCAGTACCATCGCCCGAGGTCGGGTACTCAACATCGACAGTACACAGGCGATGCGCGTGCCCGGGGTGATCGCCGTGCTTGATCATGGCCATCGTCCACATATTTCCAGTTATGACGACGACTACAGCGACGCCGACGCCGCGCACGGGGCGCCGTTTCGGCCCTTGTTCGATGATCGAGTGCTCTACAACGGTCAACCGTTGGCGCTGGTGGTTGCCCAAACCCTCGAGCTGGCCCGGTATGCAGGTTCGCTGATCAGGATCGAGTATGCCGAGGAGGCCCACCAGACCGACCTTGGCGCATGCCAACAGTCGCATGCAGCACCCGCCAAGACACCGGCGCCGCGTGGTGACTTTGCCGCGCAGTTTGCCGGTGCCCCGGTGCAGGTGGATGCCACCTACCTGACAGCCAACGAGTACCACAACCCGATGGAGCCCCATGCGTCAACCGTACTCTACAAGGGCGACGGCACGCTGGAAATCCACGACAAGACCCAAGGCACGCAAAACTGCCAGGACTACTTGCACAAGGTGTTTGGCCTGCCCAAGGCAAACATCCGCGTGCGCGCGGCATTCGTCGGCGGTGCCTTCGGCTCGGGCTTGCGCCCGCAGTACCAGTTGCCGCTGGCAGTGATGGCGGCGTTGCACCTGCAGCGCTCGGTGCGCGTCACGCTGACCCGCCAGCAGATGTTCACCTTTGGCTACCGGCCCCGCACCGAGCAGCGCCTGCGCCTGGGTGCTGACGCAAACGGGCAGTTGCTGGCGATCGCCCACGATGCGCTTGGCCAGACCTCTCGCTTTGAGGACTTCACCGAGCACGTGGTGGAATGGAGTGGCATGCTCTACCAGTGCGACAACGTTGCCCTCAGCTATCGCCTGGCCTCGCTCGATGTGTACACCCCGCTGGACATGCGTGCGCCTGGCGCCGCGTCGGGGATGATTGCCCTGGAATGCGCCATGGATGAGCTTGCCTGTGCAGCGCAGATTGACCCGCTTGACCTGCGCCGGCGCAATTTCGCCGCCAGCAATGCCAACGAGGGCAAGCCCTACTCCAGCAAGGAACTGCTGGCGTGCTACCGGCAAGGTGCCGAACTTTTTGGCTGGCAAAACCGTAATCCGCAACCGCGCAGCATGCGCCATGGCAACCAGCTGGTCGGCTGGGGCATGGCCGGCGGCGTCTGGGAAGCCATGCAGATGAAGGCCAGCGCCAAAGCGAGCTTCGATGGCCAAGGCCACCTCACCGTCTGCAGTGCCACCACCGATATCGGGACCGGCACCTATACCGTCATGACGCAGATCGCAGCCGACGCGGCTGGCGCCAGGGTGCAGGATGTCACCTTCGTGCTGGGTGACTCTTCACTGCCCACCGCACCGCTACAGGGAGGTTCGTTCACGGTGTCGTCGGTCGGCTCGGCCGTGCGCCAGGCCTGCCAGGTACTGCGCACCAAAGTGCTGGAACATGCACGCAAGATGTACCCCCAAGTGGCCAGCACGGCCCGGGAGCAGATCATTTTCGCCGATGGCTACCTGCACGCGGGCAGCCATCGCCTGGCCTTGGCGGACATCATCGCCAGCGCCCCGGAAGGTGAGTTCGAAGTGCAAATCGACGCCGAGCCCGGCGCCAGGCGCCAACCGTTCTCCACCGCCACGCATTCAGCGGTATTCGTGGAAGTTCACGTCGACGAGGACCTTGGCACAATCAAGGTAGTACGGGTAGTCAGCGCCGTAGCGGCCGGACGGGTAGTCAACCCGAAAACCGCACGCAGTCAGATTTTGGGAGGCGTGGTCTGGGGGGTGGGTATGGCCCTGCACGAAGCCGCGTTGACCGACCATCGGCTGGGCCGCGTGGTCAACCACAACCTGGCGGAGTACCACATCCCGGTCAACGCAGACAGCGGGGATATCGAAGTCATCTTCGTTGAAGAGCACGACGACATCGTCAACGAACTGGGGTCCAAGGGCGTGGGCGAAATCGGCGTCGTCGGGGTGGCAGCCGCGGTGGCCAACGCGGTCTACCATGCCACGGGCAAGCGTGTGAGAGAGTTTCCGATCACGCTCGACAAGGTGCTGTGACTGGGCGGGGGACAAGCCTCCAATTCCATTCGAGCCATCGAGATATCGATGGGAACTGAGGCCCCCATCGCATCGCCTGCCCGACCATTCTGGAGCGAGTTGTCACTGCAGGGTTCCGGCCTGCACGTTGCTGGCACCGTGCAGGTGGGGAAAATCCTCCACCATCACTGCCATGAAGAGGGTGACCACCCTCCTCCCAATACGCGATAGGCAGTTATTGCAGCACGGGCCGCCTCTGTTTGCACGACCGCTCGTGAATCTGAAGCCTTAAGCACTTGTTGATCAGCGTTCAGGTACCACTCAGCAGTCAGCGCCCATGAGCTAACTCAACTCGACAAAGCTGTACAGTACCTCCCTCAGCCCCACCGGCACCGGCACTGGTCGCCGATTATGGCGGTCAACGAAAACGTGCACAAAATGCCCGCTCGCGACCGCCTGCTCCTGGCCTTCGACGAACACTGCCAGCTGATAGCGCACCGAACTACGCCCCAGCGCCTCGACCAAAAGCCCCACCTCCAGTTGCTGAGGAAAGGCGACGGAGGCGAAGTATTCACAATCAGAGCTCACCACCAGCGCGATCACCCCTCCCTCGTGGATATTCAGCCCTCCTTGCTCAACCATCAAACGATTGACCGCACTGTCGAAAAAGCCGTAGTAAACGACGTTGTTAACATGCCCGTAGACATCGTTGTCGTGCCAGCGGGTGCTGATAGGGGTGAAATGCCGGTAATGGCTTCGCGCTTTGAAGTCACTCATCACCAGGCCGCCTGATAGATACGCAATGCGTCGTCCACGAAGACCTCCCGTGGGTTGTTGACCAGCAGGCGCTGCTGTTGCATTGCGTCCTCAGCCAGTTGCCTCAGGCAGCCCTGGGGAATGTCGAGGTCGCGCAGGCGATTGGGCAGGCCGCAGCGCGGCCCCAGTTGTGCGAGTTCGGCGACGAACTGCTCAGCCTGGCTTTGGCTATCACCGGGCTGCAACCGCTCACCAAGCAGCACCGGGGCCAGCTCGGCGTAGTCGTCCCGTGCCTGCGGCAGGTTGAAACGCGCTACATGCGGCAGCACCAGCGCGTTCGACAGACCATGAGGTATGTGGAAATGCCCGCCCAGTGGATAGGCCAGCGCATGCACAGCCGCCACTGGCGCATTGGCGAAGGCCTGGCCGGCCAGGCAAGCGCCCAGCAACATACCCTGACGAGCCTCAAGATTGCTGCCGCTGTGTACCGCCCGCGCCAGGTTTTCGCTGAGCAGACGAAGGGCCTCACGCGCCAGTATGCTCGACAGTGGATTGCGCCGTAGCTTACTGGTATAGGCCTCGATAGCGTGCACCATGGCATCTATGCCAGTCGCAGCAGTCACCGCGGGAGGCAGATCAAGGGTACAGGCGGCGTCGAGCAGGGCGAGGTCGGGCAGCAATATAGGCGAGACGATGCCGGTCTTGCTGGTATCGCAGACCGTGACGATGGCGATCGGTGTGACCTCGGAACCGGTGCCGGCAGTGGTCGGCGCCTGGATTAGCGGCAAGCGGCGGCTGTGCACCCTGTCGATGCCATACAGGTCATCGATCGACTGACTGCACTGAGGATGTGCCAGCACCGCGACCAGCTTGGCCACGTCCATCGAACTGCCGCCGCCGAAGCCGATGATCAGTTCGGCCTGCACCTGGCGTGCATGAGCAACTGCGGCTAGCACGCAGGCCCGGCTAGGGTCGGCACTGACTTCCTGGAATACCGAGACCCCCACCTGGGCTGCAGGAAATCCGTCGATAACCTGTGCGAACAACGAAAGCCTGGCGATGCCCGGGTCGGTGACAATCATTACACGGCGCGCGCCGCGTGCCTGGCAGATGCTTGCCAGGCGCCCGGCAGCGCCGGCTTCGCTGATGATCTGGGCGGTGGTGATGAAGCTGAACGGCTGCATGGTGACTCCTTGTCTTTCAGGCTTGTTTTGTTTTGGGAGCTTGGATATGCAGTAGTGCCTGTACTGGGAAACACCCGATACCAGCACCTACACATTATCCGCCTGGCAGTTGCGCTTTTCCCTCGACTACCCACCGCTGAATAAGCGGTGCCGGACGCCAGTGTTCGCCAAACATCCCGCGCAGGCGCTCGAGGCAGGCCAGAATCTGCGCCGCGCCCTGTGCCTGCGCCCAGCTCATCGGCCCACCCGCCTGGGCTGGGAAACCGTAGCCGTTGAGCCACACCCGGTCGATGTCGGCGCAACTTCCGGAAATGCCCTCTTCAAGAATCCTCGCACCTTCATTGACCAGCGCCAGCAGGCAACGCTCGCGGATCTCCTCCGGGTCGATGCTGCGTCGGCGATACCCCAAGGCCAGCGAAACCTGGCAGACCAGCGCATCAACCAGTGGATCATGCTCGGCACGACGGCTACCAGGCGCATAGCGGTAATAACCTCGCCCACTCTTCTGGCCCAGTCGGCCCTGCTCGCAGAGCTGGTTGTCAACCTGTACCAACGGCGCTTGCATGCCCTTCCCCGCCAGCTTGCGGGCACGCCACTCCAGGTCGATGCCGACCACGTCATACATGCGGAACGGCCCCATGGCGAAGCCGAATTGTTCCAGCACCGTATCCACCTCATGCGGCAACGCGCCTTCAAGCAGCATCTTGCGTGCTTCGGCGACATAACCTGCGAGCATGCGGTTGCCGATGAATCCCGGGCAGTTGCCGGCCACAACGGCGATCTTGCCCAGCCGCTCGCCAAGCGCCTGCGCCGCGTCGAGAACGGCCCCACGGGTGTGCTCGCCGCGGACGATTTCCAACAGTTTCATCACATGCGCCGGGCTGAAGAAATGCAGGCCGAGCACCTGTGAGGCGCGCTCGGTGACTGCAGCGATGGCGTCGATATCCAACGCCGAGGTGTTGCTGGCAAGGATTGCCTCGGGTTTGAGATGTGCATCGAGCAGGCGGAAGATGTCCTGCTTCAGCGCAAGGTTCTCGTAGACTGCCTCGATCACCAGGTCGGCGTCAGCCAGATCAGCATAACCCTCGACCGATTGCACGCGCCGCAGAAAAGTGTCGGCTTCGACGCGGCTTATGCGTTCCTTGGCCACCTGCTGCGCCCAGGTCTGCTCAAGCATCTGCATCCCAGCATCGAGATTCGCCCGGTCATTGTCTAGCCACAACACCTCCAGCCCGGCGCTGGCCAGGCTGATCACGATGCCACGGCCCATGGTGCCAGCCCCTACAACGGCGACTTGACGGATATCCAGGCGGTCGCTGTCATTCGCCCTCAGGGCGCACACATTGGCCGCTGGTTCAAGTACAAGGTCCACCATCATTGCAATTCCTTGTCGAACGAAAAAGATCTTTCGGCGACACGCTCATGGCGCAGCGAGACGCCCAACTGTGCCCGCCGTCGCAGCCAGGGGCTGGGGCGATAACGTGGATCATGGCCGGTCTCGACCATGCACTGCAGGATCGTCAGCAGCCGTGTAGCCCCCAGGCGATCCCCCCAAGCCAACGGTCCGTGGGGATAGCCAAGCCCCAACTGCACGGCCTGGTCGATATCCGCAGGGCTGGCAACACCCTGTTGGGCGATTTCGCACGCCAGGTTGACGATGGCTGCCATCACCCGCTGGCAGACGAAGCCGAGGCTGTCCTCGATCACCGATACGCCTACGCCGTCCCGGGCCAGGGCGTGCTGGGCAAAAGCCAACAGCCGCGCATCGGTCACCGGCGTCGGCATCAACGTGCGGTGACGGTCGAAGCCCGGCAGCATGTCGATGCATAGCGTGCGTCGGGGGTCTGTAGTGAAGGCGAACGCGGAACCCGTGGCATCGCGCCCGTAAGGTGCGAGTAAGCATAACGACTCCGCTGCCGGGCGGGTTCCCAGGTCCAGTTGCACATCCAGGGCCTGCAACCCGCTCACCAGCAAAGCGTAGTCAGCCGAATCATCGACACCGATCCACACCGCCAGCTGATGGTCCAACTCTGCCTGTGCTTCTGCCGCTACATCTACCGCCTGCTCTGCAGGATAACGGTAGAAACCCTGACTACTCTTGCGCCCAAGCAGACCCGCATCAAGCATCTGCCGGCTGATCGACGAAGGGCGATAGCGCGGGTCTTGATAGTATTGCTGGTAGATCGCCTCCATCACCGGCTGGGAGACATCCAGCCCGGTCAGGTCGAAAAGCTCGAACGGCCCCATACGAAAGCCCATCGACTCGCGCAGGATCCGGTCGATCACCTCAACCGGCGCCACCCGCTCGCCCAGCATGGCCAGCCCCTCGGTGCCATAGGCACGACCGGCATGATTGATGATGAAGCCTGGTGTATCGCGCGACTTGACCGGCTGATAGCCCAAACGCTCGATCAACGCCATGAGGCTTCGGGCCACCGCGGGGTCGGTACGCAGGCCATCGATCACCTCGACCACCTTCATCAATGGGACCGGGTTGAAAAAATGCAGCCCTGCGACCTGCGAAGGGTTCTGGCACGACGCGGCAATCGCGGTGATCGACAGCGACGAGGTATTGCTAGCCAGGATGCAGTGTGGCGCGACCACCTGCTCCAGCGCCATGAACAGCTGCTGCTTGGCGTCGAGCCGCTCGGCGATGGCTTCGATCACCAGATCGCAATCGCCCAGTTGTGCCAAGGTCTCGCACACCTGCAGGTTGCGCTGCGCCTGGGTACGTTGCTTGGCACTAAGCCGCCCCTTGCCCACCAGCGTATCGAACACCGCAGACAGGCGCTCAAGGCATGCCTGGGCGGCCGCCGCACTGGCGTCGTAAAGCATCACACTGAGCCCGGCCTGGGCACAGATCTGGGCGATACCGCCACCCATCGCGCCGGTTCCGATGATGCCGATCCGTTGTATTTCAGCCATTTCACTCCCCCGTGAACTGCGGGCGACGCTTGTCGAGGAACGCCCGAGCGCCCTCCTTCTGGTCCGCCGAATCGAACAACAACTGGAAAGCCTTGCGCTCCAGGGCCAAGGCGCCATCGAGCGGTAGCTCGGCACCGACCAGCGCCACCTCCTTGATTTGCTCCACGGCCAGACGTGGCAGCGCGGCCAGTTCGGCAGCGAACGACAGCCCCCTGGCCAGCACTTCGCGGTCGTCCACCAGCTCGCTGATCAGGCCCATCGCCAGCGCCTGCTCGGCCGTCACCTGGCAGCCACTGAGCAGCATGCGCATGGCCTGGAACTTGCCCACCGCGCGAATCAGCCGCTGGGTGCCGCCAGCGCCGGGCATCAGCCCGAGCTTCACCTCCGGCTGGGCAAACCGCGCCTGCCGGCCGGCGATGATCACATCGCAGTGCATGGCCAGTTCGCAACCGCCGCCCAGGGCAAAACCGTTGACCGCAGCGATCACCGGCTTCGGGAACTGGCTGATGGCCTGCCACAGGCGCTCGGCATGCCGCTCGTACATCTGCACGGGCGTTGCCTCGGCGAATTCACGTACATCCGCGCCAGCCACGAAGCAATCAGGGCCGCCAGTCAACACCACCGCCCGCACGGCCGGGTCGACGGCCAGCTCCCGGAACGTCCGTGCCAAAGCCTCGCGGACCGGCCCGCTGAGCGCGTTCTTCACCTCGGGCCGGTTGATCTTGACTAACGCCACACCGTCCTGCTGCACCGTGGTGCTGACGATTTCTGCAAGATGATTCGACATGGTGCACATTCCCCCCTCAAGACTATGAATCAGCGTCAGAGCGCCTGGCTGGGTAACTGTGTCGCCGGACCGGGCCGGGATACACGCAGCAGGAAGAACACCACCACCGCGCCACTCATCGACACGCAACCGGCCATCAGGAAGGCGCTGTCGAACTTGCCGGTGGCCTGCACGATGTAGCCGGTGACCACCGGGCCGATCATCCCGGCGATGCTGCCGCACAGGTGAAGGAAGCCGGTCACCGCGCCGACGTTACTTCTATCAACGTTGTCCAGCACCACCGCCCAGTACGAAGGCCCGGCGGTGTAAATCAGGAACAGCGCCATCGACATCAGCGCAACGGCGGCATACAGGGTGGTCACGGTGCCCGAGAGGCCGACGCACAGCGCTGAGCAGGACAGGAACGTCACCAGGATCAGCTTGCGCGCCAGCACGGGGTTGCCAGTCTTGCGCAGCACAAAATCAGAGAGCGCACCGCCCAGTGACATGCCGACGAACCCGACCACCCAGGGGATCACCGTGGCGAATGCCATGCTCTTGATGTTCAGGCCGTGAGCCTTGGTCAGGTAGGTGGGAAACCAACTGAGGAAGAAAAACAGGGTGTAGTTAGAGGCGAAGAAGGCGAACGAGGTACTGAGGATTACCGGGTGGCGAATGTATGACCAGAAAGAGCGACGCGGCGCCACCACACCGACCAGCGACGCCTGCTCTTCGCGCTTCCACTCGGCAATGCGGTTCTTTTCCTCCTCAGTGACGCGCTTGCTTTTTTCCGGGGTTTCGGCAGCCAGGTACAACCAGCAGGCCAGCCAGACGAAACCAATGGCAGCGATTATGACGAACGACAGCCGCCAGCCGAAGGCCAGTGCCAGGAAGCCTACGATAGGCCCGGCAACTGCGCCGCCCAACGGCGAACCGGCGCTCAGTAAGCCGACTGCTGTAGCCACCTGGCGTTTAGGGAACCAGCTGTTGACCATCTTGTTGGCAGCTGCCGAAATCGGCCCTTCGGCCATGCCGAACAACACCCGCAGGATGAGCATTGACCAGAAGCCGGTGGCGATGGCGGTCAGGCCGCAGAAGATCGACCACAACGCCACGGCCGCACCAAGGACCCACAGCGAGCCGAAACGGTCAGCGGCAATGCCACCGAGAAAGTTAAAGATCGCATAGCCGAAAAAGAACGCACCGAAGATGATGCCGAACTGCTCGGCATTCAGTTGCAAGTCGGTTTCGACCAGCGGCAACACGATCGAGAGTGCCACGCGGTCGAGGTAGTTGATCATGTACAAGGTCAACAGCAGAAAAACGATCACCCATCTCAGATTTTTTATCATTATTGTTTTCTCACCGTTCGATGCATCGTCAATCAGGGACAACGGTTTGCTGCCCCCGCCATCTACCACGCAGTACCGAATGCAGCACTGTACGTTAGGGCGTGGTTTAAACCGCGAAGGGCTGTGCAGTAGCCCTTCGCGGTCGTGAGCTATCACGCACTCACAGCCCGCACCTGCGTCCCGGCCAACGCCTTGTTGACAGCCGGTATGATCACCTCGCCCCACAATTCGATCTGGCGCAGCATGGTTTTTTCATCGAAGTCGCCAAGCTGGGTCTGCACTGCCACCTGATCCGGCTTGAGCACTTCGATCTCTTCGAGCAACTTGTCGATGACATAGTTGACGCTGCCGATCGGCATGTTCTTGCGCATCTGCTCGAACGACAGGTCTTTCTCGGTCGGTGTTTCCTGCATCAGGTAACCGTCGCTACTCTGCTGACGGCGCTTCTGCAGGGCCTCGGAAAGGCGGCGCTGATAGCGGGCGTTGTCCAGGTAGCTGGTGATTTCTGCTTCGCTATTGCTGGCATAGCAGCAACGCAGCAGCGCTACCTTGGAATCGCTCACCTGTTTTCCTTGGCTCTCGGCGGCCTGCTCGATGCTCTCGCGCAGGGTCTTCACCGTCTCCAGACCATCGTGGAAGGCGGTGACGAACAGGTTGTGGCCCTCCCGATAAGCCCGGCCCATACTGCGCGCGGAGCCGGCGGCCAGCCAAATAGGCGGCCCGGGTTGCTGGACGGTGCGCACGGCAATCGCTGTTGGCGGAATCTGCAGATGTTCACCATGGTGCTCGAAGATGGGTTGTTTCAGACCCTTCTGCAAGACATCCAAATATTCGGCAAACACGGCCGGAGCGTTATCAACGTCGATGCCGAAGCGCTCAAACTCGAACTGCTGATAACCCGAACCTACGCCCAGTTCCAGGCGACCATTACAGGCGATATCGGCAAAGCCGATTTCCGACAGCAAACGCTGGGGCTGATACAACGGCAGTACGCAGACTGCAGTACCCAGGCGGATCGTATGCGTCAGACCGGACAGTGCGGCAACCATCATCAGCGGCGAGGGCACCAAGCTGTAGTTATTGAAATGGTGCTCGGCGAACCAGGCCGTGTGGAAGCCGGCTTTTTCTGCCGCGATGGCCTGCTCCATGGAGTGACGCAATACACGCTCAGAACTTTGGTGATAACCCCGCTGAGCCGCGAGAATGAATGTACCAAATTCCATGTGAAGATCCTTTTATTATTGATTTCGAGGGTTGAACGCTTTTCAAGGCCGCACGAAGCCATTCACGGCTATTGCGAACTGCCGCGGCGAATGATTGAAGTAACGCCCAAATATCACGCTGAAACCTTGTGTCCCTGAGTTTATGCGAGAGCACCGGGATTGTTCCAACTAACAAGCCACAAAGGCAGGCGATTCATATACGTGATTAATGCACCCGTCCGCGAGTTTCAACGACCGACGAAAACTGGTTGTTCGCCGGTTAGAAATGCACTGACGCCGATCCGGTAATCTTCACTGTGCCCGGCCCGACGTTGCAGTTGTGCTTCCAGCGCAAGTTGAGCGCTCAAGCTGTTGCCTGACGAGGCCAGAAAAGCCTGCTTGATCGCCGCGAAAGAGCCTACCGGGCGGGTCGCCAGCTCGGCCGCCAGCGCCTGTGCGCGGTCAAGCAGCCCATCGGCGGCAACGATCTCCCAGATCATTCCCCAAGCCTGCGCCTGCGCCGCGTCGACTGGCTCGGCCAGCATCGCCAGTGCACGCGCGCGGGCCTCACCGATCAACCGCGGCAGCAGCCAACTGCCGCCGGCATCCGGGCCTAAGCCGATGCGGGCGAAAGCCTGGATGAATGTTGCGGTGTTGGCCGCCAGGACGATGTCGCAGGCCAGGGCGATGTTCGCGCCGGCGCCAGCGGCCACACCATTGACTGCGCAGATCACCGGTTTGTCGGTCTGGCGAATCGCAAGGATGATTGGGTTGTAGTACTCGATCAGCGATGCACCGAGATCCGGCACCTGCCCTTCCACAGGCTTGCGCTCGTTCAGGTCCTGCCCGGCGCAGAAACCACGCCCGGCACCGGTGAGCACGATGGCCCGGCAACAAGGATCACCAATGGCGTCGTCCAGGGCAGCCTTCAGGCCTTCGAGCAGGGGCATGGTGCAGGCGTTGAGTTTCTCTGGCCGGTTGAGGGTGATGACTGCGTAGTCTGGCGCTTTGCGCAACAGCACCACCTGGGGATTCACTGCCATTGGATATGCACCTTGATGTCTTGTGTGTGCGGGTCGACCCACCCATATTTGGCCGCGCTGCTCACCATCGCGGCGAAGGCTTCGCGCCAGGCGAGCGTGGCCTGCTGGCCGGCTGCGCGGATGACTTGGCGCTGGCTGACGAAAGCATGGTCGTCCGGCAGGTAGCGAACCCCGTCCAACACGGGTTTCTGGCCGACGACGTAACCGTCGAAGGCCAGCTTGAAGGCTTTGAAGTCCTCGGCGTCCAGCAATTGGGGGGCGGTATCGGGTTTGCAACTGAAGATCATCAGGCTACCTCCGTAGCATCGAAAAGGGCCGCGCCTGCGGCATGGGCGAAAGCGGTTCGTCCACCATCCAGGTGCAAGGTGGCGCCAGTGATATAGGACGCTTCGGCTGACACCAGGAATTGAATCGCTGCCGCGACGTCAACGGCTGGGACATGCGCGTAGGCGGTGGCCAGGTTCACCACACGCACCCCGCGCATGGCCAGTTCCGCCGCTTGGCAACGGCCCAGCATTTCGCAGGCAGCCCAGGTGGCAGCTTGCACGTGCGCGCCACTCGCCGGGATCGAGCCGAGGTTGAGCAGCACCCCGCCGGACGCCGGCATGCAGCTCAGCGCTTCGCGGATACAAACGAATGCGCCGGTCACATTGTGCTCAAGGGCACTTGGCAGATTGTCCAGGGGCGCGGTAGCAGGGACGAGCAGCGCGGCGTTGATCAGCACATCGACCCGCCCATACTGGGCGTTGATGGCGGCAAAGGCCTGGCGCGTCGCTGGTTCGTCAGCGTGCCGGTCAAGCATGATCACCGTGTCTCCCTCGGCACGCAGGCGCTGCGCGATCACTTCGCAGATCAAGCCTGCACAAGGGGTTAGCACTACTACGCGCGGCAGCGAAGTCGCGGCCGGGCGATGACCCTCGGCATGTGGCACGCTGGCTACCGGCGGGTGCGCCTCGCCGGGCTGGTTGAAGCATGCCCAGCCACCGTCGACCGGCAAGACACTCCCGGTGACCTGCCGCGCTGCGGGTGACGCGAGAAAGCGCGCGGCAGCGGCAACTTCGTCGGGGCGCGCCAGGCGTCCCAGCGGGATACGCTGCCGGACCTGCTGCAAATCCACCTTCGCCTGCTGCTCCAGCCCGGCAACCATCGGCGTCATTACATAGCCCGGGGCCACCGCATTGACCCGGATACCCTGCCCGGCCCATTCGCAGGCCTGTGTCCGGGTCAGGCTGATCAGCGCGGCCTTTGAGCTGGCGTAGGCGTTACGTTTCGGGTTGGCCAGCAATCCGGCGAGGGATGCCACATTAACCACCGCAGTGCCCGGCCCCATGTGCCGAGCGGCTTCACGCGCCATACGCATCGGCCCCAGGGTGTTGACTGCCAGCGCCAGCTCAAAGCCTTCGACCGTGGTGTCGCAGGTTTCCGCCATGCTCGGCCCGAGCGCGGCGTTGTTGATCAGCACATCGATGCGACCAAAGCAGGAGGCGATTTGCGCCACCGTGGCAATGATCTGCGTCTCGCTGGCCAGATCGCAGGTAAAACCGTAGTGGCCCTCGCCGAACGGGTCCAGCAGTTCGGCCAGCGCCGGGCCGTCCAGATCGATGGCCGCGATCCGATAACCCTCCTCGACGAAGCCTTGGCATAACGCGCGCCCGATCCCACCGGCGGCGCCGGTGATCACGGCGACTTTTGCACACTTCTGCATACGACCTGCCTCCTGTTGGGTGCCCGTCAGTTGATCGATTCCAGGCGACGGAATGAGCCGTCCCGGTACAGCAGGATGTCCTGGTCGATTGAGCG
Organism: Pseudomonas sp. YQ_6; assembly: GCF_043103245.1. Lineage (NCBI taxonomy): Bacteria > Pseudomonadati > Pseudomonadota > Gammaproteobacteria > Pseudomonadales > Pseudomonadaceae > Pseudomonas > Pseudomonas sp. YQ_6. The sequence continues at coordinate 327,710 of NZ_JBICJR010000068.1, forward strand.
GGTGGCGATCACGCGGCCGATGTAGAGGTTGTGGCTGCCCGATGCAATGCAGTCCTGCACCACACAATCGAAGGTGGCCACTGCGCCCTCAAGGACCGGCGCACCCGTGATCAGCTCGCTCCAAAGGCCTCCGGCAAAGCGGTCTTCGGGGCACAGTTTGGGCGTCGAGAACAGGCGAGCCACTGGGTGCTGCGCGTCGGCCAGCATGTTGATGGCGAAAGTGCCGCTGGCGGCAATGGTCTTCTCGGCGCTGGCGTTGCGGTTCACGCACACCAGCATGGTCGGCGGCTCCATAGACACCGAACAGATCGAAGTGGCGGTCAGTCCGTTGCGCAGGTCGCCCTGGCGTGTGGTAATGATGCCTACCGGCGAGGCGATCTGGCGCATCGACAGCTTGAAAGCCGCCGGGTCGACACTGCCGTCGAAGGCTTCGCCGGACAACCCGGCAGCAGCCAGTACGCGGGCTTGTTGAGTAACATTCATTGGGCGTTCTCCTTATTGTTCTCAGGCTATGGGCTCAGGCGAAACGGGCGGGATGATCAGCGCGTCGAGCGCAAGTACGCCCTGGCCACGCGGCATCACCACGACAGGATTGAGGTCGATGCTGCTAAATTGTCCGGCGTGCGCCGCCGCGAAGCGCGACAGCTGCACCAGCAGCCGCGCCAACGCGTCGATGTCCGCCGGCGCCGCGCCACGCACCCCCTCGAGCATCGCGAAACCGCGGATCTCGCGGATCATTCGCAGTGCCTCGTGCTGGTCGAAAGGCGCCACGCGGAAGGTCACGTCCTTGAGCACCTCGACGAACACGCCGCCAAGGCCGAACATCACCACCGGCCCCATGGTCGGGTCGCTGAACACGCCGACAATAGTCTCCACCCCGCCACTGATCATCGGAGCCAGGGTGACGCCCTCGATATGCGCATCTGGCGCTTTGCCGCGCACGGTTTCGAGCATCTCGGCCATGCTCTTGCGCACCTGCTGTACATCGGTAAGACGCAGGCATACGCCGCCCACTTCGGTCTTGTGTGGCAGGTCCGCAGAGGAAATCTTCATCACCAACGGGAAGCCCAGCCTGCGTGCCGCTGCCGCTGGGTCTTGATCGACAGCGACCAACTGCTCCGCAGGAAACGGGATACCCGCGCGCCGGAGCAGCGACTTCGCCTCGTGCTCGCTGATCGCACGCTGCGGCAGGCTGAACTGCGCCACTGGCGGTTGCAGCGCGGCAAACCGGGCAGCCAGATCAAAATGCTGCCTGAAGCGCACCAGCGCCCCCAGCGCATTGATCAGCGCGCTACCATCGGCATAGACCAAGAACCCCTGCGCTTCGTAACTGCGCACGATGTCATCCGGTGCCGACATGGTCAGGCACTTGATGCAATTCGGGCTGCCTTGGGTGGCTTCAGCCATGGCCTGGCGCAATGAGTCGGCGAACGTCGGGCTCGCCGGCCCGCTGCCAAGAATCGCGGCGAACAGGTCGTAGCTACCCTTGTCGAGCATGGCGCGTATGAATCGGCTCATCAGCGGCAGGTCGGTCAGCGCCTGGGCAGTGGCATCAACCGGGTTGTTCGGCGAGGCATAGGGCAGCAGCCCCTTCAGCGCCTTCTGGGCAGCGTCCGGCATGGCGGTCACCGCCAACCCCGCGTCCTCGGCGTCATCGGCCATCTGGATGCCGAACCCGCCCGACAGGGTGAAGATACCCAGGCGGTTACCGTCAATGAAGCGCCCGCGCGAGGCAGCATAGGCCACATCCAGCTGTTCGTTGGTGGTGCGCGCACGATATACCCCGTACTGGCGCAGCACCGCGTCGAACACCGCGTCAGAACCGGACAGCGCCGCCGTGTGCGAGCTGACGGCATGGGCACCGACCGTTGAGCGGCCCACCTTCATGAACACGATCGCCACCTGATTGCGTCGCGCCTTGTCCAGCGCGGCGAGGAAGCGCTGGCCATCGCGGATCCCCTCGGCATAGGCCATCACCACCTTCACCTGCGGTTGCCCCACGATCCAGTCCAGTGCCTCGGCCACGTCCACATCACACTCGTTGCCGGTGGTCACCCAATAGTTGATGCCCAGCCCGCGCTGCCGCGCCAGGTGCGCCAGGTGCGAGCCATAGGCGCCGCTTTGCGAAACGATGGCCAGCGGCCCAGGGGCGACGAAACCGGCATCGAAGATCGCCGAGAAGGTCCCGTAGTAACCGCGCTGCGCATTGAACACGCCCAGGCAATTAGGCCCCAGTACGCGCATGCCCGAATCGCGGGCAATACCTGTGATCTGCTGTTGCAGGAGCCGGCCCTGCTCAGAGGTTTCGGCGAAGCCTGCCGAGAACACGATCGCTGAGCCCACACCGCGTTCGGCGCAGGCGATCACCGCGTCGACGGTGGCCGCCGCCGGCACTGCCAGCAGCGCCACATCAGGCACCTGCGGCAGGTCGGCGATGGATGTGTAGGCGCGCATGCCCTGCACATTGTCGCGGTTGGGATTGATCGGAAAAACCGCTCCGTCGTAGCCGCTGGCGCGCAGATAGCGCAGCGGGCGGCCACCAATCCGCGTCGGGTTGTCGGACGCGCCCACCAGGGCGATTGAACGGGGTGAAAGCAGCGCTGACAGCGTATCGGGAGTGCTCATGCGGGTTCACCATTGGTAGGATTGAGGAGCGCGAGGCATTGACCGAAGCGCGGCTCCGGCAGGCCCTGAACGCCCAGCCCGTCGATTGCGAAGAGAAAACCACCGTCGGGATGGCGTGAGATGGCCCGGCCAGAGCCTGAGTTTCGGATCGACGTCACGTAAAGCGTGCCCAGCTCCGGCCCACCGAAGGCCAGGCAAGACGGCATGTCGGTCGGTGAACGGATCAACCGGTCGAGGATACCGTCAGGCGAAAAGCGCGCGATCCGCCCGGCCTGCACCAGCGCCACCCAGACATACCCTTGCGCATCCACCGTAGCGCCGTCCGGGCCTGAACCGAGCATCTGTGTGTCGGCAAAGCGACGCGGCTCGGTCAGTGCCGCCCGCTCGTGGCTGTAGCGATAGGCGCGGATGCTCCGGTCGAGGCTGTCGGCAAAATACAGGGTGTCGCCCGACGGGCTGAAACACAGGGTGTTGGCAATACGGATACCGGTGGCCAGTATCTCGCCGTCCGCCAGGCCAGACACCCGGTACAGCGCGCCTTGCGGGTCGGCATGCAGCCCCATTGAGCCACAGAGAAAACGTCCGGCACGATCCATCCGGCCGTCATTGAGCCGCACGTGAGGATTAACAGGTTGCGGCTGGAACAGCGGGGAAAACTCGCCACTGTTCAGGTCCATGCTGTAGATGCCGTCCGCCAGGCCGGCGACCAGGGTATTGCCGGCACCCAGCCCGACACAGCCGACCGTCGACGGCGTCGGCCACTGTTGGTAACTGCCGCTGGCCGGGTGATATCGACGAATCAACCGGGACATACTGTCGACCCAATATAAGCAGTGCAACTCGCTGTCCCATACAGCACTTTCACCGAGCAAATCAGGCATTTCGCCAAGGCGGGTAAATGTTATAGGCATGGCAATCCCTTTTATTATCACCACCCCTTGTTCGCTGGCCACAGCCGGACACTGCGGATCACTTGATCCGCACGGGTGGGACGACCCTTTATTGTTGTGGACTACATCTTTATTGCTGTTCAGGAAAACGCGTACGTCACACCACCGTCCACGAACAACATATCGCCGGTAATGAAACTGGATTCTTCACTTGCCAGAAAAACGGCCGCATTGGCGATGTCCTGGGGTGTGCCCAAGCGGCCGATCGGCATCCGTTCGCGGCGGCGCTCCCAGGCGGCTTCATCGACCACCAGATTGGCCCCGTCAGTAGGGGTCGGCCCGGGCGCGATGGCGTTGACACGAATGTTGTGCGGGCCGAACTCCGCCGAGCCCGAACGGGTCAGCCCGGCTACCGCCGCCTTGACCGCGCTGTACATGATGCCGTTGCGCATAGCCAGTACAGCAGAGGGTGAGGCGATGTTGATGATGCAGCCGCCACCGGCTGCGATCATGCCCGGAATCGCTGCCTGATAGCCCCAGACCACACCTTTGAGGCCGACGTCGACCATACGCCCTATCATCTCTTCGGTCTGTTCCAGCAGCGGCCCGTAGCGGTTCCACATGGCATTGTTGACCAGCAGGGTCGGCGCGCCGAAAGTCTCGCCGAGCGCGCGGACGGCATGCAGCACATCTTCGCGCCTGGCGACATTGCCCACCAACGCCAACGCCTGGCCGCCATTGGCCTCGATACGCCGCACGGCTTCGAGCGCTGCTTCTTCCTTCAAGTCCATGATCCCCACCCGTGCACCTTCGCGGGCGAACGCCTCGCTGATTGCTGCACCAATACCTCTTGCGCCACCGGTTACCAGTGCGACTTTTCCGGTCAGTCTGCCCATGTCCTGTCTCTCTTGTTGTTGGGGGGGTCGTGTGTTCAACCCGAACGTTTGGCGTGCCTTGACAAAACCATCCTGTCATCCGAATCTTTGGCCAACAACAATAACTATGTATATGTGTGCGACTTTCACAGATGTGAAAAACATCGCCGCATAAGGGGGCGTTCACAATGCAACCGTCACACGTCAAATCCGCCATGCGCGTGCTTGAAATACTTGAGTTTTTCAAAAATGTCCGACAACCGCGGGCCATGTCTGAAATATCTGCCGCATTGGGCTATCCGCAATCGAGTACCACGGTGCTACTGAAAACCCTGATCACGTTGGGTTATCTTAACTTCAACCGAAATGAGCGCCTGTACTTCCCCACGGTCAAGGTCACGTCGCTGGGGGAATGGGTGCCCAATACCCTGTTCGCCTCCGGCGGTATCATCGAGGCGATGAACGATGTGCATGCCGAGACCGGCGAATCGGTATCGATCAACACCAAGAACGATATCTATGTGCAGTACGTGCAGGTGCTGCAGTCGGTGCATGCCCTGCGCTTTCACGTCAACGAGAGCGAACTGCGGCCGATGACCCAGTCGGCGACTGGCTGGCTGCTGATGTCGACCCTGAGCGACAAGGTGCTCGACAACCTGATCCGCCGCGCCAACATCGTCACCCAGAAGCACAACGGCGAGCGCGTAGAGGTACCTGCGATGATGGAAAAGATCCGCCACCTGCGCAAGCAAGGCTATGCCTCGGCCGAGAACATTCCGTTCCTCGGCGGCGCGACCTTGTGCGTGCTGTTGCCGGTCACCATTCAGGGGCAACCGGTCACGCTGGGGCTCGGGGGAGCGGCCGAGCGTATCCGGCAGAACCATGATCATTACCTGCAGGTTCTGCAGACTGCGGCCAAGCGGCTGGAGCCGGCAGAAGGGTTTGCGGCGCCGGTCGAGATCGAGTTGTAGCAGCCAGTCGCCGGCAAGCCGGCTCCTACAGGTCGGGTGTAGAAGCCGGCTTGCCGACGCTTGACCCAGGCGCGCTGCCGATCAGCTTGGCAACCCGAGCACCGCCTTGGCCAGGATGTTGCGTTGGATCTCGTTTGAACCGCCGAAGATCGCTGGAGCACGGGCATCGAGGAACAGGTTCATGACATCGATCTGCCCGCCTTCGATCAACAGGTCGTCGTTGTAGCGCGCCTCTTCCTGCGCCAGGGTCAGCATCTCTTCGGTGATGCGCTGGTACAACTCGGTGGCAAAGATCTTCAGCACCGACACATCCGCACCCAGCTCGCCCCCGGAACGCAGTACCTTGGCATAGCGCTCGTAACTCGAACCCAGGTCGTAGAGGTCCAGGCGCAGCCGTGCGTAACGCGAAACAAACGCAGGGTCGTCGAAAGCGCCACGGTCGCTGGCCAGCTTGTCCAGCCGGTCGAGGGCGTACTCGGCTCGGGTGGGCGAACCGAGGAAGATGCGCTCGTGTCCCAGCACCGACTTGGCCAAGGTCCACCCCTCGTTCAGCGAACCGACCAGATTTCGGGCCGGCACCCTGACGTTGTCGAAGAACACTTCGCAGAAGTCTGCCTCGCCGCGCAGATTTTCGATGGTGCGCACCTCGACGCCGGGGCTGGTCATGTCCACCAACAACACCGAAATCCCTTTCTGCGGCTTGGCGTCGCGATCAGTACGCACCAGCACAAAGATCCAGTTGGCGCAGTGCGCCAGGGTAGTCCAGATCTTCTGTCCGTTGACCACGAATGCATCTCCGTCCAGGACCGCGCTGGTGCGCAGACTGGCGAGGTCGGAGCCCGCATTGGGCTCCGAATAGCCCTGGCACCAGATGTGCTCGCCGGAAATGATCTTCGGCAGGAACTCGGCTTTCTGCGCTTCGCTGCCGTGATGGATCAGCAAGGGGCCTGTCAGGCTGATGCCGTGGTCGGGAATACGTGGACAGCCCAGGCGCCCCCACTCTTCCACGTAGATCATGTGCTTGGCCGGTGTCAGGCCCATGCCGCCGTATGCTCGCGGCCACACAGGTGCCAGCCAGCCTTTGTCAGCCAGCGCCTGGTACCATTGCCGGACCTCCTCGTACACAGGTCGCTGCTTGCGCAGGTAACGCAGTTCGGGTGGGCAGTTCTCCAGCACCCAGGAGCGAAACAAAGCACGAAATTCTTCGTCGGGCAGGCTGTTCCAGTCGATGCTCATCAGATGGACTCCTTGAACACGGGCGGGCGTTTCTCAAGGAACGCACGCATGGCCTCCTTCGAGTCTTCATGACGGGTCATCTCTACCGTGAGGTTTTGCTCGAAGCGGTAGCCGTCCTTCAGGCCCATGGTTTCCACGGTGTTGATCGCGCGCTTGGCCAGCTTCAGTGCCATCGGGCTCTTCGAAGCAATTTCATTGGCGATGGACAGCGCCTCGTCCATCAACCCTTCACGCCCGGTGCAGGCCTCAATGATGCCTCGGCGATAGAGCTCCTGCGCGGTAACGCGATAGCCGGAAAGCACCATCCGCCGGGTGAGTGAATGTGGGAACAGGCGCATGGTGTGGCGTACCCCGCCCATCAGGCCGATGTCGATTTCCGGCAGACCGAAAACGGCGTTCTCCGACGCCAGGATAATGTCGCAGCACAGCACCAGGCCGAGGCCCGCCCCCAGCGCTGGGCCGTTGACCGCAGCGATCACGGGCTTGCTTGACTCCATGATGCAGAAGCCTACTTCGCGAGTGCGCCGCAGGTGGCGGTTGGTGTCGCCGGGCATCGCCCCCACCTGGCCGCGCGACTTGATATCGGCACCAGCGGAGAATACCTTGCCGGCACCGGTGAGCACGATCACGCGCACCTCAGGCAGGTCGTTGAGCTCGTCGAACACCTCGATCAGCTCTTCGGCGAATTCCCGCGATTGGGCGTTGACCGGCGGATTGTCCAAGGTGACGACGGCGACATGCTTGGTGATGGCAACTTTAAGCAAATTGTTCTGCATGGGCTCTTCGCACCGCCTCAGGCGGCACGCTCCTCTTTTATGAATTGAAGGCGCAGGCTTTCCGGCTGGCCAAGGCAGGCACCCAGATTGATCGCACGCTTGAGATACAGGCCGATGTCGCACTCGTCGGTGAAGCCCATGGCGCCGAACAGATGGATAGCCTGGCGGCCGACGAATGCAGCCGCGTCGGCAGCCCGCGCCTTGGCGGCATAGACGGCCAGGCGCGCCTCACGTTCACTGCTCTGCTCGCAGCGCTCGACCGCGTTGACAACCGCCGAACAGGCAAACTCGGCTTCGGCCCAAAGATCGACCAGGCGGTGCTGCAGTACTTGGAAACTGGCCAGTGGCTTGCCGAACTGCTTGCGGTCGATGGTGTACTGGCGAGCCAACTCGAAGGCCTGGCTGGCAATCCCGGCAAGCTCCGCCGCCAGTGCCGTGCGCGCCAGGTTGATCGAGGTCTCGACCATGGCGCACAGGTCGCCACGGGCAAGGATGCGCTCGTTGCCCACCAAGCAGTTGCTTAGCATCAGCGACGAGATGATCCCGCCATCCACCGTCTGACGGTCGCATCGCTCGAGCCCTTCGGCATGGGCAGGCACGCTGACCAGCAGGTCTTCGCTGCCGGCCCGCGCCACGACTAGCAGATCACTGGCCGAACGCGCGCCCTCGACGAACGCGCGACGGCCGTCGAGCAATACGCCCCCCTCAAGCGAACGCGCAGCGACGCCCTCGCCATCACGACCTGCTGCCACGGCCGGCACGACAATCGAGCGACCCTGCACCAGCCCTGCTGCCAAGCGTCGGCGCTCTGGAGAATCCGCGACCCGGGCGAGCAAGGCACTGCTCAGTACCGAGGCGCTGGCAATCGGCGAAGGAACCAACGCCTGCCCAAGGGCATGGCTGATCACCGCCTGTTCACGAATACCCAGGTTGGCACCGCCCAACGCCTCGGGCAGCATCAGGCCGATCCAGCCAGCTGCTGCCATTTCCTGCCATTGCTCCAGATCCAGGTCGGCGCCAGCGGCACGCAACTTACGCAAGCTCTGCGGGCCGGGGCGCCCTTGAGCGAAGGTGGCAACACTGTCGCGCAGCATCTCGAGCACGCCGTCCTCGTCAGCCATGATCAGTTGTGGCATTCACATCACTCCTTTGCGGGGCGGCCTGCTGCCGCTCACTGGTGAAAACGAAATCGTTGAACTGCTCGCGCAGCCGGGTCTTCTGCAGCTTGCCGGTGGCGGTATGCGGCAGTTCGTCGACGAACACTACGTCATCAGGCAACCACCACTTGGCGACCCGGGTGCTGAGAAAGGCCAACAGTTCGGGGCCAGTGACCGACACGCCGGGCCTGGCCACCACAATGAGCAAAGGTCGCTCCTGCCAGCGCGAGTGCGGCCGTCCGATGACAGCCGCTTCCTGTACCGCATGGTGGGCAATGGCGGCGTTCTCCAGGTCGATGGAGCTGATCCACTCGCCGCCGGACTTGATTACATCCTTGCTGCGGTCAGTGATCTGCAGATAGCCATCGGCGTCGATGCTGGCCACATCGCCTGTTTCGAGCCAGCCACCCTCATCCACCACCTGACCGCCCTCGCCCTTGAAGTAGCCCGCAGCGACCCAGGGCCCACGCACCTTGAGATGGCCGGCGCTCCTGCCGTCACGCGGCAGCACCTGCCCCTGCTCGTCGACCACCTGCACTTCAACACCGTAAACCGGACGCCCGGCCTTGGCACGCACGTCAATCTGCTGTTCCAGCGGCAGTTGCAGGTGCTTGGGCAAGAGGTTGCCGATGGTGCCCATCGGGCTGGTCTCGCTCATCCCCCAGGCCTGAATGCTGGTGGCACCTAGTACATGGTGCAGACGCTCGATCAGCGCCCTTGGTGCTGCCGCGCCGCCGAGCACCACGCGCTCGAGCGCCAACTCGCCGGTCAGTACGTCAGGATGTTCATCGATGAACTGCAGCAAGCCTAGCCATACCGTCGGCACACCGATTGAGAATGTGCAGCGTTGCTGCTGCAACAGGCTGAGCAGGTTCTGGCCATCGAGCCATGGCCCGGGCAGGACGACCTTGGCACCGCACATCGCCGAGGCGTAGGGCAGCCCCCAGGCGTTGACGTGGAACAAGGGTACGGTCAGCAACACCCGGTCGCGGCTCGACAACTGCAGACCGTCCATCGCACAGGTGTTGAAGGCGTGGAGCAGCGTCGATCGATGGCTGTACAACACTCCTTTGGGGTTGCCGGTGGTGCCGGAGGTGTAGCACAGAGAGGAGGCCAGTTTCTCGTCGAGTTGCGGCCATTGATAGGTGTCGTCGTGCGCGTCGATAAGGTCTTCGTAGCAGAGGCAATCGTCGAGCCCCTTCGGCTTGTGCGCACGGTCGGTCATGACCACCAGGGTGGCAGTGAACTTCAACGCTGGGCGCAGCGTTCGGATCAACTCGGCGAAAGTCAGGTCAAAGAACAGCACTTTGTCTTCGGCATGGTTGATGATGTACTCGATTTGCTCCGCGTGCAGTCGCGGGTTGACCGTGTTGAGCACCGCGCCCATACCCGGCACCGCAAAATACAACTCCATGTGTCGATGGGTGTTCCATGCCAGTGAGCCGACACAGTCCCCCTGCCCAACCCCCAACTCCTGCAATGCCTTGGCCAGTTTCAGGGCGCGTTCGCGCAGCGTTTTGTAGTTACTGTAGAGCGTTTGCCCCTCACACGTGCGCGATACGATTTCGACCTGACCATGATTAAGTGCAGCATGCTCAATCAATGAGGATATCAATAGTTGTCGGTCTTGCATTAAAGCGTACATACCACCTCCAGCGTCCGGCCTTCCATCTTTCAGGGCATTGTTGTTATCACCCGAACGTCGGCAAACCATCGCGGCCGCCGGCAATACTGTCAATGTCGAATCCGATGTGAATGCACAACATCATGCATGTGAATTTGATGACGTCGGCAAGTTGCATTTCACACATGTGAATCGCAGCAACCCGCGCCGTCGTACGTTGACGATCAGTGGAGCTGAAAATACAGTCCAATTACTCGATACACGATCACTCAGGGGCAACGCCAGTTATGTCGACGCTCGAACAGCTATTGGACCGTGAAGCCATTCGCGACTGCCTTTACCGCTACTGCCGTGGCATCGACCTGGCTGATGAGCAGGCTCTGCGCTCAGCTTACTGGGAAGACGCCCACGACCGCCACGGGCCTTGGGACGGGCCTGCCGTAGGCTTCATCGATTGGGCGTTGACCGTCTTAAAAAGCTATGAGTGCAGCGTGCATCAGATCACCAACATCCTAATTGAACTGGGCCCGGCGAGCGCTGCGGTGGAATCGAAATTCCTTGCATTCCAGCGCTCCTCCTCCCAGGGCGGCGAGCCCACGCAGGTATTGATACTCGGTCGTTATGCCGATCACTTCGAGAAACGCAAAGGACAATGGCGGATCGCAAGGCGCACGGTAATTTATGATTGGGTCGAAGATCAGCCCGCTATTGTCAAGTCACTTGAAGAACGTTTCGGCCTACGTCAGCCAGTCGGCAGCCGCTGGCCGGATGATGAAACTTATCCTCTGTTTCAGCGCTGAAGTTAGCCACCTTCAGAAGCCGCCATTGCACCACATCTCCGACCATTCAAATCGCGTCATTAATATCAGAACAACAATAAATAGAGCATTATATGACACTCAAAACTGCACTCCCGTTGCTGCTGTGCCTACTCACGCCCTTCGCAATGGCTGAAGGTTTCGTCGAAAACTCAACGCTGGACCTGTCGTTGCGCAATGTCTTCTTCACTCACCATTACGACGAATATTCGCCCACAGCAACCCGGCTTACCAGCAAGTCGCAGGAATGGGCGCAAGGCTTCCGCGTGACCTACAAGTCCGGGTTCACCCCGGGCGCTCTGGGTTTAGGGGTCGATGCAATGGGCATGTTCGCGGTGAAACTTGACGGCGGGGCTGGGCACCATCAGCGCGGCACCATGATTCCGAGTGACGGCGACGGGGCGGTCGACAGCTGGGCCAGGGCCGCGGCGAACGCCAAGTTGAAATACTCGCAAACGATTCTGTTCAGCGGCAATGCCATTGCCCCAAGTATCCCGGTATTGATCTCAGACGACACTCGCGTGTTGCCGCAGACCTACCAAGGCTGGACCTTGGTTTCCAAGGATATTGCCAATGTGGTCGCCACCGGCGGCCGATTGACCAAGGCTACCGGTAGATACTCATCAGACCGCTCTGGCCTTGCCGCAGCGGGGGGGACCAAAGAGAGCAGCGGTTTCAACTATGCGGGTATCGACTACACGCCGACTGAGAGCATCAAAGCGCAGTACTATTTTGGCCAATTGGAGGACTACTACAGGCAGGACTTCCTCGGCCTGACCGCCAAGCATGCATTCAGTGACGGCCAGTCGCTGCTCGCCGACTTGCGCTATTTCAGGAGCCGGGCGGACGGCAGAAACGGCGAACCGGGATATCGCTTGGCCGGCTTTACCAAAGATGCCAGTGGACGCATCGACAATGACACCTGGTCAGCTTCGCTGACCTATGCCAAAGGTGCTCACTCGATCATGGCCGGCTACCAAAGTGTGTCTGATGACAGTGGTTTCGCCGCCATCATTCCTTCCTCGCTGCCCAACAAGGAAGCCGGCGCCTTCACCTTTTACCTGCAAACTTCGCGCTTGCTCTACGGCTTTACACGCGCAGGTGAAAAAACCACTTTTACGCAATATTCTTACAATTTCGCCGGGGTCGGTCTGCCAGGGCTAGTGTTCAACGCTTCATACTGGAGCGGTACCGACATCAATCAGGCCGGTGGCAGCGGCGCACGCGAGTGGGAACGCGACCTGGCTCTGCACTACGCGGTGCAGAGCGGGCCTTTCAAGGGGCTGGGAGTTTCTTACTACAACGCCATAGGACATAGTACAACGGTGTACGAGGCCAACCATCGCAATACCGAAAACCGGATTTACGTGAACTATTCGGTTCCAATTTTCTGAAAGACCCACTGACAAAGCAATGCAGTGAAAGGACTATCAGGCTCTGTATGAAAAGCCTTGATACTCATAGCGGAAGCGCTTCAAAGGCCCGTAGGCGATGGACAGGGCCTTTTTTGTGCACTTTTGTCGTTGGCTCAAACGCGAGGAAATGCCTATGAATGCCCATGACTTGCCGTGAGCATCGGCCCCCTCTGACATTCCTGCACATGGGAATAGCCCGAGCGACTACGTTTCAGCTCGCCCCGGGCAACGCGTTCCAGGTCAGCGTCGATCTTGTCCAGCAGTTTTCTCCCACTCCAGCAGCCACACGCGAAGCGGCTTCCTGCCTCTACCTGCTCAAGAGCACAGACATGATTTGCAATCCGACTTTAATGTTATGTTATAACTAACTACATTAATCGTTATCTCTAGCTCGACTGCGAACCGTCCATGGCCGGCAACCGATCCCAGGCCGAGCCCGTCGCGCGCTGCTGGCCGATGAGGAAAGGGCCCGGGGAACGGAAGGCTGTATGAAGCTGACCACCCCCTTCCCCGGCTGGAACTGATTCATACCCCTTGCTGCCACGTGCAAGGCTCCCACCAATGGATATACATGATGAGCTCAGCATTACCCGACGTTTCCGTCACCGACCTGGCCCCCAGCCTAAGCCCGTTGCAATGGGTCGGCATGCAGGGTATCGACCTGCCGGTAAGGATCGAAGAACCGACCTACCAGCGTGAACTGCACGCCCGGGCGGATGTCCAGGTCGACCTGCCGGCACCACACGTCAAAGGCATTCACATGTCCAGGCTGTATCGCCTGCTGGACGCCTGGGGACAGGCTGCGGCGGTGTCGCCGGCAAGCCTCTTTGCGCTGTTGCAGGAGATGATCGACAGCCATCAGGATTGCGAAAGCCGCAATGCCAGGGTGCGCCTGGATTTCGACTTGCTGGTTCGCCGCCCTGCACTGGTGACCGAGGGCCTCTCTGGCTGGAAGTCGTACCCGGTTCACGTGCTCGCCACGAAGGTCGGCGGGGCACTGAACCTGAGTATCGAAGTCAGGATCGGCTACTCCTCGACCTGCCCCTGCTCTGCCGCTCTCTCCCGGCAATTGATTGAGGACGGCTTTCTGCAAACCTTCCAGGACCAGCCACTGCTCGAAGCCAGCGCCGTTGCGCAGTGGCTGCGCAGCAACGCGTCGCTGGCAACGCCGCACAGCCAACGCAGCGAAGCTCGGGTGCGTGTCGCGGTACCTGCCGACGCCCCTGATCTCGGTTTGCTGGCCCTGATCGACCAAGTCGAAGGCGCCTTGCGCACGCCGGTTCAGACCGCCGTGAAACGGGCTGACGAACAAGCTTTCGCGGCACTCAACGGGCAAAACCTGATGTTCGTCGAGGACGCTGCGCGGCGTATTCAGGTAAGCCTGCAGGGTTACCGCGATAGCCAAGTGCACGTTCGCCATCTGGAAAGCCTGCACCCGCACGACGCCTCGGCCTGGTCCGCCCCGCAGGCCTCTGCGCATCACTATTAACTAGCGTTACGTTATTACATCCAATAACATGCGCGAACCAACACATGAAAATTTCCTCACCAGGAATCATTTGTCAGGCCTGGCGCCAAGACGCACCCAACACTGCAACGTTATAGCGTGAAAAACGGAGACTTTACGTGAACCCTCGTGCCCCCCTTCTGGCCGGCCTGACGCTGGGCTTGTTCGGCCAGCCGATTTCAGCGGCACAACCCTTGCTGCTGAACGAAACCTCCATCACCGACGCCTATCTCGAAGAGCACGCCGACGGGCCGGTGCAAGGCTATCGTGCCAACCGCTCTGCCACGGCCACCCGCACCGATACCGACATTCGCGACACGCCGCAGACTATCGAAGTCGTGCCCGCGCAGGTGATCAAGGACCTCAACACCACCCGCATCGACCGCGCCCTGGACTTTGCCGGTGGCGTTTCGCGGCAGAACAACTTCGGCGGCCTGACTTTCCTCAACTACAGTGTGCGCGGCTTCACCACGGGCGAGCTGTACAAGAACGGTTTCGCCATCAACCGCGGCAGCTACAGCTCGCCGGACACGTCCAACATCGAGCGCATCGAAGTGCTCAAAGGCCCGGCGGCCAGCCTGTACGGCCGTGGCGACCCTGGCGGACTGGTCAACATCGTCACCAAGCGCCCCCAGGCCGAAGCCTTCAGTACCCTCACCCTCAGCGCAGGCAGCTGGGACCGCTACCGCACCGCCCTGGACGCCAACTCGCCACTGGACAGCGAAGGGAATTTGCTGGGCCGGATCAACCTCGCCGTCGAAGACAACGACAGCTTCCGCGATCATGTTGGGAGCGAGCGCCGTATCGTCAGCCCTTCCCTGAGCTGGCAACTGTCACCCGACACCCGGCTGATGATCGACACCGAGTTCTCCCGCACCGAGTCGGTGTTCGATCGCGGCATTCCGGCGGTCAACGGCGAAATGGGGTCGGTCAAGCGCTCGACTTTCCTTGGCGAGCCGAATGACGGCGAGATCCGCAACGACAACCAGACCCTCGACGTGGCGCTGGAACACGTACTCAACGACAACTGGAAGCTGCGCCTGGCCAACCACTACACCCAGGGCACGCTCAAGGGCAACAGCTCCGAGCCCCAGGCCCTGGTGGGCACCACCATCACGCGCTTTTATCGCGAACGCGACTTCGAATGGAACGACAGCATCACCCAGGCCGAGCTGCACGGGCAGTTCGAGCTGGGTGGCTGGCAGCATCAGACCCTGGTCGGGCTGGAGTACGAAAACTACCGCAACAGTCAGAAGTACCCGCAAAGCGCCACCTCCGCAGCGTATGGGCTGGATATCTACAACCCGGTATACGGCAAGCCGAAGCCAGCCATCACCCGTGCCAACGACTTCTTCGAGCATACTGAAAGCTACGCGATCAACCTGCAAGACCAGATCGCCTTCACCGAGCGCTTGCGGGGGTTGCTTGGCGTACGCCTGGAGCGCTTCGAGCAGACCTCGCAGAACCGCACCACGGGTCTTAGCAACAGCCAGGAAAAGGACGTTGCCACACCGCGCATCGGGGTGTTGTACCAACTGACCCCGCAAGTCGGCGTGTTCGCCAACGCATCCACTTCGTTCAAACCCAACACCATCGGCACCCAGGGCCAGGTGTACAAGCCTGAAAAGGGCTTGGGTTACGAGACCGGGGTCAAGCTCGACCTCCTCGACAGCCGCCTGGGCGCGACCATCGCCCTGTTCCATATCGACAAGGAGAACGTCATCACCACCGACGCCCTTGGCGAGAGCGTGGCGGCGGGTGAAGCGCGCAGCCAAGGCCTGGACCTGCAGTTCAGCGGCCAGCTGACCGACGCGTTGCGAGTGATCGGCGCCTACGCCTACATCGACGCCGAGGTCACCAAAGGCGACGCAGCCCTGCCCAAAGGCAGCGACTTGCTCGGCATCGCCCGTAACAGCGGCAGCCTGATGGGCGTGTACGAATTCCAGGACGGTGCCCTGCGCGGCTCGGATGTGGGCGCAGCGGTGAACTACGTCGGCGAACGCTCCGGCCAGGCCGGCAGCGACTTCACCCTGGACGCCTACAGCACGGTCGACCTGCTGGCGCACTACAAGGCCAGCGAACAGGTCACCGTCGGCCTTAATCTCAACAATCTGTTCGACCGCAAGTACTACGAACGCTCGTACAACAGCGCTTGGGTGCTGCCCGGGGAGCCACGCAACTTCAGTGTCAGCCTGACCCTTAGCCTTTGAACCGAGGAACCATCATGCATCCATCGTTGAAAGTCGCGTCCCTGTTGACCCTGATGGTCAGCGTCCACGCAGGCGCCCACGGCCTGTGGACCGAGGAGCGACGTGGCAATATCGAGGCCGTGTACGGCCACGGCGCCGAGGATAACACCTACAAGGCGGAAAAGATCAAGCGCGCCTGGGCGTTCGACGCGACCGGGAACATGGTCCCGGTCACGGTCGAGCGGCTGGCGGATCATGCCGTGCTGCGACCACTTACCCCGCCTGCAGCACTTGCCGTGCTGCTGGACAACGGGCCTTGGTCGCAGCGCCCGGACAAGCAATGGGTCAGTCAGGATCGCACCCACGTCAAGGATGCGATCGCCTCCACCCACAGCTTGAAATACAGCCTGGCGATCTACCAGAGCGGTGCTCGCCTGCCGAAACTGGACATGCTGCGTTTGGCGATCGTTCCCCTGAGCGACCCTCTGCAAGTCGGGCCAGGCAAGACGCTGGAAGTGCAGGTACTGCTCGATGGCAAACCGGCTGCTGATATCCCGCTGCAGGGCGATTATCGGAGCGCCCCTCACCAGGTCAGCGCCACCACGGACAAGCAAGGCCGGGCACGGATCACCGTACGCAATGAAGGACTCAACATCATCGCGGCACAGGCTACCCTGCCAATGGCAGACGGCAGCCCCGTGGCCCAGCAGAGTCTGTTCAGTTCACTGACATTCCTGGGTGAGCCGCACCACGAGTAACATAAGTGACCTACCTCGGCCGTGACGGCCGAGGTATGGCAGTTAGAGACGTTCGCAATGAGTGCCTGCAAGTCGATTACCTGCATGATGGGCACTTGCATCACATGCAGGGCGATCATGTCGATGACACACTAGGTCGTTTTTGCCGAGCCCCCAGCGCCAAGTGAACAGGTCAACACTTGCGGGCGCTCCTCGGGAACTACAACCGGAGCAGCAGGCATCCGGTATTGGTTCTCCCACTTCGCCACAACCAGAGGCGCCAGTGCGTTGCCCAAGACATTCAGCGCCGTGATCGGCATGTCCATCAAGCGATAGACTCCGGCGATGAACGCAATACCTTCCACCGGCAGACCTGCACTGGTCAGCGTAGCGGTCAAGATGACGAACATGGCACCCGGGACGCCGGCTGCGCCCTTGGAGGTCAGCACCATGATGATGATCAGCATCGCCTGGTCAGCCAAGCTCAGGGGAATTTCATAGAGCTGCGCGATGAACAGCGTGCCGATGCCCACGAACAGCGATGCGCCATCCAGATTGAAGGAATATCCCGTAGGGATAACCAACGTCGCAATCGAACGCGGCGCACCGTAGGCCTCGACCTTCTCAATCAGTTGGGGCATGACAGTCGCCGAGGCGGCGGTACTGAACGCCAGGATCAACTCATCCTTGATCGCCTTGATCAGGTCGAAGATGTTGATCCCTGCAACCTTCGCGATGCCGCCCAGCACGACCACGCCGAACAGAATGACCGCGACGTAGGTGACGGCAATCAGTTTTGCCAGAGGCAGCAACGCGGAAAGCCCGAAGTTGGCTACCGTCACGCCGATCAGGCCAAAGATCCCGATGGGCGAGTAGTGCATCACGATATGCGTCACCTTGAACATCGTCGCGGAAATGGCATTGACTACCGCGATCAACGGCATTTTCTTCTCTTTGTCCAGAGCACTTAGCCCAAAGCCGAACATGACCGAGAAGAACAGGACAGGCAGCAGCTTTCCTTGCGCCATTGCACCGACGATATTGTCCGGGATGATGTTGAGGATGACTTGACCAAACCCTGTGTTCTCCGAGGTAGACGGAAGCGAGAGCGTTTGGGTGTTTGCCAGGGTCGTCAAGTTGGCACCTACGCCTGGCTGCGCAAGATTGCCAACCAGCAGGCCACACACAATTGCGATGCTGGTCACGACAAAGAAGTAGAACAAGGCTTTCACCCCGACCCGCCCTATCGCCTTGCTATCACCATTGCCTGCGATCGCGCCGACCATGCACGCGAATACGAGGGGTACGACAATCATCTTCATCATCTTGATGAAAATGTCGCCAACGGGTTGTAAAAGGCTGCTGATTATCCAGGCTTTATACTCGGGAAAGAAATTGAGAAGTGCCCCCACTACAACCCCGAGCACAAGACCTGCAATAATTCTAGTCACCAGACTAGTCTTTGCCATACGTCCTCCAGTTATTATAATTTGGACTGTACATTGGCCGGCAAAAATGCCAAACACATCGTTGGAGCCTGTTATTTTTATTGAGTGGCCACTCACCGATACACGCCTCTTATCTCACGCAGACAAAGCGGGAGGCGCGTCCCAAACGTTCATGCCAATCAGGTGGCAAATACACCTTCGAAGTCCTTGAACCCTTTGATTTCGATCGGGTTGCCACTGGGGTCCAGGAAAAACATCGTTCGCTGCTCCCCCGGTTGGCCAGGGAATCGTACAACCGGCGGTATGTCGAACTGCACACCATGAAGCGCCAGGCGGTCTGCCATCGCGAACCAGTCATCCAGATGCAGCACCAAGCCGATATGCGGCATCAACACTTCATGGTCGCCGACTTTGCCGGTGCGGGTCGTTGGAAAAGGAACACCTTTGTGAAGCGAAATCTGGTGACCGAAGAAATCGTAATCCACATAAGTTTCACTTGTGCGGCCTTCTTTGCAGCCGAGAATGTTACCGTAGAAGTTACGAGATGCTTCGAGATCTGTAACATGGTATGAAACATGAAATAACGATTTCATAACTACCCTCTTTGGTTTCTGATAGAACTTTCGGGGAGGTTAGCGTAGCCTCGCGCAAGTGCTAAAGCGCATTTTTCCATCTCTCAGCGAAAGGAAATGTTTTGGACACTCGATTTCTCGAAAGCCTGATGGCGGTGATAGAGACTGGCTCGATTGCAGCGGCGGCTCGACGGGAAAACCTGACAGCACCTGCAGTCAGCCAGCGTATACAAGCACTCGAGAAATCGTTGGCGTGCGAACTCCTGAACCGAAGCGCACACGCTGTCGAACCTACCGAGAAATGCCTGTCGTTGTTGCCGAAAATTCGAGATCTGATCCAGGGGGCAGCAGAGCTGAAAGAGGATCTGGACACCAGTAGCCTGTCCGGGTACCTCAAGATCGGCGCAATTTCTACAGCGTTGACAGGCCTATTGCCGGAGGCCATGAATCAGCTATCAAGTATTGCCCCGCAACTGAGGCTACGCATCACGCCAGGGGACTCGCGCAGTCTTTACGAACAAGTAGCCTGCGGAGAGCTCGATGCGGGAATCATGGTATGTCCGCCCTTCACCGTCCCCAAAACCATTCGTGTACAGGTGCTTCGAGAAGAACCCCTGATGCTTTTGACCAAAGACCCGATTGACAAGCGCGACATCCGATCGACGATTCTTGGTCGAAACCTGATTCGATATGACTCAAACGCCTGGGGTGGGCAGATTGCACAGCAATACTTGAATGACAATAACCTGCAACCCGATGTCCTCTGCAATCTGGATGCGCTAGATGCAATCTACATCATGGTCGCAAAAGGTATGGGGGCCTCCGTCGTCCCGCTATGGGCGGGATTGAAAACTGACGACGTACAGGCAACGCCAGTGTCGGACGCTGACCGCTACATGCGCCAGGTAGTCCTGCTTTACAAGTCCAACCCCAGAAGGCCTAAAGCGGTGGAGGTTTTGAAGGAACAGCTTATGAATAACTGCAGCTTCCCATAGATCACTCGCGCTCTGCGTTGACTGCCTCAGCCATCATGCTTGAACTGACTCGGGGCCGGATCTCACCACGCCCATACTGGCAACAACAGGAGTGGCGGCCTACATCTCCGAGGGTGTCACCCATCTCTCGTTACCCCTGCGCATTTCAACCCGGCTGCAGCCGGCATGCCGCGCGATTGTTTGTACACGCGAGCAGGGGACTTGTGCTTTACGAACTCCGCGCTCTTGCTGCCGAACTCATCGGTGAGCACTGAGTCTCGGTGCGCCTGTACATGAAGCCGACATTGCTGCGATGGCCCTCCCCCGGCACTACCCGATTGAATATTCGTGCTTGAAAAATCCCCCCTGTTCAGATGCACCAGAAGATGTAGAATCCCTCGCCAACCTCTAAACCTGATCATTCAGTTGTCACGCCGAGTCCTGCAATGAAGCTGGCCCACCACACACGATCACAGGTCGCCTGGGTGCTGTATTTCAGCATTCTGTTCGGCTCGTTGCTGTGCGCCATGGGCCATGGGCAAATGGCCGGGTTGCGCCTAGCTGGCATGGATGATGCCGCCTGGTGCACGGCCGACAGCAGCGGCATGGTCCAAGGTGAGCAAGACTTCAGCGATCCGAGCCTGCCTGCCGGCGGTGACTGCGTGATCGCCAGCCTGTTCAGCGCCACACTGCTGGCCGTCTTTTTCGGCCTGCTGACCCTGCTCACCGGCGAGCCGGGCAGCCCCTTACCCAACCAACCTCCGCCACGCCTGCCCAAGCAGCGCTGGCCACTGGTCAATCCCCGCGCCTCTCCCGCTTCGCTTCTCGCGTTCTGACATCGCCATGTCCCCGTGCCGCCTGATCGGCAGCGGGCGTGTGCTCACCGATTTCAGCCAGGAAGCCTTGCATGTTCCGCATGACCACTTTGGCGCTGCTCGTTGGCAGCGCAACCTGTGCCTGGGCGCAGGATGACACCCTGACCCTGCCGGCCAGCAATGTCACGGCCGCAGCCAATCAACCCACGGAGGCAACCCGCCTTGACCTTGATCGCCCCATCGAAAGCGGCTCGCGGCTGAACCTGAGCGCCAGGGAGAACCCCGCTTCCGTCAGCGTTGCCGACCGCAAGACCATGGAGCGCATTGGCGCACGTAACTTCCAGGACGCCGCCAATGCACTGCCCGGGGTTAACGCCTCGGCTCCGCCCGGCTGGGGGGGATATGTGTCGTACCGAGGGTTCAACGGTGCTCAGATCAGCCAGTTGTTCAATGGCATCAATTTGCAGTATGGCGGCGCGGCGCGCCCGGTGGGCGCCTGGATCTACGACCGCGTCGAATTGCTCGGCGGGCCATCCTCCTTCCTCAACGGCAGCGGCGCTGTCGGTGGCAGCCTCAATTTCATCACCCGGCTGGCAAGCCGTGACGAAGACACCTTCGAAGGGCGCGTCAGTTATGCACGCTACGACACCATGGAAACGTCGGTCGCCTTCAACAAGGCGCTGAACACGGGCGACGGCCCACGCCACTATGCCCGCCTCGACTACAGCCGCACCAGCACCAACGGCTATATCGATCGCCAGGAGAATGGGGCCGGCAACCTGGCCTTCTCGCTGCTTAGCGACATCAACGACCAGCTCTCGCACACGCTGGCCATCGAGTACCTGGAAGAGCAAGAGGACAGCCCCTACTGGGGCTCACCGGTATTGCAGCCTCTGGTCGGCACTCTGCACATCGACAAGCACAACCGTTTCAACAACTACAACGTCGAAGACGGTCGCTACGAACAGCGCACCCGGTGGCTGCGCTCGATCACCGACTACCGCTTCGACGACAACACCCAACTGCGTAATACCTTCTACCACTACAACGGCCAGCGCGATTACCGCAATCTTGAGGTGTATCGCTACAACGCCGATAACAGCGCCACCGCTCGCTCGGGCGGCTATCGCCAGCGGCACGACCAGGAGGTCAACGGCAACAAGCTCGAGCTGACCCACCAGGGCCAGTTGTTCGGCCTGGCCAGCGACTGGGCGTTCGGCATGGACTACAGCACCAACCAGCAAACCAACTACCCACTATCCAAGGGGGCGTTCGACACGGTTGACCCGAACGGCTTCGAACCCGGGCACTTCCTCGATATCCCCGGCATGGACGCGCCCATGACCAAGGGCAGAACCACCACCACCGACACCACCTCGGCCTTCGTCGAGAACCGTACCCGCCTGACCGATCAACTGTCATTGATCACCGCGCTGCGCTACGACCATATCGACTTCGACGTGGTCGACCATGTGGCGCGAGCCAAGCTCGACCGACGCTGGGACGCCATCACCGGGCGCCTGGGCCTGGTCTATGACCTGACCTCCAACGTTAGCCTGTACACCCAATACAGCACCTCGGCCGAACCACCAGGCGGAACCCTGACCAGCGCCTCGATCAGCCAGGTCGGCGACTTCGACCTGAGCACCGGCCGTCAGGTCGAAATAGGCAGCAAGTTTGACTTCCTCGACGGCCGCGGCTCGGCCACGGCAGCGGCGTATCGCATCGTGCGCAAGGATATCTCCGTGCCCTCCTCGACCGTGCCCAACACCACCGAGCAGGCGGGCCAGCAGACCTCCACCGGCATCGAGCTGGCAGCCTCGTTCAAGGTGACGCCCAAGCTGCTGGCGGCTGGCAACTTCAGTTGGGTAAATGCCGAATACGATGAATTCAACGAGACCATCGGCGGCGTAGTGTACTCGCGCAAGGGCAAGAACCCGGTCAACATCCCCGACCGCGTGGCCAACCTCTGGTTGACCTACGACCTGGCGCCCGGCTGGCAGGTCGGGGCCGATGCCCGCTATGTCTCATCGGTGTACGCCAACACCGCCAATACCGCATGGGTACCGTCGTACACCGTCTACGGACTGTCCATGACCCACGACCTGGACAAGCACGTGCAAGTCAGCGCGCGGCTGCGCAACCTCACCGACGAGGTGTATGCCCGCTTCATCCACCAGACCAACACCCAGTACTACCTGGGTGAACCGCGCAGCCTGGAAGTCGCTGTGCAGTGGCGCTACTGATGAATCGCTGAAGATTGTCCCGGCGTACCGCGTGGACAGGATCGGCGGTGACTTCACCAACGAGATGACCGGCCAGGATTACGACATCAACGACTACGGCCTGATCAAACAGCCCAAGCTCAGCGTTGTCTATTCACCCTGGAAGGTCACCAGCTTTAATGCCAACTGGGATAGAACGTTCCAGGTGGGTACGGGCGCAGCCGCCTACAAAGTGCCACCGCGCAACGAAGACCTTTCTCCATCGATCAACGTAGGCTGGGAAACCGGTGTCACGTTCACGCCAGCCGGTTGGGTCGATGGCCGCGTCGCCTATTGGCGCCCGTGGGTCTGGCAACGCCCTCAGCTGCCTTGGCTTGCTCGACCGCTTGTTGGCCCTCGCGATCAATTGGCTTTCGAAGTGGCGGAAAACAGGCTATGTTCGTGACACGGAGCTTGCGAGGGGGAACCTAGCCTTCGGTCAAGAAAGGGATCCGCGCAACGACATGAAATGCGGAAAACGTCGCAGGTGCCGTAGCCGTGGTGATAACCAGTTCTGCACCGCCACCACCTACCGCAACGCTTTCTGAATCCAGCAATCAAACATGGCGAAGGGCATCACATGTGAACGCCAGGAGGCTTTTCCAGGGCGCCGTCAAAGTGCCGGTATCCGCTACCGGTCACGAGTGGCGGCACCAGCCATGACAAACCTTGATCCCCGCGATGAAATAGCGCACTCCGTACGGAGGGATCGGCTCGAACAGCTGTTTGTTCAGTCAGCGCCCGCTGTGCTTGGCAGCTTCCTGGCCGCCGTAATGCTGTGCTGGTTAGGCTGGGAGCGTTTCGACCAGCAAAGGGTCATGGTCTGGATGACGGTATTGGGCCTGTCGACCGGCGTGCGTAGCGCCATGTTCTTCGCCTATCTGCGAGCACCCGCCAACCAGCGCACGGCCGAACGCTGGGAGTGGCGTTACTGGGTCACGCTGATGCTGTCGGCGGCTATCTGGGGTTGGGGCGCCTTTGCCGTAATGCCCGCAGACGACGCGCTGGGGCAGACGCTGATCATGCTGTTTGCCGTCGGCATGTCTGTCAGCGCGGTGTCATGCTACTCCTCCTACCGCAACATGACCCTGGTGTCGATGGGCCTGGTCTTGCTGCCTTCTACGGGCTGGCTACTGCTGCAACCTTCCACGCTGCAACAAGGGATAGCCTTGGCGGTGCTGGTGTTCGCCTGGTTCGTGGTCAGCGCGACGCAAAGCCTGTCCTCGGCATTGACGACGGCCTGGCGCCTGAAACACGAAATGCAACGCGCGCATCGGCTGGCCATGGTGGCCTCGTGCACGGACGAACTGACCGGCCTGAACAACCGACGTGCTTTTTTCGACAACGCTTCGGCGCAGCACGTCCGGTGCCGGGATACGGGTACATTCATGGCCGTGTTGATGCTGGACGTCGACCATTTCAAACAGATCAACGACACGTTCGGGCATGCCGCAGGCGACCAAGTGCTGCAGCGCATCGGTGCAGCGATCAGTACCAGCCTGCGTGACAACGACATTGCCGGCAGGCTGGGCGGCGAGGAGTTCGCCATCCTGCTGCCCAATACGCCGCCAGACACGGCGATTGAGGTTGCCGAGCGCCTGCGGGCCCGGATAGCCAAACTGTGTGTGAATGAGCAACACCCGGTCACCGCAAGCATAGGTTTAGCGTTCGCCAAGGCCCCTGCCACTGAGCTCGGCGCCTTGCTCAGCAGTGCAGACAGCGCCATGTACCTTTCCAAGGTATCGGGCCGTAACCGGGTCACGGTCGCCGAACCGGAGCAGGAGGCATTGCGCAAGCAGCACTAGTCCATCCAAAGAATGGCTATGCAGGGTCCTGGGCCACGGCGTCACCCGGGGCTGGGCGCAGCGTGCGCACGGCATCGTCGAACAGGTGCAGGTTGGCATGGGCCTGCAGCCGTTGCGGCAAGCGTGCGTTGGCAATCGAACCCCGCAAGTCGTGCCAATGCTGAACAAACTGTTGCGGTTATTGAAGAAAGTCTACCGGGACTGACTCAGTCAGCCCAGCGTGGTGAAATCCGATCGACCTGTCGCGCCTCTTTGACGTCCCAAGAAAGCACCTTGGCAAATCAACCCAGAGGCGAGGTACTCATGAACGACCGCATCATCGCGCTTTTCACCGAAACCACCGTTTTCGGCATCTCCATTCTCAATCTGCTGGTGGCGCTGACAGTCGCCATCGTGATCTTCCTGGTCGCCCGTGCCACCATCAGTTTCCTGATGCGCCGGGTGCGGCGCTGGTCCGAACACGAGGGCCCCTTGAGCCAGATAATGGCCAAGGTGCTTTCCGGCACCAGTAACGTTCTGTTGTTGCTAGCCTCATTACTGGTAGGCCTGAGCATGCTCGACCTGCCCGAGCGCTGGCTGAGCAGGGTCAGCAGCCTGTGGTTCGTGGTCGCTGCCTTGCAGATTGGCCTGTGGGCCAACCGCGCCATAGGCATGGGCCTGAGCCGCTACTTTGCCCGCCACCGTACCGACGGCCTGAACCAGGGCAGTGCACTGGCAACCCTTTCGGCCTGGGGCGCGCGGGTCCTGTTGTGGTCAGTCGTAGTGCTGGCGATGCTGTCGAACCTGGGGGTGAACATCACCGCCTTCGTCGCCAGCCTGGGCGTGGGCGGCATCGCAGTGGCGCTGGCTGTGCAGAATATCCTTGGCGACCTGTTCGCTTCGTTGTCGATCGCCGTGGACAAGCCGTTCGAGATCGGTGACTTCATCGTCATCGGGCCCCTGGCGGGCACCGTTGAGCACGTCGGCCTCAAAACCACACGCATCCGCAGCCTCGGCGGCGAACAGATCGTCATGGCCAACGCCAGCATGATCAGCAGCACCATCCAGAATTACAAGCGCCTGCAAGAGCGTCGCATCGTGTTCGAGTTCGGACTTTCCTACGACACGCCCACCGAGGCCGTTAAGAAAGCGCCAGCCATCGTCGAAGACGCCATCAAGGCCCAGGAACAGGCGCGTTTCGATCGCGCTCACCTGCGCGGCTTCGGCAAAGAGGCACTGGAGTTCGAGTGTGTCTACATCGTCCAGGACCCAGGCTACAACCTTTACATGGACATTCAGCAGGCGATCAACTTCAGGCTGCTGGAGCGGTTCTCGCAAATCGGCGCCAAGTTCGCCGTGCCGGTGCGCGCGATCAAGGTCACGGCATTGCCAGAGGCCTCCGGCCTGCATGGCCAGGCTCGCGAAGGCCTGAGCATCAGAGGTGCTTGATGCTGGCACCTGCCCGGTTCGTCAGATAGGTGCGCCGCAGGGCGTGCACATGCGCACGCCCTGCCCGCGCTGAAACGCTATTTCAGCGCCGCGATGAAGCTGTCTTTCAGCACCTCGAGAAGGAAGTCCGCATTGGACTGGCTGAAAATCATCGAAGGCCGCATTTTCAGCACGTTGTCATGCGGGCCTTCGGTGCCGATCAACACGCCGCGCTCCCGGGCACCATCAGCCACTTTTCTGGCAAGGGCCGTGGCTGGCGCCTTTGACTTGCGGTCAGTGACCAGCACGATGCCGAGGAACAGGCCCAACCCGCGCACATCGCCAATCACATCGAATTGCTGCTGAAGCTCGCGCAAGCCCTCGAGCAGGTAATGGCCGACACTCAAGGCGTTTTCTTTCAACTGGTCGCGCTCGATTGCATTGAGTACCGCCAGGCCTACCGCGCAGGACACCGGGTTACCGGCGAAGGTATTGAAATACTCCATGCCGTTGTTGAAAGCATCGGCAACCTCGCGCGTGGTCACTACCGCCGACATCGGGTGGCCGTTACCAATGGGTTTGCCCATGCTGACGGCATCCGGGACCACGCCCTGGGTCTCGAATGCCCACCAGTGGCTGCCGACCCGGCCAAACCCGACCTGAACCTCATCGGCCAGGCACAGCCCACCTTCGGCTCGCACCATGGCGTACACCTCCTCGAGGTAGTGTTCGGGCAAAAACACCTGCCCCGCCACGCTCGGGATCGACTCGGCAATGAAAAACCCCGGGCGCTTGCCTGCCTTGCGCATGGCATCCAACTGCTCTGCCACCGACTCGGCAAAGCGCTTGCCGTGCGCTTCCACCGGCCATTGCTCGGGGGCGTAGTAGCTGTCCGGGACCACGGCCTCGTAAACATGCGCCGCCCTGCCCTTGCCCGCCTTGCGCTTGTACTTGTAAGGGCTCAGATCGATCAGTTCCTGAGTGGTGCCGTGGTAGGCCCAGTCCAGCACGATCGCCTGATCACTGCCTGTGAAGTTGCGCGCCATACGCAGCATCAGGCTGTTGGCCTCACTCCCCGAGCAGCCAAAGGATGCTACGCAAAGGCCCTCGGGCAAAGTGCCGGTCAGGCGCTCGGCGTACTCGACAATGTTGTCGTGCAGGTAGCGGGTATTGGTGTTGAGCAGCGCAGCCTGGCGGGTCAAGGCTTCGACCACGTCGGGATGACTATGGCCCAAGTGGCACACGTTGTTGAAACAGTCCAGGTAAGCCCGCCCGAAGTTGTCGATCAGCCATACGCCATCACCGCGCACGAACTTGATCGGATCGGTGTACGAAATGGACAGGTTGGGTAGCAGCAGTTCCTTGCGCCTGGCAATGATCTGGGCCTTGGGCATGCCCTGCTGGCTGTAGGTCTCTGGCGGGATACCGGCCAGGGCCGAGGCATTGGGGAACAGGTCGGCCCACGCTTCGCGGTACGCTGGCTCACCCACGCCAATGACCTCGCACGTGCGCAACTGGGTATCGGTGACCACCTGCAGATGCAGGTGGGGAATCCAGCCGCCGTTCTCGTGATCGCCGCCCATGTAACCGACCAGGTCGCCGGCTTCAAGCTTGTCACCGGCCTTCAAACGGCTGAGCGCCTCGTGGGCCATGTGCCCCCACAGCGTCAGAAATGGCGGGCAACCGGGCGGGGTATGCTCGAGCATCACCAGGCCGCCATAACCCAGCGGGCCTGGCTCAACCT
Organism: Pseudomonas sp. YQ_6; assembly: GCF_043103245.1. Lineage (NCBI taxonomy): Bacteria > Pseudomonadati > Pseudomonadota > Gammaproteobacteria > Pseudomonadales > Pseudomonadaceae > Pseudomonas > Pseudomonas sp. YQ_6. The sequence continues at coordinate 355,559 of NZ_JBICJR010000068.1, forward strand.
CGACGCTTCTGACGGTGCCGGCAATCGGTGCGTACAACGGCGTACCCGCTGGCATCAGCAAATCTACCCCCACATGCAGGGTCCGGTGCTGCCCCTTGATAAAGCGAGACTCAAAGGCGCTGTCGGTATAGACGGCACGTACCTCGCCCCATGGCCCGATGCCCAGCGGGGCCTTGTGCGTGGCAGAGAATTCATTCCACCACCGCGTCGCGTCTGCCGGGCGCTGCTGGGCCGAGGCAATGGTCATCTCATGTCTGGCATCGCCAAACGGCGCGATAACCTTGTCGAGAATGGCGGCTGACGGGCGCACCAGGTCGGCAAACGACTTGTGGTTGTCGGCAATCCAGCGGCGGACTTCCCCCGCACCTTCGATGGCATCGAAACCACAGGCCTTGCGCAAAATGCCGGTGGCCAACCGTGGGTTGATCGAATCGAGCTGTTCCAGTAGACGCCAGGCAGGCGCTTCACTGATCGCCAGGTAGGGGTTGTCGTCTGTCTGATCCTGCCGGGAAGCGGAGAACGTCACGCTGATAACCAAGCGCATGGCTATCAGGTTGAACAGCACATCAAGCTCTTGCGCTTGCAACGGGTACTTCTCATGGAAGCCGGCCACCAGCGCAGCAGCAGCGCCAATCGGATCGTCCATGTCGAGAATGGCGTACGCGCTGGCGATCGCGACCTCGGCAATCAGAACGGTGTGCACGGCATCGCCAAAATCGATGAAGCCAGTCACGTTACCGGCCGTTTCGGCATCGACCAGGATGTTCCAGTCGTTGGCATCGTTGTGGATCACCTGGGCCCGAAGGGAAGCCAGCTTAGGCTGTACAGTCTGTTCGAACCGGGCGATGAAGCGTTCGGCAACAGCCCGGCGATCAGGGTCCTTTATGCAGTGCAGCCGCGAACGGGAGCGCGCAGCATGGCGTAAGTCCCAGTCCAGGTCGCGGACTGCGCCCGGGTGCATGAAGCCCTGCAGGGCACGGTCAAGTTCACCGAGTGCCTGGCCGAAGTTTCTCATCAACGCCAGGGAGCGTCTGGCCTTGGCAAGTGGCGTGCCGGCCAGCCAGCTGACCAGGCGCAAAGCGTGCTTTTCACCGGTGCTGCTGGCCACAGACGGCAGGTAGTCGCCCGTCACGCTGGCCCGCAGGTGTGGTACGCCCAAATGCGCGCCATGCACAGCCAGGTGATCGAGTAGCGCGGTTTGAAACTCGCTTTCTACCCTAGGCTCGCTGGCATTGACGATTTTCAGTATCCAGCCTGCATCTACGCCAGTCTCCAGGCGGTAATTGCGATCACGCTCCCCATCCAGGGGCGTTGCAGTGCCGGTGACATCGAAGAAATCTTTTGCAAGGCTCTCTGCATCGCTAGCCGAAAACCGAGGTGCCGGGTGGGAAAGGTCTGTCATATCATCAGGTTCCGAGCGCGCTGATTGTTTTTCAATAGCTTGTCATGCGCCGCCGAAACGGACACCCTGCATACGGTCGGGCGCAACAGGCATTATGCCGGTTCCGACCGGCATAATGACGGCAAGCTTATCAAGGGGCTGCAATGCGTGACCTGGACGCTAAAGATCGTGAAATTCTTGAGGTACTTTCGAAGGACGCGCGCATTGCGCTCAAGGCGTTAGCCGGCCGCATAGGCCTTTCCCGAAGTGCCACCACCGAGCGTGTCGCCAACCTTGAACGCAGCGGGGTCATTCGCGGTTATCGCGCTGACATCGGCGAAATAGACGCCAACGTGATACGCGCGATCTTGCTGGTGACGTTGCATCGCACGCCTGCCATGAAGCTGCTCGACCAGTTGGCAACGGACGCGCGCGTACGGCGGGTTTCGTCGGTGAGCGGTCAGCTCGACCTGGTGGTTGAAGTGGAGACCCGAACGATCGACGACCTCAACCAGGTACGCGACAACGTGGCATGTCACGAATCAGTGGATGACATTACCACGTCGGTAGTCCTGCGCCGTGATATCGACCGCCAAGGCGCCTGATGCCTGCAGAGGCAGTAGATAGGCCATACTCACCCTAGCCTCACAGGTGTCGAAGCACGCCCTGAATCTCGCGAACGACCTGCCGCGTTGCCTCGTCGACGGTCCCTTCATTGCGGCACAGCACCCAGCCTTGCTCTGCAACCGCACGCTCGAACGCCTCGGTACAGGCAACCTGTTCGTCCAGGTTATGGATCACCGTACTGCCCAGCCCACGCGTGCGCGCCGCGGCCCTCGCCCATGAAGTTTCAGGCTTCGTGACAACGCCGACATGCAAATCGGGCACTTGCACGTTTCGTTCGAGGTTCAGGCGCAGGATCTTGTCAAACGGCACTGTACGGCGAAACGCAGCGTCAGAGGGGTACCAGCGATCAATCAGGATGATGCTGTCAGCGGGCTGCCTGGGCAGTACATGTCGGGAAATCCAGGCTCGGCTTTCAGCGAAGCGCTCGCAAACCTTGAACTCAAGGTCCTGGCAAGGGCTTCTGGAAAGATGGTTGACCAGGGCCATGGTCTCGCCCCGGTGAGGATCATTCTTTCTTTCGCAAAGGCGGATCACCTTTATCCCGTCCAGCCGTAACGCTTGAGTGACGGCCTCCAGCAGCGTGGTCTTGCCGGTACCCTTGGGCCCATCGAAGGAAATAAACAGCGGGCGGTTCATCTTGCAATACCAGTTGGCTCAAGCGCGGGATAAGACCATTGATCGCAGCTGCCTTCAAGCGATTCTCGACGGGAGCACATCCGTACTCCAATGCGGTAACCAAAGCATTGCCTTGGGAATGGACCGGCATTGCCCGACCCGCCATCCCCAAGGCGTTCAATGCCTGCTAGGCTGACGGACGATGGCGGACCTGCTGCCCGCCTCCCCTTACCCACAGGCACGGGCCAATGACCTACAACCCCCACGTTAACCTGACCAACTGCGACCGGGAGCCCATCCAGATTCCCGGGAGCATCCAGCCCCATGGCTGCCTGCTGGCCTGTGATGCCTCGGCGACCGTGGTGCTGCGCCATTCGGTCAACGCCCCACAGATGCTGGGTGTAGCAAGCGATATCAATGGTCAGAAACTGCACGCGGTGCTGGGTGACGAGGTAACGCATACGCTTCGCAACGCACTTGCCCGTACCCGGGACGCCTCGCGTCCCGCGCTCAGTTTCGGCGTGACGCTGCCCAACGGCGAGGCCGTCGACATCGCCGCCCACTTGTACAAAGGCACGGCAATCCTCGAATTCGAACCCGCCGGGGCGAGCATCGCCGAACCGATTGAACTGGCGCGCACGCTGATTGCCCAACTGCGCGAAATCGACCAGACCAGCAAGCTGTTCCGCGACGCCGCCCGTTTTGTCCGGGCGGTGCTCGGTTACGACCGGGTGATGATCTACCAGCTGGGAGCCGACGGTGCCGGCAAGGTGGTTGCCGAGTCCAAGCGTGGCGACCTCGAAAGCTTCTTGGGCCAGTACTTCCCTGCCTCCGATATCCCCCAGCAGGCCCGCGCGCTCTACCTTCGCAACCCGATCCGGGTAATCTCCGACGCCCAATTCAATACGGTCGCCATCAACCCGGTGCTCGACCCATCGGGCGAACCGCTCGACCTGTCCTACGCGCACCTGCGCAGCGTCTCGCCGATCCATTGCGAATACCTGTGCAACATGGGCGTGGGCGCCTCGATGTCGATTTCCATCATCGTCAACGGCGAGCTGTGGGGAATGATTGCCTGCCATCACTACGCACCGCGCACGCTGGCCATGGGGCAACGTGTGGCCGCCGAGATGTTCGGTGAGTTCTTCTCCCTGCATATCGAGACCCTGCGTAGCCGGCAAAAACTCGAAGCCGCCGTGCGCATCCACAAAGCGCTGGACAGCCTGCTGCGCGACGCCAACCAGGCGGCGGACATTGATGGGTTCTTCCACGCACGCCTGCCCCGGTTGATGTCGCTGATTCCCTGCGACGGCATCGGCATGTCGCTGCTAGGCCGCTGGTCGTGCGCAGGGCTGGCGCCGCCCCAAACGGCCGTGCCTGATCTGCTGCGTCTGGCAGACATGGTCAGCGAAGGCCGAATCTGGGCGTCCAATCGCCTGTCGACAGTGCTCCCGTCGGCCCAGGCGTATTTTAATGATGTGTCGGGTATGCTGATTGTCCCGATGTCGCAACACCCCAGGGATTACTTGATCTTCTTCCGCAAGGAGGTGGTCGAGACACTCGACTGGGCCGGTGACCCGAACAAGACCTATGACAGCGGCGCGTTGGGCGACCGCCTGACGCCACGCAAAAGCTTCGCCATCTGGAAAGAAACCGTTCACCAGCAGTCGCTACCCTGGACCGAGCAGGACCGCCAGTTTGGCGATGCCATCCGTACCGCTATCGTCGAGGTGGTGCTGCACAACAGCGAGCTGCTCGCCAGTGAACGCGCCAAAGCTGAGGTGCGCCAGCGCATGCTCAACGAAGAGCTCAACCACAGGGTCAAGAACATCCTGTCGCTGATTGGTGCACTGGTTGCCCATCCGACCCCGGAAAGCCAGACCCTGCAGGACTATGTGGCAACGCTCCAAGGGCGTATCCAGGCCTTGTCGCTGGCCCATGACCAAGTGGTGCGCGGTGACGGTGGCGGGCGCCTGGCGAAACTGCTGGAGGCCGAGCTTTCCCCCTATCGCACGGCTGCCGGCATGATCGAGTTGCTGGGCCCGAACGTCATCCTCGATGCGCGCGCTTACTCGGTCATGGCCCTGGTGCTGCACGAGCTGGCCACCAACGCGGCCAAGTACGGTGCGTTATCGCGGGCCGGCGGCAAGCTTTCGGTGAGCTGGGCAATCGACGCCACCAACGCTTGTGCCATCAGTTGGCGGGAAAGTGATGGGCCAACGGTACGCCCACCCAGCCGCAGCGGCTTCGGCACGGTGCTGATCGACCGCAGCATCCCGTTCGACCTGGGTGGCACCAGCGCAGTGGAATATCACCCCGAAGGCCTGCAAGGCTTTTTCAGAATCCCGGCCAAGCACCTTTCCGTAGCCGAAGCGGCAGAAACCGCTCTCCCGGCCACGCCTCTGGCCCGTGCAAACGGTGCGTTTGCAGCGCGCTCGGGCTTGTGTGTACTGATACTCGAGGATCAACTGGTGATTGCAGTCGGCCTGGAGCAAATTCTCAACGATGCACAAATCAAGGACGTGATCACCGCCAGCTCCGAGGACGAAGCCATGCAACTGCTTGGCAGCCACAAGCCGGATGCGGCAATACTGGATGTCAACCTGGGCACCGGAACATCCATTTCCGTAGCGGATGAGCTGGTTCGCCGGCAGGTCCCGTTCCTCTTTGCCACCGGCTATGGCGACGGCATCAGCATTCCCGAGCACTTGCAGCATGTACCCGTCACCCGCAAGCCATATGATGCCAATTCCATTCTGGCCAGCCTGCAAGGTCTGCTTGAGCTGGGGTGAATGGGAAACAGCAGCAGTCTTGTATTACGAAAAGGCCCGTAAAGCCGACACATAACTGTCAGCTATACGGGCCTCTTCGCAGCACCAGGCCGCGCCGGCAAAAGGACGGCGTCGGCCTGTCAGGGCTTACACCGCCAGGGCGCGCTCACGCAGCTCGCTGTTGAGGATGCGGTCGTTCTCGCTGTAATCGACCGGGCAGTCGATCAC
>NZ_JBICJR010000069.1:0-300 GCF_043103245.1 Pseudomonas sp. YQ_6
GTGGCAGCCAACAGCACCACCGGTTCGGCGACTGCAACCGCCCCGGACAACGTCTATGTCGGCACCAACGCGCCGGTGGTCAATGCCATCGACGCGGTCAGCGGCGCTGATGCATGGAAGTTCGAAAACCTGAACCTGGACAAAACCCCCGTCAGCACCGAGGTAACCGACGAGCCAGGCACCCCGGGCAACGAAGGCGATATCATCAAGGTCACCATCACGGCCGACCAGACCTCGGTGGCCGAGAACGTCAAACCGACCTTCACCGTGCACATCAACACCGCCCTGGCCCACGACCTG
>NZ_JBICJR010000070.1:0-482 GCF_043103245.1 Pseudomonas sp. YQ_6
GTGGCCAAGCTGACCGCCACCCCTTCGGTCACCGAAGGCGGCGAGATCACTTACACCATCACGCTGACCAACAAAGACGGTCTGCCGATCGACAAGCACGCAGCGCTGACCTTTACCCTGGACGATGGCAAAACCACCATCACCATCCCGGCTAACGGTACAACCGGCACTGCCACCGTGGCTGCCCCGGACAACGTCTACGTCGGCACCAACGACCCTGTGATCAAATCGATCGCAACCGTTGAAGGCGCGGATGTCGGCAAGTTTGAGCAACTGACCCTCGACAAAACCCCGGTCAGCACTACCGTGACCGACGAGCCTGGCACCCCAGGCAACCCGGGCGGCAGCAACGAAGGCGACCTGGTCAAGGTCACTATTACTGCTGACCAGACCTCGGTGGCCGAGAACGTCAAACCGACGTTCACCGTGCACATCAACACCGCCCTGGCTCACGACCTAGTCGTGACCCTGAGCAACAATGC